>NZ_JBEPDC010000007.1:319438-375413 GCF_040300065.1 Nonomuraea sp. NPDC000554 | reverse complement strand
GTCGCGCCCGTCCTGCGGGGCGCGCGCACGCGGGCCGTCACCATCACCGGGGCGGCCGCGCGCGGCGCCGCCTTCGTCGCGGGGGCGGCCGCGCGGGGCCTCGCCCTCCTCCTGGCGGGAACGGGGGCGTGGGCGGCCGGTGGGGTCCTGCGGGGGGCGGTTGCGGGGCGTGTCGCCCTGGTCGCGGCCGAAGGGGAGGTCCAGGGGGTCGGGACGCTTCCCGGCGTCACGCGGCGGGTTGTCGGGCGACGGCGGCCGGCCCGCCCCCTCCGAACGGGCCGAGCCGCCCTGCCGCCCTTGGCGTCCGGGACCTCCCGGCGTACGCCGAGCGGCGCCGGGCCCTCCCTGAGAGCCGGCGCCGCCTGAGCCGCGGCCGGGGCCCTGCCCCCTGCCGCCCGATTCCCTCACCGGCCCTGGTCCACCTGGTTGTTCGCACCGGGGCTGATGACGTGGATGGTGTCGTCGGGGTGCAGGCCCTGGTTCTCGGCCTTCTCCGCGACGGCGCCCGGCTGGGTGTCGATCTGGTTCTGCTGCCAGGCCGCCTCGTTCTGCTGGCGGGCGTCCGCGATCTCGTCGCGCAGGTTCTTCGCGGTGATCGAGTCCTGGGCCAGGACGGTGTTGAGCAGCAACAGGCTCACCAGGCCGCCGCAGAGCAGCCCGACGACGAGCAGCACGAACGGCGCGCGCTGGCGCCGCCGCACCACCGGACGCCGCCTGACGGCCGCCGGGGCGGGACGCGCGGCGGCAGGACGTGCCGTGCCGGGCTTCGGCCCCTCGGTCGACGGGCGTGGCCGCGGGATGGGCTTGGACTGGTGTGGCACTCCGGGCCTGCGCTGGCCGGTCTTGGGCACGTCGCCGCGGACGGGCGTACCCCGCCTGGTCTCCTGCTCAGTCCTGGTCGTCAACACGGATCCTCTCTGCCGCCCGTAGCCGGGCCGAGGCCGCCCGCGGGTTGCGGGCCAGCTCTTCTTCGCTTGGGAGCTCGGCTCCCCTCGTCACCAGGCGGAACCGCGGCTGGTGAGCCGGCAGCGGGACGGGCAGCCCGGGCGGGCTGGTGTCCCTGGTTCGCGCCGCAAGGACCTGCTTGGTGAGCCGGTCCTCAAGGGAGTGGTAGGAGAGCACGACCACTCGCCCACCGAGCGCCAGCGCGTCGAGTGCCGCTGGAAGCGCCGCCTCCAGGGCGGCGAGCTCCGCGTTCACCTCGATGCGCAGCGCCTGGAAAGTCCTCTTGGCGGGGTTGCCCCCGGTGCGCCGCGTCGCGGCGGGAATCGCCTGCCGGACGATCTCCGCGAGCCGCTTAGTCGACGTTATGGCCTCCTTGGCCCTTTCCTTGATGATTAGGGCCGCGACACGCGGTGCGAACCGTTCCTCGCCGTAATCGCGGAGGATGCGGGTTAGGTCCGCAGCGGAGTAGGAATTGACCACCTTCTCCGCGGTGAGTTCCTGCTCGGTGTCCATCCGCATGTCGAGAGGCGCGTCGTAGGAGTAGGCGAAGCCGCGCTCGGCCTCGTCGAGCTGCGGCGAGGAGACGCCCAGGTCGAACAGCACGCCGTCGACGGTGGTGCGGCCCGCGCGGGCGAGCACGGCGGCCAGTTCGTCGGACGAGGCGTGGACGAGTGTGGTGCGGCCGGCGAAGGGCGCGAGCCTGCGCGTGGAGAAGTCGATCGCGAACGGGTCACGGTCGATGCCGATCACGTGAAGTGACGGGTGCGCGGCGAGCAGGGCCTCCGAGTGGCCACCGAGGCCGAGGTTGGCGTCGACGACGACCGGCTCCGGTCCTGATAGCGCCGGAGCCATCAGCTCCATTACGCGGTCGAGCATGACCGGAACGTGACCGCCGGTGCCAGCGGTGTCGTGCATCTCCAAACCCCCCTCTCGCGTCCAGACTCGCGGATGACGCGTCCGGTGACCAATCGGATTTCCTGGGCCCCACCCCGGTGCCGCCCGGCCAGGTCCCCATCCGCACCCTCTTCGTGGACGCCCGCCATCTGACACCGGGGAAGGTGCATCAGCTGGCCGGCAGTGGTTGCGGGTGGAGACCTCGCCGAACGACATCACCGACGGATCGACCGTGGCTCCTACAAGATCCCTGGCAGCACCTCCTCCGACAGATCGGCGAACGCCTGCTCCTGCGCGTTGAGATAGGTGTCCCAGGCTTGCGCGTCCCAGATCTCCAGCCGGGTGTTGGCCCCGATGACCACGCAGTCACGTTCCAGGCCCGCGTACTGGCGCAGGCCCTGCGGGATCGTGACGCGCCCCTGCTTGTCTGGTTTCTCGTCGGACGCGCTGGCGAAGAAGACGCGGCTGTAGTCACGTACCGCCTTGGCGGTGACCGGGGCGGTGCTGAGAGCCTCGGTTATGCGCTGGAACTCCTCCACGGGAAAGACGTAGAGGCATCGCTCCTGGCCTTTGGTGATCACAAGACCCTCCGCCAGCTCCTCACGGTACTTAGCCGGCAGGAACAGCCGTCCCTTGTCGTCGAGACGCGGCTGATGGGTGCCGAGGAACATCGGCCCCACCTCCCGTGCCTAGTGAAGCGCTCGACGCTGGCGCACCGGGCCCTCCACTGCGCACCACCATACTCCACTTCTCTCCACCGTCAACTGATTCCAACCCTGTTCGCTGCCGGTTTGCTTCGCGTTACCGCAGGTCAGAGCGATGGGGCCGGGTGGGGGGCGGTGGGGGGCGGGCGAACCCTCATGGGCGTGTCGAGGGTTGGGAAGCCCGCGGAATTCGGGCTTCCCACGCTTCGGGCCGGTCCGCGTGGAGGAAAGTGGGGCGATCGCGGGCGCGCAGTGTCACAGGATTCGTACGGCTGTGCACCTAGAACGCAGACACTTCGCAGGTTCGGTGGAATATCAGCAAATGTCGCTCAAGAACCCGCAGCGTCGTAGGGTCGTACAGACAATGGAAAAGGAATGGCATGGCTCCCGCAATGGCATCCTCCCGCGGGACGGCCGCACTTCTCATGGAGGCCCGGTGGCAGTAACCCATGACGTCCCTCACCAGCTCGAGGAGCTGGTTTCCACTGCCCACCGGATCCGGCAGGCCATCGAAGGGGTGATCGAGGGCAAGAGCGACGCCGTCCGGCTCACGCTCACCGTGCTGCTCGCCGAGGGGCACCTGCTCATCGAGGACGTGCCAGGGGTCGGCAAGACCATGCTGGCCAAGGCGTTGGCGCGGTCCATCGACTGCCCGGTGCGCCGCGTCCAGTTCACGCCCGACCTGCTGCCGAGCGACATCACCGGTGTCAGCGCCTACAACCAGCAGACGCGCGAGTTCGAGTTCAAGCCGGGCCCCGTCTTCGCCAACATCGTGGTGGGCGACGAGATCAACCGCGCCTCCCCCAAGACGCAGTCGGCGCTCCTGGAGTGCATGGAAGAGCGCCAGGTCACCGTCGACGGCGTGACGTACCAGCTCGACGCGCCGTTCATGGTGATCGCCACGCAGAACCCCATCGAGATGGAGGGCACCTACCCGCTGCCCGAGGCGCAGCGCGACCGCTTCACCGCGCGCGTCGCGATGGGCTACCCCGAGCCCACGGCCGAGCTGGAGATGCTGGACGTGCACGGCGGCACCTCCCCGCTCGACAAGCTGGAGCCGGTGGCCACCACGGCCGAGGTGCGCGCCCTGATCGAGGCGGTGCGCGGCGTGTACGTCTCGCAGCCGGTCAAGAAGTACGCCATCGACCTGGTGGTGGCCACCCGCCACTCCCCCGACCTGCGCCTGGGCGCCTCACCCCGCTCGACGCTGCAGCTGGTCAGGGCCGCCAGGGCGCACGCCGCGCTGGCGGGGCGCGACTACGTCATCCCCGACGACCTGCAGGAGCTGGCCGTCCCGGTGCTGGCGCACCGGCTGCTGCCCAGCGTGGAGGCCCAGGGCCAGCGCCGCCTGCCCGAGCAGGTGGTGACCGAGCTGGTCAGGCGCGTGCCCGTGCCGGAGACGCGAGCGTCGTGAGAGCCGGACTGCGCGCGCTCACCTCGCGGGGCCGGTCGTTCCTCGCCTCGGGCCTGGCCGCGCTGCTGATGGCCGTGCTGCTCGGCGAGAACGACCTGTTCCGCATCGGGGTGCTGGTGACGGCGCTGCCGCTGCTGGCCGCGATGGTGGTCGCGCGGACGAGGTACCGGCTGAGCTGCGCCAGGCGGCTGGACCCGCCGCGGGCGGAGGCGGGCGGCGAGGCCACGGTGACGCTGCGGCTGGAGAACGTCACCCGGCTGCCGACGGGGCTGCTGCTGATCGAGGACACCGTCCCCTACGCGCTGGGGGTGCGGCCCAGGTTCGTGCTGGACAAGGTGGAGTCGCGGGGCGTCCGCGAGGTCGACTACCGGGTCCGCTCCGACCTGCGCGGCCGCTACACGATCGGGCCGCTGTCGGTGCGCATCGCCGACCCGTTCGGGCTGGTGGAGCTGACCCGCTCGTTCACGATCAGCGACACGCTGGTGGTGACGCCGCAGGTGGTGGCGCTGCCCCACGTGCGGCTGTCAGGCGAGTGGACGGGCGGCGGCGACAGCCGCACCAGGAGCGTGGCGGCGGCCGGCGACGACGACGTGGCGCCGCGCGAGTACCGGCAGGGCGACGACCTGCGGCGGGTCCACTGGCGTTCCACCGCCAGGCACGGCGAGCTGATGGTGCGGCGCGAGGAGCAGCAGTGGCAGAGCCGCGGCGCCCTCCTGCTCGACGCCCGCAGGTACGCCCACCGCGGTGAGGGCCCGCGCTCGTCCTTCGAGGTGGCGGTCTCGGCGGCGGCCTCGATCGGCGTGCACCTCGCCCACGAGGGCCTCGGCCTGCGCCTGGTCACCGACCAGGGCGCGGAGCACCTGACCGACTCCGGGCTGAGCTGGTCCCTGCTCGACACGCTCGCGGTGGTGCGGCACAGCGCCGCCCGCTCGCTGGAGCTCGGCATCAGCGCGCTGCGCCAGGGCGGCGGCGACGGCCTGATCGTGGCCGTCCTCGGCGCGCTCGACCCCGAGGAGGCCAGGGAGCTGGCCAGGCTCAGGCACAGCGGCGTCACCGCGGTCGCGGTGCTGCTCGACGTCGACACCTGGGACGGCGGCGAGCCGGACGCGGCGGGGAACTACCAGGCCGTCCAGGGCGTGCTCGCGGGCAACGGCTGGCGCATCGTCAGGCTGCCCGCGGGGGCCTCGATCGCGTCGGTGTGGCAGGACGCCGCCAACCGCGGCAGGTACGCGCTGTCGGGAGGTGCGGCATGAGGCTGTCGATCGCCTCGGCGGTGGCGACGTTCACCGCCGCCATCCTGCTCTACCCGCTCTTCCAGGGCGGGGCCTGGTTCTGGAGTTCCATGGGCGCGGTGCTCGTGGTGATGGCCGCCAGCCTGCTGAGCGGACGCCTGTCGCTGCCCCCGTGGTCGGCGCCGTTCCTGAGCGTGGCCGCGTTGTGGATCTACCTGACCGCGACGTACGTCTCCCATGAGGCGTGGGCGGTGGTGGTGCCGACCAAGGGCTCGGTGCTGGAGCTGGGCAGGCTGCTGGCCACCGGCTGGGCCGACATCCAGCGCTTCGCCGCCCCGGTGCCCGCCAACGCGGGCATCGCGCTGCTGACGACCGGCGGCGTGGGGCTGATCGCGATCACCGTGGACCTGTTCGCCACGCGGCTGCGGCGGGCGGCGCTGGCGGGGCTGCCGATCCTGGCGCTGGCGACCGTCCCGGCCACGATCCTGCCGGACCCGATCAGCTGGCCCGCGTTCATCCTCGCCGCTCTCGGTTTCACCAGCCTGCTGATCGCCGACGGGCGTGAGCGGGTGGGGCACTGGGGCAGGGCGGTGCTGGTGCGCCGGACCCGCGCATCCGCCGCCCTGTCGCCGGACACGCCGCGCGAGACGGCCGACACGAGCGGCCTGCGGCTGTCGGGCAAACGCATCGGGTTCGCCGCGATCGCGCTGGCCGTGCTGCTCGGCTGGGCGATGCCGCCGATGGAGCCGGTCTCGTTCTTCACCTTCGGCGTGGGCGGCAGGGGCTCGGGCAAGGGCAACTCGATCAGCATCCCGAACCCGATCGCGAACCTGAAGGGCCAGCTCGAACTGCCGGAACGGCGGACCGTCCTCACCTACACCAACAGCGACGACACGCCCCGCTACCTGCGGATCTACTCGCTCGACACCTTCGACGGCGAGCAGTTCGGCATGTCGGAGCCGAACGGCGCACCGGACAACAGGACGGACAACGGCCCGCTGCCCGCGCCGCCCGGCCTGGACCGGTCGACGAAGATCACCGACGTGGTGACCAGGATCAGCATCAGCGACGAGATCGCCAAGCTGTCGTTCCTGCCGCTTCCGTACCCGCCGACGCAGATCAACATCGACGGCGACTGGCGGGCTGACGTCAAGACCCTGATGGTCTTCTCCACCAGGGACGAGGCCGCCGGGATCGACTACGAGGTGGCCACCAGCGAGCCCGCGCCGACCCCTGAGCTGCTGCGGTCGCTGCCGCAGCCGAAGCCGGCGGCCGACGTGCGCTACCTGAAGGTGCCCGACAACCTCCCGCCGGAGATCAGGGACCTGGCGCTCAGGGTGACGAACGGCGCGAAGTCCAACTACGACGCGGCGGTGAAACTGCAGGAGTTCTTCACCAGGACCGGCAAGTTCACCTACAGCCTCAGGACGCAGGGCCACAGCAACTCCGCGCTGAAGGACTTCCTGCTGCGCAGCAGGGCCGGGTACTGCGAGCAGTTCGCCGCCTCGATGGCGCTGCTGGCCAGGCTGGTCGGCATCCCCGCCAGGGTGGCGATCGGCTACACGGGCGGCACCAAGCTGGGCGACCGGTGGCAGGTCGGCACAAACGACTCGCACTCCTGGCCCGAGCTGTACTTCGAGGGCGTCGGCTGGCTGCCGTTCGAGCCCACTCCGACCGGTTCGCTCGGCCAGGGCAGCGCCCGCGTCCCGGCCTACACGCAGCCGCCGGCCCCCTCCACGGGCGACGCCTCGACGCCGACCCCGGGCTCGACCAGCTCCGCGGAGGACGAGCCGCTCGGCCCGCAGAACCGGCGCAACCCGCGTGAGCTCGACCGCGAGGCGGGGCTCGCGCCCGCCGGGCTGCCTGCCGACGACTCGATGCCGCTGATCGGGAAGATCGGAATCGGCGCGGCCGGGCTGCTGCTGATCCTGCTGATCCCGGCGGGGATACGGCTGGTCACCAGGAACAGGCGGCTGCGCGCGCTGGCGTGGAAGGTGTCGGAGCCGTCGGACGAGGTGACGGCCCGCGTGGTGGCGGGCAGCCATCCGTCGGTGGCGGCGGCGTGGGCGGAACTGGACGACGCGCTCTACGACTACGGGATGGCCCGCCAGCCCAGCGAGACGCCCCGGGCGCTCGCCCGGCGGCTGACCGAGCAGTACGAGTTCGACTCCGAGTCGGCCGCGTCGATGGCGGCGATCGCGTCGGTGGTGGAGCGGGCGCTGTTCGCCAGGAATCCCGGCGAGATCGGGCCGCTCAAGAAGGACCTGCGCCGGGTGCGCCTGGCGCTGGCGGCGACCGTGTCACGCGGGCGGCGGCTGCGGGCGGTGCTGCTGCCGCCCTCGACGTTGCGCCGACTGCGCCTGATGGGCGAGCGGCTGCTCGACGGGTTCGACCGGCTGGAGAACATCAGGTTGCGCCGGACGGCGGCCCAGAAGGGTTCCTGACTCACAGAGCGATCGTGCGGTCGTCCCCTCCCGCGGAGGACGGCCGCACGATCGTCTCGGGGCTTCTAATGTTCGTCGTGGCGCCGGCGCCAGCGCTCTTCCATGCGTTCCATGAAGGTTGCGCGACTGCCCCTGCGGGGGCCCTTGCCCTGGGCCGCCGTGCCGGAGGACGGGGCGGAGTCGCCGAACCCGTTCATACGTTTCCAGCTCGACAGGCCCCACAGACACGCGGCGAGCATGACCACGAAACCGCCGACGCCGAGGGGGATCAGGTTGATCACCACGCCCACCATCAACAGGACGACGCCGAGAGCAAAGCCGATGGAGGCCCTGATCAGGCGACGTTTGTAGTGGCTGCGCGGGTCACTGATCCTTACGGTGTTGGCCCACTTCGGGTCCTCGGCGTAGAGGGCCTGCTCGATCTGGTCGAGCAAGCGCTGCTCGTGCTCAGAGAGCGGCACGGCGCCTCCCAAGGACGGCCCCAGGACGGGGAAGACGGCAACGGACGACACGGGGTGTCCGGACCTCGCGGTCGGTTATCCCCAGAATACGAGGCTGTAGACGTACGCGAAAGCAAACGTCCAACGCAGACCAAACCGGAGGTGACGTCATAGCTCCATTGTGGACCATCTGTGCCCCCTCCCCCGAAGTCGCGACATCGACGTCATTCCTCCATTTCATCAAGTCTGCCCCGAACAAGCGATGCCGGGAGCACCGCATCTGGCCCGAATCTTCGGATTGCCTGGTCCATCGCCTGCTCCGCCTCGCGCCAGCCCGTCTCGCGCTCGCCCAGGCTGAGCTGGCGGGTGGCCGAATCGGCGGGACGCAGGTTCTCCATCCTGACCCCCACCAGCCGCAGGCGCACCCGTTCCAGCCCGGCCGCCTCGAACAGCTCGCAGGCCGTGGCGTAGATCTCCTGGGCGACGTCGGTCGGCTCCCGCAGGGTGCGAGACCTGGTGATCGTGGAGAAATCGGCCCGGCGCAGCTTCACACTCACCGTTCTGCCCACGTGCCCGCTCCTACGCATCCGGGCGGCCACCCGCTCCGACAGCCGCAGCAGCTCCCGCTTGATCACCTCGGGGTCGTCGACGTCGGCCGCGAACGTCTCCTCGTTGCCGATGCTCTTGTCGGGCACGTGCGCGGTGACAGGACGCTCGTCGCGCCCCCAGGCCAGCGCGGCGAGATGGCCGCCCGCGGCCTGGCCCAGCTCGCGCCGCAGCGTGTTGGGGGGCACCCTGGCCAGGTCGCCCACGGTGCGGATGCCGAGCCGCACCAGGGCCTGCTCGGTGCGCTCGCCGACGCCCCACAGCGCCGAGACGGGCAGCGGATGGAGGAAGTCGACCACCTCGTCGGCGGGCACCACCAACAGGCCGTCGGGCTTGCACTGCTTTGAGGCGAGTTTTGCGACGAACTTGCTGCTGGCGACGCCGACCGAACAGGTGATGCCGTACCGCTCCAGGACCTGGGCCCTGATCATCGCGGCGATCGCGCCGGACGAGCCCAGCCTGCGCCTGGCGCCGCCGACGTCGAGGAACGCCTCGTCGGACGCGATCGGCTCGACCAGCGGGGTGATCGCGTGGAAGATCTCCATGACCCCCTTGGAGACCTCGGAGTACTTGTCGCGGCTGGGCGGGATGACGGTGGCCTGCGGGCACAGGCGGCGGGCCCGGCTCATCGGCATCGCGGAGTGCACGCCGTACGCGCGGGCCTCGTAGGTGGCGCTGAGCACCACCCCGCGCCCGGCGGGCGAGCCCACGATCACCGGCCGCCCCCTCAGCTCGGGACGGTCGAGCAGTTCGACGCTGGCGAAGAAGGCGTCCATGTCGACGTGCAGGACAGGGCAGCCGCTGTCGTCGGCCCCGGTCTGTGGAGCGGGGCCGATGCCCGTGATCTGCTTGCGAGACACGCTGCCGAGTCTATCCGAACACGCGTTCTATGACCTGTATCGCTTCGGCATCGTCAGCTCCGGTGCCCGAGGACGTGGAGCTGGGTGGCGATGTCGCGCAGCACCGGATGGGTCGCGGCGGCCTGCTCCAGCGCCACCAGCGACTCGGCCGCGCCGGGCTCCCCGTCGACGAGCCTGCTGGGCACCAGGTCGGCGAAGACCCGCACCCCGTGCACCGCGCCCACCGTGAACCCGGTGGCGGCGAACAACTCGGCGAGGGCGGCGGCGCTGTAGCGGCGCGGCGTGGGATCGCGGTCGCCCCAGCTTCCGCTCGGGTCATCGAGCACCGCCCTGGCCTCGTCGAACTGGCCCGCCAGAGCGCGGTGGATGGCACTGCCGACCGGGTTGGCGGCCAGCACGCTCACCGCGCCGCCCACACGCAGCACCCCGGCCACGGCGCTCAGCGCGCTGAGCGGGTCCTCGACGTACTCGAGGACGCTGTGGCAGAGCACCAGGTCGGCGCTGTCGCGACTGAGGAGCTCGCCCAGGTCGGCGGCGTCCCCCTGGAGGCCCCTGACCGCCACGCCCTTCTCCTTGGCCCGGCGCTCCAGCGCGGCCAGCGAGTCGGGGCTCGGGTCGACGACCGTCACGGTGTGGCCGAGCTCGGCCAGCGGCACGGCGAACCCTCCGGTTCCGCCGCCGGCGTCGACGATGTCGAGCCCCCCGCGCCCGGTGGCCTCGGCCCGTTCGGCCAGCACCGCCCGCAACGCGTCCCAGACGACGGCGGTACGCACCGCCGGGGCCCTCGTGACGCCTTCAGCACGCAACGTCGCCTCAACTCCCTCTCCACGACGAACACGCCCACCCTACGCGCTCCCCGCCCCACCCGCTTCCCCGCGGCCGGGACGCGGGCGACGCCCCGCCCGCCATCCCGATCCCCGCGGGTGGGCCGCCGTCGGGGTTACAGCGTGATGCTGGCCTTGAGCTGCTTGAAGCGGGCCAGCAGGCCGTTGACGAACTGCGGGGACTCATCGGTGGACAGTTCCCCGGCCAGGTGCACCCACTCGCTGATGACCACGCCCTCCGGCACGTCAGGCATCCACAGCAGCTCGTACGTGCCACCGCGCAGCAGGTTGCGGTCGACCGCGGGCATGCGGTCGAGGGTCCAGCCCTCCGCGTACGTGGTGATCAGCTCGTCGATGCGGGCCCGGTGCCTGGCGACGCCCTCGACGATGGCCGAGGTGTACTCGTTCACCGGGGGCTCCTGCCGGTCAACGCGCTCGGCGAGGATCTTCAGCGGATCCTCGCTGCGCAGTTCGGCCTCGAAGAGGATGTCGAGCGCGCGCCTGCGTGCCTTGCCTCGGGCGGACACTCAGGCCCGGCCGAGGTACTCGCCGCTGCGGGTGTCGACCTTGACCCGCTCACCGGTGGTGATGAAGAGCGGGACCTTGATCTCGGCGCCCGTCTCGAGCGTGGCGGGCTTGGTGCCGCCGGTGGAGCGGTCGCCCTGCAGGCCGGGCTCGGTGTTGGCGATGGTCAGCTCGACCGCGGCGGGCAGGTCGACGTAGAGCGCGGCACCCTCGTTGAAGGCCACCGTGGCCAGGGTGTTCTCCAGCATGTAGTTGGCGGCGTCACCCACCGTGCCGCTGCCGACGTTGACCATGTCGTAGGTCTCGGTGTCCATGAAGACGAAGTCGTCGCCGTCACGGTAGGAGTACTGCATCTCGCGCTTGTCGACGTTGGCCACGTCGACCTTCACGCCGGCGTTGAAGGTCTTGTCGACAACCTTGCCGGACAGCACGTTCTTGAGTTTGGTGCGCACGAACGCGCCGCCCTTGCCCGGCTTCACGTGCTGGAACTCCACAACGGCCCAGAGCTCACCGCCGTCGAGCTTCAGCACCATGCCGTTCTTGAGGTCGTTGGTCGTCGCCACTCGTTTCTCCCGCGTGCGGCCGCTCTAAAGGACGAGCAGCTCCTTGGTCGTCTTAGTGAAAAGTTCCGGCCCGCCTTCACGCGTCACGAGCGTGTCTTCGATACGAACGCCGCCCCGGCCCGGGAGATAGACCCCAGGCTCGACGGTGATCGGAACTCGATCCTCTAGTCTACCGGTACGCGCAGGGCCCAGGAACGGCTCCTCGTGGATCTCCAGCCCGACGCCGTGGCCGAGACCGTGCCGGAAGTGCCCGCCGTGGCCCGCGGCCTCGATGACGGAGCGGGCGGCCGCGTCCACGTCGCGGGCGGCGGCGCCGGGGGCCAGGGCCTCGCGGCCGGCCCGCTGGGCGGCGGCCACCAGGTCGTAGAGCTCGCGCTGCCAGGCGGCGGGCTCGCCGATCGAGAGCGTGCGGGTCATGTCGGCGTGGTAGCCCTGGTAGCGGGCGCCGAAGTCGATGGTGACCAGGTCGCCGGCGCGCAGCCGCCTGTCGGTCGGGTCGTGGTGCGGGATCGCGCCGTTCTCGCCCGAGGCGACGACGGACTCGAAGGCGGGCTTGTCGGCGCCCAGTTCGACCATGCGGGCCTCGAGGAGGCGGGCCACCTCCCGCTCGGTCAGGCCCGGCCCGATGCGCGCCGAGACGTCGGCGAACGCCTGGTCGCTGATGGCGCAGGCGGTGCGGAGCAGTTCCAGCTCGTCGTCGTCCTTGACCGCTCTGAGCCCTTCCACGAGCGGCTCCAGGGGGACGAGGCCCTCGCCCAGGCGGATGAAGGTGGCCACGCTCATGTGCGCGGCCTCGATCCCGACACCCGGCGCGGCCAGCCTGGCCGCCACGTCGGCCGCCTCGACCGTCTCCACGTCCAGCCCGCGCGTCTTGCCGATGTAGCGGTTGTCGGTCGCGAGCAGCGCCGAGCCGTCGGCCCCGACCAGGACGGCCGCGTTCGAGCTGTCGAGCCCGGTGAGGTAGCGGACGTTGACGAGCGAGGTGACGAGGACGGCGTCCACCTCGCAGGCGGGCAGCAGCGCGGCCAGCCGCGCCCGGCGCTCCGGGTAGTTGACGGTCATTTCGCCAATGTACGCGTATTGACCACGCCTGTCCGCCCGGCTACCGTCACCCAAACCGGTTAGGAAGGTTTCCTAACTTCCATGGGAGCGTTTGATGAGGCACGCCCTAGCGATCGCGTTGACCGTCCTCACCGTGGGAAGCACGGTGGCCAGTACCACGGGAGGGCCCGCCATGGCCCAGGCTGAGCCGTCCGGACACATCCGCGTCGACCAGGTGGGGTTCGGACCCGCCGAGGCCAAGCACGCGTACCTGATGAGCCGCGCGCCGTCGCCGGGCGCGCGGTTCAGCGTCGTGGACCGCGACGGGCGCGAGGTGCTGAAGGGGACGGCGGGCCGCGACCTCGGCTCGTGGAACGCCTCCTACGGGCACGTCTACGACCTGGACCTGTCGCGGCTGCGCGCGCCGGGCAGGTACCGGATCAGGTCGGGCGCGCTGACGTCCCCGTCGTTCCAGGTCGCCCCCGCCTCGCCGGCGGACAGCATCCTCGCCTTCTTCAACGGGCAGCGGGACGGCGGGCGGCGGCACCGCAACGACCGGGCGGCCACCGTCTACGAGTGGCCCGCCTTCACCGGGCCCGACACGGACGAGATCAAGGGCGAGCTGACGAAGATCGGCGGACCGGTGGACGTGGAGGGCGGCTGGTTCGACGCGGGCGACTACCTCAAGTTCACCCACATCCTGGCGTACGTGGACACGCTGCTGTGGGCCTCGGCCCGCGACGGCGCCCCCGGCGACCTCCGCCTGCGCCGTGAGGCCGCCCACGGGACCAAGTATCTCGACAAGATGTGGGACGGGACGACCAAGACCCTCTACATCCAGGTCGGCATCGGCGCGGGCAACAAGGAGGGCACGTTCTCCGGCGACCACGACGTCTGGCGGCTCCCCGAGACCGACGACACCTCCGAGCACCCCTTCCTGCGCCACCGCCCGGTCTTCCGCGCGGCCCCTCCCGGCGAGCCGATCAGCCCCAACCTCGCGGGCCGGACGGCGGCCGCCTTCGCGCTGGCCGCGCAGCTGGAGCCGTCGCGCGACAAAGCCAGGGAGCTGCTGGACAAGGCCGCCGACGTCTACGCGATGGCCAGGACGGAGAACGTGGGGCAGCTCGTCACGTCCCTGCCGCACGCCTTCTACCCGGAGAGCGCCTGGCGCGACGACATGGAGCTGGGCGGGGCCGAGCTGGCGCTGGCCGGCCTGCGGCTGGGCGATCCGCGGTGGGGCGGCTGGCTGGAGCGGTCGGCGCACTGGGCACGCCAGTATCTGACGCACGAGGCGGGCGGCGACACCTTCAATCTGTACGACGTGAGCGCGCTCGCCCACACCGACCTGGTCAGGGCGATGCGGGCGGCCGACGCGTCCATGCTGGCGGTCACCGAGACCCAGCTGGTGGACGACCTGAAGGCACAGCTCTCGATCGGGGCGGCCAGGGCGGCCAAGGACCCGTTCCGCGCGGGCGCGGCCTACGACGCGTTCGACGCGGTTCCGCACGCGTTCGGCCTGGCGGCCACCTCGCGGCTATACCGGTCGGTGAGCGGCGACAGGTCCTACGACACGTTCGGGACGCAGCAGCGCGGCTGGGTGTTCGGGGCCAACCCGTGGGGCGTGTCGTTCGTGGCGGAGGTGGGAGAGCGGTCGATCCGCTGCCCGCACTACCAGATCTCCAACCTGACGGGCAGGCCCGCGAGGGGCGCCGTGGTCAACGGGCCGAACAGCGCGTCGCTGTTCGACGAGGGCCTCGGCGACCACCTCGACGGCATGTCCCCCTGCCCGGCGGACGGCGTGGACGCCTACGCCCGCTTCACGGGCAGGGGCAGCAGGTTCGTGGACGACGTGCGGTCGTGGCAGGCGTCGGAACCGGCGGACGACTTCGCCGCCGTCGCCGTCTACGCGCTGACGCTGATGTCACGCGACTGAACCCCTGCGCCGGGGCGGGCAGCTCCCGCCCCCGGAGGCGGTTGAGGAGACGCGCCGGCGGCCGGGGAACCCAGCTGCCGGCTCAGCGGACGCGCCAGTTGTCGAGGAAGTCGGCCAGCGGCCCGCTGCTGGGAACCTCGCCCTTCTCCCTGCCCTTGGCCAGATCGCGGAGCACGCCCGCGACCTGGTCGCGCGCCGCGTTCTGGTGCCCCTCCTGGTACTTCCTGGCCGCCTTCCTGATCTTGTCGTGCGCCTTCGCCGCCACCCGCGGGTCGACGTCGCCGATGATCTCCTGGCTGCGGATCGCGTCGTCGAACATCCGCATCCAGTGCTGCCAGCCACCCGGCGGGACGGCGGAGCCGATGGTCCCCTTGGGGGTGGGTACGACGGTCTCGTGCAGGGCGGTCGGCGGCGCGCCGGTGTCGCTGAGGGTGGGCGTGGGTTCCGGCGTCGGCGGCGGCTCGCTGTCGAAGGTCTGCACCATGGTCGGCTCAGGGGACGGCGTGGGCGCGGCGACGTCGTTCTTGGCTCCCGTCCACACGATCATCCCCACGGTGACCAGCGCGATCACCGCGACAGCCGCGCCGAGCTGGATGAACAGCTTCCGGTTGGACGATCCATCCGGCCCGTTGCCCGCGCCGCCGCCAAGGGGCGGCCCCTCGTAGATCGCGGTGTCGCCGGAGCGCGCCCCGACGGGCGTCGGCTGCGCCGGGCGTCCGGGGGCGGGCATCGCCTGCGCCCCGGTGACGGGAACGGGCGACGGCTGCGTCCCGTCGCCGGGGTCGGGCACGGGGGCGGACCCCGGCCTGGCGATGGCGGCCAGCGCCCGGCGCACCGCCTCGCCGCTGGCGGGACGGCCCGCGGGCGCCTTGGCCAGCAGGGCGAGGACCAGCCGGTCCAGCTCACCGGGCACGCCGGCCTGGTGCCGGCTGGGCGGCGCGGGCTCGGCCTGCGCGTGCCGCTCGCGGACCTCGTCGTCCGTCCCCTCGAAGGGCGGACGTCCGCAGAGCACCTCGTACAGGACGCAGCCCAGCGCGTACAGGTCGGCGGCCTGCCCGCCGTCCCCTTCGGCCCGCTCGGGCGCCTGGTAACGGACGTCTCCCCCGGACTGGCCCGCCAGCCCGAACCCGACGACCTTCAGCACCCCGCTCCCGGCGCGGCGGAAGCTGTGGGGCCCGATCTTCCCGTGCACCACGCCGGCCCGGTGGGCCGCGTCGAGCCCGGCGGCGGCCTGCCCCACGAGGTCGCACGCCTCGACGACCTTCAGCGGCCCGCGGGCCGCGACCTCCTCGCCCAGGCTCAGCCCGGTGAGGAACTCCATGACGAGGTACGGCGCGCCCTCGTGGTCACCGACGTCCAGCACCATGGCCACGTTCGGGTGGATCACCTTGGCCACGGCCTGGGCGTGCTGTCTGAGCACCTCGCGCGTGGCCCCGCCGGCGGCCTTGGCGCCGAGCACCTGCACGGCCACGGTCCAGTCGGCCCGCGTGTCGTAGCCGCGCCACACCTCGCCCATCGGCCCGCTGCCGATGAGCTCATCAAGCCGGTACCGGCCGGCGACCAGCGACGGCGTCGCGTCGGACATATCCCCGCCAAAATCTCCAGAAAGACGGCACTTTCCGACAACCTTAGGGCCACAATCACCCCACCCGTCCCGCTTTGCAGGTCACCCGCCCGCCCGGGGGCCCGCATGCGAGAGGGCGGGCGGCCCGTGAGCCGCCCGCCCTCCTTTCGCACGCGTCAGGCCGTGGCCGGTTCCGGCGCGCGCAGCGTGTTGCCGGACGGCGCGTCGTCCAGCGGCTGCGGCGGGGCGTTGAAGACCGCCTCGTCGAGACGGCCCTCCGAGCGCGCCACCAGCACCGGGACGACCATCTGGCCGGCGACGTTGGTCGCGGTCCTGATCATGTCGAGGATGGGGTCGATGGCCAGCAGGAGGCCGACGCCCTCCAGGGGCAGGCCCAGGGTGCTCAGCGTCAGGGTGAGCATGACGATCGCCCCGGTGAGGCCGGCCGTCGCGGCCGAGCCCACCACGGAGACGAAGGCGATCAGCAGGTAGTCGCCCACGCTCAGCGGGACGTTGAAGACCTGGGCGACGAAGATGGCCGCCAGCGCCGGGTAGACGGAGGCGCAGCCGTCCATCTTGGTGGTCGCGCCGAACGGCACGGCGAAGGAGGCGTAGTCGCGGTCGACGCCGTTGCGCTCGATCGTGACGCGCTGCGTCAGCGGCAGGGTGCCGACCGAGGAGCGCGAGACGAACGCCAGCTCGATGGCGGGCCAGGCGTTGCGGAAGAAGGTGACGGGGTTGACCTTGCCGAAGACGGCGAGCAGCGTCGGGTAGACGGCCAGCAGGACGATGAAGCAGCCGACGTAGACGCCGACGCTGAACTTGGCGAGCGGGGCCAGCAGCTCCCACCCGTAGGTGGAGACGGCCTTGCCGATCAGCCCGGCGGTGCCGAGAGGGGCCAGGCGGATGACCCACCACAGGGCCTTCTGGACCAGTTCGAGGACGGAGCGGCTGAGGTTGAGGAACGGCTCGGCCTTCTCGCCGACCGCCAGCGCCGCCGCGCCGAGGACGATCCCGAGAAACACGATCTGCAGGACGTTGACCTCGGTGAACGACGTGACGATGTTGGTCGGCAGGATGCCGGTCACGAAGTCCAGCCAGGTTCCGGCGCCCTCGGTGTCGACGGGCTTGGCGGCGGAGGTGTCGAGCGTGACGCCCTGGCCGGGGTTGATGACCAGGCCCAGGCCGATGGCGAAGGCCACGGCGATGAAGGCGGTCGCGAGGAACCAGAGCAGGGTCTTGGTGGCGAGCCTGGCCGCGCCGTTGACGTTGCGCAGGTTGGCGACGCTGACGAGGACGGCCGTGAACACCAGCGGCGGCACGGCGAGCTTGAGCAACTGGACGAAGATCTTGCCGACCTGGGTCAGCGTGTCGGCGAGCCAGGTGACGTCCCAGACCTTGGCGACGAAGCCGAGCGCGACGCCGAGCACGAGGCCCAGCAGCAACTGCAGGGAGAAGGTGAATCTCTTCACGGGAGGAAGCTCCGGAAGTACGGCACGCCGAAGCCACGGCATGCGGGGGTGAGGAGTTGGCGGTGGGGGGACGGCGGTCAGCGACAGAGAGAACCGTGCAACCGGCACAGATCGATGTGCAGCCGCTCAACGAGCCACACGATCGTTGGGTAAAACCTCACGAGCCTTGCCAACACCCCACAAACCAGGGGGTATTCCCGTAAAAAGATGTGACCTACGTCACTTTCAGGACGCCAGCGCCCTGACCTTCTCCAGCAGCCTGACCCGCTCCTCGTGGGTCGCGCCCAGCGGCGTGACGTTCAGCGTGGTCACCCCGGAGTCGCGCATCGCCTGGATCCGGTCGCGCACGAACCCCTCGCTGCCGATCAGCGACATCCGCTCCAGCAGCTCGGCCGGCACCAGCGCGGCCGCCTCCTCCTTCTTCCCCTCGAGGTAGAGGTCCTGGATGCGCTCGGCCTCCTTCTCGTAGCCGTACCGCCTGGCCAGGTCGTTGTAGAAGTTCCTACCCTTGGCGCCCATGCCGCCGATGTACAGCGCCGCCGCCGGGCGTCCGAACTCCAGCAGCCCGGACACGTCGTCGCCGATCGCCAGCGGCGCCTGCGCGATGACGTCCAGCTCGCCCAGCTCGGGGTCGCGGCGGGCCTTCCCGGCCGCCAGGGAGGGGCCCCACACGTCGGCGGCCTTCTCGGGGACGTAGAAGATCGGCTCCCAGCCCTCGGCCAGCTCGGCGGTCAGCTCGACGTTCTTCGGCCCGATGGCCGCCACCACGATCGGGATGCGCGGCCGCACCGGATGGTTGATGAGCTTGAGCGGCTTGCCGAGCCCGGTGCCCTGGTCGGGCGGCAGTGGCAGCGTGTAGTGGCGGCCCGCGTGGCTGAGCCGCTCACGCCGCCACACCTTGCGGCAGATCTCGATGACCTCGCGGGTGCGCCCCAGCGGCGCGGTGTACGGCACGCCGTGGAACCCCTCGATCACCTGCGGCCCGGAGGCGCCCAGGCCCAGCGTGAACCGGCCGTCGGAGACGTAGTCCATCCCGGCGGCGGTCATCGCCAGCAGCGTCGGCGTCCGCGAGTAGATCGGCAGGATGCCCGAGGCGATCTCCAGGCGTTCGGTCTTGGCGGCGATGTAGCCCATCTGGCTGACCGCGTCGAAGCTGTACGCCTCGGCCACGAAGACGATGTCCAGGCCCGCCTTCTCGTAGTCGGCCAGTTCGGCGACCGACTCCTTGAAGCCGCCCGAGTAGTTGAGTGCCATACCGATGCGCATGCCGGGCTCCCGATGAACCGAACGATATTCCGTTTTGGGACGCCAACAGGCTAGCGCGTCGGCGTGTCGGGCTGCGAGCGGCTAGCCTGGTCCGGATGCTGAAGCGCGTTGTCGTCGCCGTGTCCGCCGTTGTCGCCGTGACTCTGGCGGGGCACCAGCTCGTCCCGGCACTGGGCGGTTTCACCCCGGTCATGGAGAGTGTCCTGCCCTGGATCGGCTGGCTCGTCCCGATGCTGCTCGTCGCGGCCGTGGTCGCCAGATCGAAGGGGGCGACGGCCGCCGCGCTGGTGCCGGGGGTGGTGTGGGCGGCGATGTTCGGCTCGGCGCTGGTGCGCTCCGCGCCCGGCGGCCCCAGCGACCTGGCCGTGGCGACGGTGAACGTGGGCGTCCGCAACAGCGCCTCGGGCGAGGCGGTGCGCGTCATCGCCGACAACCTCGACCTGCTGGCCGCCCAGGAACTCACCCCCGGCGGCCCGGCGGCCAAGGAACTCAACAAGATGTTCAAGTACCACTACCAGGTCAGCACGGTCGGCCTGTGGAGCCGCTATCCGATCAGCCAGACCAAGCCGCTCGACGTCGGGCTGGGCTGGCCGCGGGCGCTGCGGGCGGTGGTGTCCACCCCCAAGGGCAAGGTGACGGTGTACGTGATGCACCTGGCCTCGGCGCGTCCCGGCATGACGGCCTCGCGTGATGCCTCGCTGGCGCACGCGCGCCGGCTCGTCGACGCCGACGCGAGCACCCGCATCCTGCTGCTCGGCGACCTCAACACCGCCACCACCGACCGGGGCATGCAGGGCCTGACTCCCCCGCTGACCGACGCCCAGACCGAGGCGGGCGACGGGTTCGGCTTCACCTGGCCGTCCGGCTTCCCGATCACCCGTCCCGACCACATCCTGTTCAAGGGGATGACGGCCACCCGGGCGGGCGTGGCCCCCGCGACGGGCAGCGACCACCGGGCGGCGGTCGCCTCACTGCGCCTCTAGCCTGCGCAGGTCCTCGGGCGTGTCGATGTCGGCCGGATCGCCGGGGCAGGGCACCTCGGTGACCAGGTCCGGGTGGGCGCGGATGAAGGGCCTGGCGCCCACGTCCCCGACGGCCAGCTCGGCCACCTCGGCGAAGTGGCGGCGGGCGATCAGCACGGGGTTCCTGCGGCGCCCGTCGTAGGTCGCCACGGCCAGCTCGGCGCCGCTGGCGATCAGGGCGCGCACCGCCTCCGGCTGCACGAACGGCTGGTCCACCAGGGCGACCACCACCGACTCGGCGTCCGGCGGCAGCGCGGCCAGCCCGGCCCGCAGCGAGGAGCCCATGCCGGACTCCCAGTCCGGGTTGCGGACGGTCACGGCTCCGCGCACCTGGACCGTCGCCGCGCCGAGCACCACCACGACCGGATGGCAGCCGCCCTCCTCCAGCAGCCGCACCCCGCGGTCGACCAGCCGCTCGCCGCCGTACTCGATCAGCGCCTTGGGCCTGCCCAGCCTGGCGCCCCGCCCGGCCGCCAGCAGCAGCCCCGCCGCCCGCGTGCCCTTCACGGCGCCTCGTGGTGGATCTCGTGGTGAATACGGCCCGCCGTCTGCGTGAGGGGATGTCCCGAGCCGCCCCAGCGGAGCTGGATCAGCTCGGCGGCGATCGAGATCGCGGTCTCCTCGGGGGTGCGGGCGCCCAGGTCCAGGCCGATGGGCGATCTCAGGCGGGCCAGTTCGGGGTCGCTCACGCCCGCCTCGCGCAGCCGTACGAGCCGGTCCTCGTGGGTGCGGCGGGAGCCCATCGCGCCGACGTAGCCCGCGTCGGTGCGCAGCGCCACCTCCAGCAGCGGGACGTCGAACTTGGGGTCGTGGGTCAGGACGCAGATCACCGTCCGCTGGTCGACCTGCACCGACGCCAGGTAGTCGTGCGGCCACTTGACCACGACCTCGTCGGCGTCGGGGAAGCGCTTGTGGGTGGCGAAGACGGGCCGGGCGTCGCAGACCGTCACGTGGTAGCCGAGGAACTTGCCGACCCTGGCCACGGCGGCGGCGAAGTCGATCGCGCCGAACACCAGCATCCGGGGTGGCGGGGCGAAGGACTGGACGAACACCGACAGGTCGTCCAGCCGCCGCTCGCCGTGGCCGCCGTAGCGCCTGATGCCGGTCAGGCCCTGGGCGAGCATGCCGCGGACGTCGTCGTCGGCCGCCTCGTCGAGCCGGTCCGTGCCGAGGCTGCCGGAGGAGCGGTCGGGCCAGATGACGCGGCGCGCGCCGACCTCGCCGGGGCCGGAGACGATGGTGGCGACGGCGACGGGCTCGTGCGCCTCGACGGACGCGGCGACCTCCCCCAGTTCGGGAAATGTCTCGATGGAGATGGGTTCGACCAGGATGTCGATGATGCCGCCGCAGGTCAGGCCCACGGCGAACGCGTCGTCGTCGCTCACCCCGTACCGCTGCAGGACCGGCGTGTCGATCTCGGCGGCCAGCTCGAACACCGCGCCCTCCACGCAGCCGCCCGACACGCTGCCCACCACCTCGTCGCCGCGCACCGCCATGGCCGCGCCCGGCGGTCTGGGCGCGCTGCTGAACGTGCTCACCACGGTCGCGAGTCCGAACTTGAGCCCCGACCTCCACCACCGCATGATCTCGGGCAGCACGTCACGCATGTGCGAGCCTTTCGCTGAGTTCCTCGTACGCGGCCAGACTGTGCCCGGCCACCAGGTCGTCCAGGTACGGCAGGGCCGCCCGCATGCCTCCGGTGAGCGGCTGGAAGTCCTCATACCCCTTGTGCGGGTTGACCCAGATCACCCGGTACGCCTGCCGGGACAGCCGGGCCATCTGCGTGCCCAGCAGCGCCGGGTCGCCCCGCTCCCACCCGTCGGAGGCGATCACCGCGATCGCACCCCTGGCGCTGTACCTGGTGAGGAACTCCCTGAGCTCCTCCCCCAGCCTGGTGCCGCCGCTCCAGTCGGGGATGGCCCTGGACACCTCGTTCAGCGCGGTGCCCGGGTCGCGGTGCCGCAGCTCGGCGGTGACCGAGGTCAGCCTGGTGCCGACCGCGTACACCCTGGTGGCCCTCGGCTCGCTCCTGACCAGCGCGTGCGCGAACCGCAGCAGCGTCTCGGCGTACGGGGCCATCGAGCCGCTGACGTCCACGAACAGGACGACCTGCCGCGGCCGGGTGGTGTGCGTCCGGTGCCGCAGCCTGGCGACGTCGCCCTTGCGCAGCGCCTCCCTGATGGTGCGCCGCTGGTCCATCGCGCCGCGGTGGGCGCTCTCGAAGCGCCGGGACCTGCGCCGGGCCCGCCCGGTGCGCAGCATCGACAGCATCCGGTGCACCTCGGCCCGCTCGGCCTCGGTGAGGCCGGCGACGTCCCGGTGCCGCAGGACCTCCGCGCGGCTGGCCGCGGCGGGCGCGACCGGCGACTCATCGCCCTCCTCGCCGTCGCCGCCCGCCGCGGTGTGCCTGGTGACGGCCGTGGTGCCCGCCCGTTGCCGGCCCGCCTTCCCGCCACCGAAGTACGCGGCGAAGCACCGGTCGTACCGGGGCAGGTCGTCGGGGGTGGCGCAGAGGGTGAGCCGTCCGGCCCAGTAGACGTCGCCGGGCTCCGTCACGTCCAGGTGGCGCAGGGCCCGCAGCAGGTTCTGGGTGCGCTCGTGGTCGGCGCCGACGCCGGCCGCGCGGAGCGTCCTGGCGAAACCGGTCAGGGTCCCGGTCAGGGGCGCGGCCGGCTCAGCCATGCCGCAGCAGCCCGTTGCCGAGGACGGTCTGGACGTCCTCGCGGTACTTCAGCGCCGCGCCCAGCGTGGCGGCGGCGCGGTCCGGGTCGAGCTCCTCGGCGCCCAGCGTCAGCAGCGCCTCGGTCCAGTCGAGCGTCTCGGCCACGCCGGGCGGCTTGACCAGGTCGGCCTGCCGCAGCCGCCCGGCCGCCGTGGCGACCTGCGCGGCCAGCGCCTCGCTGCAGCCGGGCAGGCGGCGCAGCAGGATCGCCACCTCCCTGTCGAAACCGGGATGCTCCAGCCAGTGGTAGAGGCAGCGCCGCTTGAGCGCGTCGTGCACCTCGCGCGTCCTGTTGGACGTCACCACCACGACGGGCGGCGTGCCGGCCTTGACGGTGCCCAGCTCGGGGATGGAGATCGTGAAGTCGGAGAGCACCTCCAGCAGGAACGCCTCGAACTCGTCGTCAGCCCGGTCGATCTCGTCCACGAGCAGCACGCTGGGCTGCGTCTCGATCGCCTTCAGCAGCGGCCTGGCGATGAGGAACCTGCGGTCGTAGATCTCCCCTTCGAGCCTGCCGACGTCGGTGATGCCGGCCGCCTCGGCGGCCTTCAGGTGCAGCAGCTGCCGCGCGAAGTCCCAGTCGTACAGCGCCTGGGCCGCGTCGAGCCCCTCGTAGCACTGCAGCCGGATCAGCGGCGCGTCCAGCAGCTCGGCGAGCGTCTTGGCCAACTCCGTCTTGCCGACGCCCGCCTCCCCCTCGAGGAACAGCGGCCGCCCCATCCGCAGGGCCAGGAAGGCGGCCGTGGCCAGCCCTTCGTCGGCCAGGTAGGCGTGCCGGTCGAGCAGCTCGATGAGCTTCGCCGGCGACTCGATGTCCGTTGCCCTGATTGTCCGCCCCAGCACGCTTTCAGGCTACGCGCCCCCGCGCGATGGCGATATTCACCACACCCACAGAAAGATTCAGCACGCGCGCACGAAAATCAGCACATCCGCCAAAAGCGTCAGCACCCGGCGCGCCAGATCGACGGTGTCGACGGCCGGTCGCCGGGCGGCCGTCGCCGCACCGCAGAAAGCCCGAACCGGGCGGCGCGGGCGTCACACGTCGCGGGCTTCGCCGCGCTCGTGGATGAGAGCCTCGAGTTCGGCCGTGGCCTGGCGGGCGCGGGCCTTCTCCGAGCCCTGGATGCCCATGGCGCCGATGGTGCGGCCGTCGGAGAAGTCGATCCTGGGCCAGGGGTCGCCGACGAGCAGGGTGACGTCGAGGACCTCCGGCCAGGTGTAGCGGTGGGTGCGGATCGCGTTGACGATGGTGATGCCCTCCTCGTCGGCCTCGACCCGCACCCGCCCGAGCAGGTGCAGGACGAACGCCACCAAGCAGCCGAACACCACCAGCCCGATCCGGTCCGGCAGCTTGAACGGGTCGGCGATGAAGACCGCCATCACGATGGCGCCCAGCACGACCAGCGCGGCGAAGCCGTACGCGACGATGCGCCCCCGGCGCGGACGCCAGGTGACGGGCAAGGATGGCGGTTTCACGGGCTCTGACACAGATCAAGAACCTATCGCAGGTCAGGTGAGGTTCCTCAGCAGGAGGGCGGTCTCCAGCGCGGCCATGGTCGACTCATAGCCTTTGTCCTCCTTGCTGCCGGGCAGGCCGGCCCGGTCGAGCGCCTGGTCGAGCGTCTCGCAGGTGAGGACGCCGTTGCCGACGGGGGTCTCCTCGTCGAGCGAGACCCGGGTGAGCCCGGCCGTCACCGCGTCGCAGACGTAGTCGAAATGCGCTGTCTCGCCCTTGATGACCGCGCCGAGCGCCACCACCGTGTCGTACCGGCGGGCCAGCGCCTGGGCGATCACCGGGATCTCCAGCGACCCCGGCACCCGCACCACGGTGGCCTCCGCGCCGCTGTCGGCGCAGGCCTGCAGAGCCCGCGCCACCAGCTGGTCGGTGATCTTGGCGTGCCAGCTCGCGGCCACCACGCCGACCGTCAGGCCCGCGGCCTCCACGACCGCGACCTGGGGCCGTCCCGCCCCGCTCATGACGCCTCCGAGATGTCGTGGCCGAGCCGGTCGCGCTTGGCCTTGAGGTACCGCTCGTTGTGCGGGTTCATCGCCACCGGCATCGGCTCGCGGCCGAGCACCTTGATGCCGTAGCCGTCCATGCCCTTGAGCTTGGCCGGGTTGTTGGTGAGCAGCCGCACCGACCGCACGCCGAGGTCGGCGAGCATCTGCCCGGCGTTGGAGAACTCCCGTGCGTCGACGGGCAGGCCCAGCTCGACGTTGGCGTCGACGGTGTCGCTGCCGTTGTCCTGGAGGCTGTACGCCTTGAGCTTGGCCAGCAGGCCGATCCCGCGTCCCTCGTGCCCGCGCAGGTAGACGACGACGCCGCGGCCCTCCTCGGCGATCGCCGCCATCGCGTGGTCGAGCTGCACGCCGCAGTCGCAGCGCAGCGAGCCGAACACGTCGCCGGTCAGGCATTCGGAGTGGGCGCGGACCAGGACGTTCTCACCGTCGCCGAGGTCGCCGTAGACGAGCGCGATGTGCTCGCCGCCGTCGAGCGCGCTGGCGTAGCCGTAGGTCCGCCACATGCCGTACCTGTTGGGCAGCGCGGTCTCGGCGACCCTGGTGACCATGCTCTCGGTGCGCCGCCGGTAGTCGACGAGCTGCTCGATCGAGATGAGCGCCAGGTCGTGCTCGTCGGCGAAGGCGCGCAGCTCGGGCAGCCTGGCCATGGTGCCGTCGTCGTTGACGACCTCGGCGAGCACTCCGGCGGGGCTCAGCCCGGCGAGTCTGGCCAGGTCGACGGCCGCCTCGGTGTGGCCGCGCCTGGCCAGGACGCCGCCTTCGTGGTAGCGCAGCGGGAAGATGTGCCCCGGACGTACCAGCTCGTACGGTTCCGTGGCGGAGTCGGCCAGCGTGCGGATGGTCTTGGCGCGGTCGGCGGCGGAGATGCCGGTGGACACGCCGTCGCGGGCGTCGACGCTGATCGTGTACGCCGTGCGCATCCGCTCCCTGTTCTGGAAGACCATCAGCGGCAGCCCGAGCCGGTCGAGCTCCGCGCCCTCCATGGGCACGCAGATCACGCCGCTGGTGTGCCTGATCGTGAAGGTCAGCAGGTCGGGGGTGGCCTTGGCGGCGGCGAAGATGATGTCGCCCTCGTTCTCCCTGTTCTCGTCGTCGACCACCACGACGGGCTTGCCCTCGCGGATGTCGCTGATGGCGCGCTCGACCTGGTCGAGCGTGATCGGGTTCACGACGCCACCGCCAGCTGCGGGGACGTCTCCCGCGTTGTCCTGTATTCCTTCAGCCATTTCACGAATCCGATCACGACGAGCAGGAAGAACACTCCGTAGACGGCGCCGGAGACCACCAGCCCCGAGCTGAACGCCAGCGGCACGCCGACCAGGTCGACGGCCACCCAGATGATCCAGAAGTCGACCAGCGCCCGGCCCTGCGCCCAGGTGGCGACGGCGCTGCCGACGAAGATGTAGGCGTCGGCGGCCACCAGGAACGCGCCCTTGGGCAGCGGCACCTTCGCGCCCCATGACAGGTCGGCCGCGTAGAACAGCACGCCCACCAGGGCCGTGCCCAGCAGCATGGCCGCGATGTAGCCGGTCCGCTCCCGGAACGTGGCCGGGCGGACGGCCAGCCGCGCGCCGCCCTGCGTGCCGCGCCGCCAGGCCCACCAGCCGTAGATCGCCAGCACCCCGAACAGCGCCTGCTTGAGCGCGTTCCCGGTGATGTGGACGCTGAGGGACGCGATGAACAGCAGCACCGCCCCGGTGAACTGCACCGGCCACGTCCAGAGCGACTTGCGCATGGCCAGCAGCACCGTGGACAGCGCGGCGAGGTTGCCGATCAGGTCGGTCCACCGTACGAACGCGCCGAACATCTCGAATCCGGCATCAGCCCAGCTCACTGCCCGGTCACCAGCCTTTCCACGTACTTCGCGATCACGTCGACCTCGATGTTGACGACGTCGCCCACCTGGCGCTCGCCCATCGTGGTGACCTCGAGCGTGGTCGGGATGAGACTCACGCCGAAGCTTTCGTCGTCAACCGTGGTGACCGTGAGGCTGATTCCGTCAATGGCGATCGAGCCCTTCTCCGCGACGTAGCGGCTCAGCGTGGCGGGGAGGGAGAAGCGCAGGTTGTCCCAGTTCTCGCCGGGGTCCCTGGACAGCAGGACGGCGGTGCCGTCGACGTGGCCCTGCACGATGTGCCCGCCGAGCCGCTGGTCGGCCCGGACGGCCCGCTCCAGGTTCACCGCCGACCCCTCGGACAGGGCGCCCAGGGAGCTGCGGTCGAGCGATTCCTTGATCACGTCCACGGTGAACACGTCGTCCTCGACATCCACCACGGTGAGGCAGACGCCGTTGACCGCGATCGAGTCGCCGTGCCCCGCGTCGGAGGTGACGACCTTGCCGCGTACGGACAGCCTGGCCGAGTCGCCGTCCGGGCGGACGGCGATGACCTCGCCCTTTTCCTCGATGATTCCGGTGAACATTCAGCTCTCCCTGAGGGTGTGGGGTACGGGCCGGGCGGTCAGCCGGAGGTCCGGCCCGATGGGGGTGATCTCGTCGAAGGCCAGCCGGTGGGTGTCGGTGATGGTCGGCACGCCCGCGTCGCCGAGCGCGGCGGGGCCGGAGCCCAGCAGCGCCGGGGCGAGGTAGGCGACGACGCGGTCGATGAGGCCCTCCCGCAGGAACGAGCCCGCCAGCGCGGGGCCGCCCTCCAGGAGAACCGTCACGAGGTCGCGCCGCGCCAGCTCCTTGAGCAGGGCGTGCAGGTCGAGGCCGCCGTCGCGCCGGGGAACGCGCAACAGGTCGGCCTGGAGGGCGGTCTCGGCGTCGTCGGCGACCGCGACGAGCGTGGGCGCCGCTCCGTCGAGGACGCGGGCCGCGGGCGGGGTGCGCCCATCGGAGTCGACCACGACGCGCACCAGCGGCCTCGCCGGATGACTGCTGGGCGGTTGGGCCGCCGGGCGGGCGGTCAGGTGGGGGTCGTCGGCGAGGACCGTGCCGACGCCCGCGATGATCGCGTCGGAGGCGGCACGCAGCCGGTGGACGTCCGCCCTGGCCTCCGGCGAGGTGATCCACTGGCTGGTGCCGTCGGCGGCGGCCGAGCGGCCGTCGAGCGTGGCGGCGAACTTCCAGGTCACGTACGGCCTGCCGAGCCGGGCGAAGGTCAGCCAGGCGGCGTTGACCCGCTCGGCCTCGGCGGCGAGCACCCCCGATGCCACCTCGACCCCGTTCGCGCGCAGCCGCGCCGCGCCGCCCGCGGCCTTGGAGGTGGGGTCGGGGACGGCGACGACCACCCGGGCGACGCCCGCGTCGAGCAGCGCCCGGCTGCACGGCCCGGTGCGGCCGGTGTGGTCGCAGGGTTCGAGCGTCACGTACGCGGTGCCGCCGCGGGCCCGCTCGCCCGCCTGGCGCAGCGCGACGACCTCGGCGTGCGGGCCGCCCGCGTAGGCGTGGTGACCCTCGCCCGCGACGTTCCCCGCGGCGTCGAGGACGACGCAGCCGACGACCGGGTTGGGGCTGGTGCTGCCGTGACCGCGCGCGGCGAGCTCGACGGCCCGCGCCATGTGCGCTGGGTCACGCGCTGGGTCATGCGCAGGGTCGCGGTCGGGTGACTCCACCCGGGGCCTCCTACTCGCCGGTAGCTGCAAGCCACGGCGGGCCCCGGGGGTCCCGCGGTGCGGGTACGCACCACAGAGGGCATCCGGCTCGACACCGGACGCCCGCGCGCTTCCTCCCATCCGGACTTTAACCGTCGGTCCCGGAATTCCACCGGGTCAACCGGCCGATGGCATCGGCCGGGTCGCGGACTGTCACCGCCGGTTCGGACTTTCACCGACCCCGGAGCACGCTAGCTCTTGTTCACGTATCAGTCTGCCACGCCCCAAATCGTGCGCGCGACCACCCCCGGCTTCGAATGTCAGGCGGCCGACAGGCGGCGGGCACGGCGGGCGGCCGGGCTGTAGCGCACCTGCTCGGGCACCAGGTGGAGGCCCGTGTGGAGGGTTCTGAGGGTGGCCGTGGCCCATAGGTCGCCCACCGGGGTCGCCGGGAGGCCGTAGAGCCTCCTGGCCCAGCGCGGCAGCGTGGCGAAGGCGAGCAGCGTCACGGCCGGCAGCGCCGGTTTGAGCGGGGTGAGCAGCAGCGGCAGCGGCGCGTTGAGCGACAGGCGCAGCGGATGCGCCGCCTCGGGGACGAAGCGCAGGCCCGGCCGCTCGGCGTCGATGTAGTCGCGCAGCTCGGCGACGGTGCCGGGGACGGAGTCGCGGTTCAGCCCGACCACCTCGGCGGCGTCGCGCCACTCGGCCACGAACCGGTCGGCCTCCTCGTCGGACAGGCCGACCCCGGCGCGACGGGCCACCGACAGGTACGAGTCGACCTCGCCGACGTGCACCCAGCGCAGCGCGCCGGGCTCGTCGAGGCGGTAGCGCTCGCCGGTGTCGGGGTCGTACGCGGTCAGCGTGGCGTGGATCTTGCGGACCCGGCGTCCGGCCCGCTCGACCTCGGCCCGCGTGCCGTAGGTTCGGACGCGGACGAACTCGGTGGTGCGCACGAAGCGCGACCACGCCTCTTCCGGGTTCATCAGCGCGGAGTTCTGCAGCACCCCGCGCATCGCCCTGGGGTGCAGCCCCTGCACCAGCAGGGCACGGAGGCCGCCTACCAGCAGGATCGGTTCGCCCATCACCCGCCAGGTCACCGAGCCGGGCCCGAACAGCCCATCGTCCCTCACATGTCGGCCGTACCCCGGCAGCGGCCCTTCCATGTCATGACGATGTCCTGTTTATTTCGCGATTCCGTGATAAAAGCAGGCAACACCAGGGAGCATCCTGACACCCCTCTCCATCGCAGGTCAACGGATGATGAGGCACGACCGTATCGACTTTCTACAACGAAATCGCGAAAGCCCCCGAAAGCATTGCCTGAGGATGATGGCCTCTGTAAATGTGCAATGAGGCCTGAATCACCCTCTTTCTGTCACATTGCTTTGGGGGCCCCGACCCGATGACGACACCGACGTCCACCGCCACGATCGACGCGACGTCCGTGGCAGAAATCCCGGAAGCTGTCGGCCGGTCTCCAGGCCAGCTCATGTGGCTCAGGTTCCGGCGGGACCGCACCGGGATCATCTCGGCCGTGATCGTGATCTTCTTCTTCCTGGTCGCCATCCTTGCGCCCGTTATTTCTGCTTTGTACGGAAAAGACCCGTACGTCCTTTACGGGCAGGACACCCCGGGACTGCTGAACGACTACGGCTATCCGGTACTGCCGAACGGCGGCATCAGCTCGGAGTACTGGTTCGGCATCGAGCCCAGCCTCGGCCGTGACGTGTTCACGCAGCTCATCTACGGCATCCGCACCTCGCTGCTGATCGCCGTGGTGGCCGCGGTCCTCACCACGATCATCGGCATCGTCGTAGGCATCGTCGCCGGGTACGCCGGAGGCAAGACCGACTACTTCGTCGGCCGGCTGATCGACCTGACGCTGTCGTTCCCGCAGGTGATCTTCATCATCGCGTTCACCCCCGTCGTGGACAGCCTGCTGGTGCCGTCCAACGAGGAGACCCCGGTGTGGCTGCGCGCGGTCACGCTCACGATCATGCTCACCCTGTTCGGCTGGGCCGGGCTGGCCCGGCTGCTGCGCGGGCAGGTGCTGTCGATGCGCGAGCGCGAGTTCGTGGAGGCCGCCAAGGTCACCGGCGCGTCGCCGGCCAGGATCGTCTTCAAGGAGCTGCTGCCGAACCTGTGGACGCCGATCCTCATCCAGTCGACGCTGCTGCTGCCCGCGCTGGTCACCTCCGAGGCGGCGCTGTCGTTCCTGGGAGTCGGGATGGGCGAGCAGGTGCCCGACTGGGGCCGGATGTTCCTGCGCGCCACCCAGGTCTACCAGAACGACATCACGTATCTGATCTTCCCGGGCGTCGCCCTGCTCGTCTTCGTGATCGCCTTCAACCTGCTGGGCGACTCGGTCCGCGACGCCTTCGACCCCAAGATCAAGCGCTAGAGGAGAACAATGACATACCCCAAACGGTCGGCTTCCGCGCTCCTGGCCGCCGCCTCACTGGCGCTGGTCAGCGCCTGTGCGGCAGGGAACCAGGGCGCTCCGTCGGGCGCCCCGGCCAGCGCGGGCGCCTCGTCCGCCCCCGCGGCCGCGGCCTACAAGCCGGCGCAGATCTCGCTCGGCACCCCCGAGGACTCCAAGGGCCCCGCGATCCCGCCGGAAGGCATGGTCAAGGGCGGCACGGTCACCATGATCGACCGGGACGACTTCGCCCACCTCGACCCGGCCCAGATCTACGTCAACACCGAGGCCAACATGGGCCTGCTCATCAACCGTGGCCTGACGGGTTACAAGCGCGTCGGCAAGGGCGAGTACAAGCTGGTGGGCGACCTGGCGACGGACGCCGGCCAGGTCTCCGACGGCGGCAAGACCTGGACCTTCAAGCTGAAGGACGGGGTGAAGTGGCAGGACGGCAACCCGATCACGTCCGCTGACGTCAAGTGGACGATCGAGCGGATGTTCGCCCCGTTCATCACGTTCGGCCCGCAGTACGTGCAGGCGTGGCTCACTGATGTGGATTACAAGAAGGCCTACCCCGGCCCGTACGGCGGCAAGGAGCTCGACAACATCGAGACCCCTGACGACAAGACGGTCGTCTTCAAGTTCAAGACGCCGCACGCCGACGCCAACTACGCCTTCGCCATGGCGGGCTACAGCATCGTGCCCAAGGCCAAGGACACCAAGGAGAAGTACGACAAGGAGCCTGTCGCCTCCGGCCCGTACCTCATCAAGTCGCACGTGGTGGACAAGTCCATCGAGCTGGCCCGCAACCCCAACTGGGACCCGGCCAGCGACCCGATCCGCGGCGCCTACCCGGACGTGTGGAAGATGGAGTTCGGCCAGGAGGCCCTGCAGATCTCCGACCGGCTCGAGGCCGACTCCGGGCCCGACCAGACGGCGTTCACCTTCTACGCCAGGATCCCCCCGGAGCGGCTGCAGCAGGTGCTGAACAACTCGAGCCTGGCCGACCGCCGGATGATCAGCCCGTCGCCGTACGGCAACTACTACTACTTCAACCTCGACCGGGTGAAGAACCAGAAGGTCCGCCAGGCGATCAACTACGCGTGGCCGGCCAAGCAGATCCAGCAGACGGTGGGCGGCCCCGCCGCCGCGGCGCTGCCGACGACGATCCTGAACGAGAACACCACGGTCGGCTACAAGCCGTACGACCTGTTCGAGAAGACGACCAAGCCCGAGGGCGACATCGAGAAGGCCAAGCAGCTGCTGGCCGAGTCGGGCACCCCCAACCCGACCATCGTCTACGCCTACAACCAGACGCCCAACCAGGAGCAGGTCACCGTGGTGATCAAGAACGCCCTGGAGAAGGCGGGCATCAAGGTCGTCGCCAAGCCGCTGGACCGCAAGACCTACTACGACTCGATCAGCCAGACCAAGAACGAGTTCGACCTGTACTGGGGCGGCTGGGGCGCTGACTGGCCCTCCGGCTCCACGGTCATGCCGGTCATCTTCGGCCCGGTCTCCGACGGCGGGCAGAACATGTCCCACCTGAACGACCCGACGGTCAGCGCCGAGATGAAGAAGATCACCGAGATGTCGGACATCGACGCGGCCAACGCGGCCTGGATGGACCTGGACAAGAAGATCCAGGAGACCATCACGCCGCTGGTCGTGGCCGAGAACACCATCTCCACCATGCTGCACGGCTCCAAGGTGGGCGGCGCCGAGATCGATCCGCAGCAGTGGATCGTCTCGCCGAACACCATCTTCGTGAAGCAGTAGCGCACCGCTCCGGGCGCCCAGCGGCGCCCGGAGCATCCTTTTGGAGATCTCGTGCTTCGATTCCTCACCCGCCGCGTGCTGGGGGCTCTGGTGATCCTGGTGATCATCTCGGCCGTGACGTTCTTCCTGTTCTACGCGATTCCTGCCGATCCCGCGCGGCTGGCGTGCGGCAAGGTCTGCCCGCCCGCGACGCTGGAGCAGGCCAGGCACAACCTCGGCATCGACCAGCCGCTCATGGTGCAGTTCACCTCGTGGCTCGCGGGCATCTTCGTCGGACGCGACTACGAGGGCCTCGGCCACTGCGCCGCCCCGTGCCTCGGCTTCTCGTTCGTCAACCGGGCCCCGGTGTTCGAGACCATCATGGACCGGCTGCCCGTGACGGTCGCGCTGACCATCGGCGCCGCCGTGATCTTCCTGGTCTTCGGCGTGGCCACCGGCGTCATCGCCGCCCTGAAGCAGGGCAAGGCGCTCGACAAGGTCGCCAGCGTCTCGTCGCTCGTCGGCGCCTCGGTGCAGATCTACTTCGTCGGCACCCTGGCCATGTACTTCTTCGTGTACCAGATACACCTGTTCTCGCAGCCCAAGTACGTCCCGTTCACCGACGACCCGATCGGCTGGTTCAACGGGCTGCTGCTGCCCTGGCTGGTGCTGGCGTTGATCTTCACCGCCAACTACACCAGGATGACCCGCTCCACGATGGTGGAGAACCTCAGCGAGGACTACGTCCGCACGGCCAGGGCCAAGGGCATGTCCGGCCGGAGCGTGGTCCTGCGGTTCGCCCTGCGCGGCACCCTGACCCCCATCGTGACCATCTTCGGCGTGGACCTCGGCACGCTCATCGGCGGCGCGATCATCACCGAGACCACGTTCGGCCTGCAGGGCCTCGGGCGCCTGTCCGTCCGCGCGGTCGACTACTCCGACCTGCCCACGCTGATGGCCACCGTGCTGGTCGCCGCGAGCGCGATCGTGCTGATGAACGTCGTCGTGGACGCCCTGTACGCCGTCATCGACCCCCGCGTGAGGCTGAGCTGATGTTCCTAGAAGTCAACGAGCTCACCGTCGACTTCCACACCGAGGACGGCGTCGTCAAGGCGGTCGACGGCCTGTCCTTCGAGGTGGAACGCGGCACCACCCTCGGCATCGTGGGCGAGTCCGGCTCCGGCAAGTCGGTGACGAACCTGGCCATCCTCGGCCTGCACAACCCGGAGACCTCCCGCATCTCCGGCAGCATCACCTTCGACGGCCAGGAACTGCTGGGCTCGTCCAGGTCCACCATGGAGAAGCTGCGCGGCAACAAGATCGCGATGATCTTCCAGGACCCGCTGACGTCCCTCTCGCCGTTCCACACGGTCGGGGCGCAGATCGCCGAGGTCTACCGCAAGCACCGGGGCGTGTCCAAGTCGACCGCCAGGGACCGGGCGATCGAGATGCTGGACCGGGTCGGCATCCCGCAGCCCAAGGTCCGCGTCGACGAGTTCCCGCACCAGTTCTCCGGCGGCATGCGGCAGCGCGCGATGATCGCCATGGCCCTGGTCTGCGACCCCGGCCTGCTCATCGCCGACGAGCCGACCACCGCGCTGGACGTCACCGTCCAGGCCCAGATCCTCGACCTGCTGCGCGAGCTGCAGGAGCAGTCCGGCACCGCGATCATCCTGATCACCCACGACCTGGGCGTGGTGGCCAACACCGCGCACAACGTCCTGGTCATGTACGCGGGCCGGGCCGTGGAGCGCGGGACGATGCGCGAGGTGCTGCGCGGACCGCGCCATCCCTACACCTGGGGGCTGCTCGGCTCGATGCCGAGCCTGCACCGGTCGGTGGACCTGCCGCTCGAACCGGTGCGCGGCACCCCGCCCAGCCTGATCAACGTCCCGCGCGGCTGCCCGTTCCACCCGCGCTGCGACTACAAGGAGCTGCTGGGGGCGCAGGTGTGCACCGGCGAGCGGCCCGAGCTGTCGCCGCACCGCGGCCACGGGGACGCCTGCTACCTGTCCATCGCGCAGAAGACGGAGCTGCGTACACGCTCCGGTGAGGAGAAGCAGTGACGGACAAGCTGCTGGAGCTGTCCGGCGTCGTCAAGCACTTCCCCGTCAGGGGCGGCTTCCTGTTCAAGCACCAGATCGGCGCCGTGCACGCGGTGGACGGCGTGGATCTGACCGTGCACGCGGGCGAGACGCTGGGCCTGGTCGGAGAGTCCGGCTGCGGCAAGTCCACCACCGGACGGCTGGCCGCGCGCCTGCTCGAACCCACCGCGGGCAGCATCACCTACGCCGGGCAGGACATCAGCCACGCCGACCGCCGCCGGCTGAAGCCCATCAGGCCGCAGATCCAGATGATCTTCCAGGACCCGTACTCGTCGCTGAACCCCCGGCACACGGTCGGCTCGATCATCCGCGGCCCGATGGACATCAACGACATCAACCCGCCCGGTGGCAGGGAGGCCCGCGTCAGGGAGCTCCTGGAGATCGTCGGGCTCAACCCCGAGCACTACAACCGCTTCCCGCACGAGTTCTCCGGCGGCCAGCGGCAGCGCATCGGCGTGGCGCGGGCGCTCGCGCTGGAGCCCCGGCTGATCGTCGCCGACGAGCCGGTCTCCGCGCTGGACGTGTCGATCCAGGCCCAGGTGATCAACCTGCTCCAGCAGCTCCAGCGGGAGCTGGGGATCGCGTTCCTGTTCATCGCGCACGACCTCGCGGTGGTCAGGCACTTCTCGCAGCGGGTCGCGGTCATGTACCTGGGGAAGATCGTCGAGATCGGTGACAGGGAGTCGCTGTACGAGCGTCCGCGTCACCCGTACACGCACGCGCTCCTGTCGGCCGTGCCCGAGGCGGACCTCGAGGCTCCGTCCCGGGAGCGCATCCGCCTGGCGGGGGACGTCCCGTCGCCCATCAACCCGCCGTCGGGCTGCCGCTTCCGCACCCGGTGCTGGAAGGCGCAGGAGAAGTGCGCGGTCGAGGAGCCGCCGCTCGTCCAGCTGTCGGGCAACCACGACGGCCACCTGACCGCCTGCCACTTCCCGGAGGCGCCCAGCGTCCACGGCGACGACGTGGTCCTGGACCCGGCCCTGCAGTCCTGACCCGCGACCGCGGCGGAGTCAGCTCCCGGGGCCGGTGATCGTGGCGATCAGCCCGGCCCCGCACATCGGAGCGGTGACGGTCGATCAACCCGGCCCCGCCTGCCTGGGCGGTGACGGGCGATCAGCCCAGCCCCGCACGCCTGGGCGGTGACCCACCGCCCAGACCTGTCGTGTCGCGTCTCAGGCCCTTCCACGCCGTCGGGTGCTCAGCGCCGGTCGTGGTGACCGCCCGCCGCCGGGCGCTCAGCGCCGGTCGCGGTGACCGCCGGAGAGGTGGGCGGCGGCCGTCGCCTGGGCGCGCAGGGCCTCGACGGCGGCCGAGGGGTCCCCGGCGCCATAGACCGCGCTGCCCGCCACGAACACGTCGGCGCCCGCCTCCGCGCAGCGCTCGATGGTGCCGGACGTGACGCCGCCGTCGACCTGCAGCCAGATCTCGCCGCCGTGCCGCTCGATGAGGTCGCGGGCGCGGCGGATCTTGGGCAGGACCAGGTCCAGGAACTTCTGGCCGCCGAAGCCCGGCTCGACCGTCATCAGCAGCAGCATGTCGACCTCGCCGAGCAGGTCCTCGTACGGCTCGACGGCGGTGGCCGGGTTGAGCGCGAGACCGGCTCTGGCGCCGAGAGAGCGGATCTGGCGCAGCGTGCGCACCGGCGCGCCGGCCGCCTCGGCGTGGATCGTGACGCTGCCCGCCCCGGCCTCGGCGTACGGAGGCGCCCAGCGGTCGGGGTTCTCGATCATGAGGTGGCAGTCGAGCGGGAGCGAGGTCGCCTTGCGCAGCGCCTCGACGACGGGCAGCCCGAGGGTCAGGTTGGGCACGAAGTGGTTGTCCATGACGTCCACGTGCAGCCAGTCGGCGGTCGGCACCGCGGCGGCTTCGTCGGCGAGCCTGGCGAAGTCGGCGGAGAGGATGCTGGGCGAGATCTGTACGGCCATGATGGCCCGAGTCTATTGAACGCCTCCCTACTCGCGCCGCCGCCCCCAGCCGACAGCGGGTGATCCCGGTCCCCGTCCCCGAGCATGAGCACCGCACACTCGGGAATGCGCCTCACGGAAGCCCGGCCCCCCAAGCCCAGGAGCACATCCGGGGATGGGCCTCGCGGCGGTCCCGGCCCTCCCGCCCCCACCTCAGGAGCACGAGCACCGCGCATCCCCGAACGGCCCTTACCTCCCATGCGGGAAGTCATGACAAAGATCTGTATAGTCCTCCATCGTTTGCTCTATGTGATCTAGGAGGATTGTGATGAAGCGCAAGCTGCTCGCACTCGCCGGCTCGGTGGCGCTCGGCGCCGGTCTGCTCGTGGGAGCCTCCAGCCCCGCCATGGCCGCCGGCTGCGCCGGGAAGCACCTCGACAACTGGCCGATCACCGGCGGCTACATCTCGGTGTACTACGACTCCTCGACCGGCAGGAACTGCGCGCTCACGTACACCAACAAGCCCGGCACGAGCCAGCACATCGGCGTGTGGCTCAGCGCCAACGGCGGCGGCAGCACCAAGCAGGTCGGCACGTTCAAGTACTACGCGGGCCCGGTCAGCGTGTACGGCAAGGGCAAGTGCATCAACTTCTCGGGCCAGGTGGGCAACGGCGCCATCGAAGGCGTCGTCAACGCCTACTGCGGCAGCATCGCCAAGCGCACCACCGGCTGACCCGATCCCCCGTCCGGGCGGACCCCGGACGGGGGCAGGGCACGGCCGACGGTCCGTGCGGGGGCCGCGTCGCGCCCCGCGCAGACCGCCCGGCCGCTGAACCCCGACGGTCCGTGCGCAGGCCCCGTCGCGCCTGCGCACGGACCGGCCGCTAGACCCCGAAGGCCGCCGGGTAGCGGATGGTGCCCGCGGGTACCGGGAGGGCGGGATCGAAGGCGAGCGCCATCATGTACCGGTCCTCGACCTCGAAGGACGGTCGGATGGCGTAGCCGGAGGCCGGGGCGAAGCCGAAGCGCGGGTAGTACTCGGCGTGGCCGAGCACGAGCACGAGGTTCTCCCCCTGCTCGCGGGCGGCCCGCAGGGCGGCGTGAATGGCCGCCGAACCGGCGCCCTGCCGCTGGCGCTCGGGCCTGACGGCGCACGGACCCAGGGCGAGCGCCGGGGAGTCGCCGACATGGCAGCGGGTGAGCAGCGCGAAGCCGGCGATCCCACCGCCGGGCGCCTGGGCGACCCAGGACAGGCCGGGGATCCACGCCTCCGGGTCGGCTCGCAGCGCCTCCACCAACTCGGCCTCGTGGGAGGTGGGGAAGGCGGCGAGGTTGACCTCGCGGATCTGGGCGACGTCGGCGGCGGTCTCGGGGCGGGTGATCCAGTTCATGGCGTTCGAGTCCGATTCTGTGTCCGCCTGCGGGCGCAGGACGTGGTCGGTGTGGCGGTAGTCCGCGCCGCGCTCACGGCGCATGGTGATCTCTCGCAGGATGGCCGTGACCGCCTCTGGCATCCCTGCCACGGCCAGGCCGGCCGCGTCAGCGCGTTCGGCCGGCGGCGTGCCCCGCGCCGGGCAGGCATCGGTGACGGCATCGCGAGGACCGCGATCCACGGGCACGATCCGGGCCGGTACGAGACCGGCCCCGCGGTGTTCTCCGAAGGCGTCGTCGAGCGTCGGCCCGTGCCGGGACAGGCCGACGTCCAGCGTCGGTCCGTGCCGGGACAGGCCGACGTCGGAAGGATCCGTGAAGTGGGATGGCAATGTGATGCACCTTGCGGGAAGGGGCCCCGGCAGGACGCAGACGCCACCCCCGCCCTGTGAACCGCCATCGACATGGCCGTCATCGACCCGAACCGCGGCCTACTCGGCCACCGGACGGCTCAGGGCGAGGGGAAGAAGTGGGTCAGACCGGGGCCCGGGACGTGAGGATTGTCCGGGCGCCGCACTGGGCAGCGGTCTGCACCGCGGTCATCAAACCTCACCTCCCTCTCATCCCTCGATCCGACACGAACGATCAACACCCTAGCACCCTGCGCGGCGCCGACCCCGTTACGGACGCCTGCGCAGCAGGGCCAGGAACATCGCGTCCGTGCCGTGGCGGTGGGGCCAGAACTGGGCGTGCGGGCCGTCTCCCAGGCCGCCGACCTCGGGCAGGTAGGCGCGGGCGTCGAGCTGGTCCACGTCGTTCCTGCGGCCGATGACGTCCCCCACCACGACGCGGGTCTCCGCCAGGTGCGGGGAGCAGGTGACGTACGCGACGACCCCGCCGGGGCGCAGGGCGTCGAGCGCGGTCGCCAGCAGGCGGCGCTGGAGCCTGCCCAGTTCGGCGACGTCCGCCGGGTCGCGGCGCCAGCGGGCCTCCGGACGGCGGCGCAGCGCGCCGAGGCCGGTGCAGGGCGCGTCGAGCATGACGCGGTCGAACACGCCGGGCCGCCACGCGGGCTCGAGGCCGTCGGCGGTGATCACCGCGGCGTCTCTGGTCGTCTGCCAGACCAGCCGCGCCCGGTGGTACTGCACGTCGGCGGCGAGCAGCCGCGCCCCGCCGGGAAAGGCCAGCCCTCCGCCCATCGACTCCGCCCCGAGCCCGGCAGCACCCGCACCTGACTCCCCGCGGAAGCCGGCGTCGCCGCTGGACTCCGCGTGCAGGCCGGCGAGGTCGCCGTGGGTGGCGATGGCGTCGAGGAGCCCGGCCTTGCCGCCGGGGCCCGCGCACATGTCGAGCCAGAGCTCGTCCTCGCGCCCGTCGAGCGGCACCCTGGCCAGGGCGAGCGCCACCAGCTGGCTGGCTTCGTCCTGGACGGCGGCGCGGGTCTCGGCGACCGCGGGGATCTGGCCGGGGTCGCCCTCCGCCAGGTAGGCGGCGTACGGCGAGTAACGGCCGGGATCGGCGCCCGACTTGGCGAGCTCCTCGACGGTGCTGCGGCCGGGCCGGGCGACCAGGGTGACCAGCGGGCGCGCGTTGTCGGCTGCGAGCAGCTCGGCGGTCTCCTCGGCGCTGCCGCCGAGGGCGTCGCGGAACGCGCTGACGATCCACCGGGGATGGCTGTGCACGACCGCGAGGTGCCCGGACGGGTCGTCGGCGGCGTCGGGGGCGACGATCGGCAGCCACTCGTCCACAGTCCGGGACGCGATCTTGCGCAGGACGGCGTTGACGAACTTGGCGGCGCCCGACCCGATGCGCAGCCGCACCAGGTCGACCGTGGTGCCGACGGCGGCGTGCGGCGGGACCCGCATCCTGAGCAGCTGGTGCGCGCCCAGCCGCAGCGCGTCGCGCACGTCGGGGTCGGGCCTCCGGTCGGAGCACATCTCGATGATCGCGTCGTAGGTGCCGAGCCCGCGCAGCGCCCCGTACGCCAGCTCGGTCGCCAGCGCGGCGTCGCGCCCCTTGAGCCCGCGCTCGCGCAGCAGCCTCGGCATGAGCAGGTTCGCGTACGCGTCGCGCTCGTCGACGGCGCGCAGGACGTCGAAGGCCGCGTTGCGCGCCTGGTCGCGTGGCGGTCGCCGCGGCGGCCCGCCCCTGCGGGCCTGGCCGCCCGGCCTGCGGGGCCGACTCTCGCTCAAGCGAACCTGTCCTTCGTGTCGGGCCGCACGCCGCGCGCCCACTCGCCGGCGCTCATCAGCCGCTTGCCCTGCGGCTGGACCTCGCCCAGCAGCACGGGGTGGGTGGCGGTGCCGACCAGCACCTCGTTCTTGGTGGCCGCGATCTCGCCGGGGGCGAGCGCGTCGGCCGAGGGGACGGGGCTGACCGGGCCGAGCTTCAGCCGGTGGCCGCGGAACTCGCTCCACGCGCCCGGGTTGGGGGCGCAGGCGCGGACGAGCCGGTCGACGCGCATGGCGGGCGCCGACCAGTCGACCCTGGCGTCGGTCACGTTGATCTTGGGGGCGACGCTGACGCCGTCGGCGGGCTGGGGCCGGGCTTCCAGCTTGCCGTCCTCGACGCCGTCGAGGGTGGCGGCGAGCAGGCCCGCGCCCGCGACCGCGAGCCGGTCGAGCAGGGTGCCGCTGGTGTCGTCGGGACGGATCTCCTCGGTGACCACGCCGTAGACGGGGCCCGCGTCGAGTTCCTTGACGATCTGGAACGTCGAGGCGCCGGTGATCTCGTCGCCGTGCAGGATCGCGTGCTGCACCGGTGCGGCGCCCCGCCAGGCGGGCAGCAGCGAGAAGTGCAGGTTGATCCAGCCGAGGCGGGGCACGTCGAGGGCTGACTGCGGCAGCAGCGCGCCGTAGGCGACGACGGGGCAGCAGTCGGGCTCGAGGGCGCGCAACCGGTCGAGGAACGCGGGGTCGCCTGCCTTCGCGGGACGCAGCACCTCGATGCCCGCCTCTTCGGCCAGCTCGGCCACGGGCGAGGGGTGGACCTTGCGGCCACGGCCCGACTGGGCGTCAGGGCGGGTGACGACCGCGACCACCTCGTGGCGGGGCGAGTCGATCAGGGCGCGGAGTGACGGCAGCGCCGTCTCGGGCGTGCCCGCGAAGACCAGGCGCATCGTCAGAGGGCCTTTCCGCCGGTGGCGTGCGGGGAGTACTTCACGACGGGGGCGGCCAGGCCGCTCCACTCGGCCTCGCGGATGGCCTTCATGGCGAGCTTGCGCTGCTTGGCGTCCATCCGGTCGATGAACAGGATGCCGTCGAGGTGGTCGGTCTCGTGCTGGAAGCAGCGGGCCATCAGGTCGGTGCCCTCGAGCGTGACGGGCTCGCCGTGCATGTCGAAGCCCTTGGCGACGGCGCGGATGGCGCGCGGCGTGGGGAAGGACAGGCCGGGGAACGACAGACAGCCCTCCTCGCCCTCTTCGTCCTTGTCGTCGGACAGGTCGAGGTCGGGGTTGATCAGGTGGCCGAGCCGCTCGTCGACGTAGTACGTGAACACGCGCAGGCCGACGCCGATCTGCGGGGCGGCCAGGCCGGCGCCCGGCGCGTCCATCATCGTGTCGGTGAGGTCTTTGACCAGTTTGCGGAGCTCCTTGTCGAAGTCGACGACGGGAGCCGCCGGGGTGCGCAGCACGGGGTCTCCGAACAGCCGGATCGACTGGATGGACAAGGGGCAACTCCGTTTCTCGGGTGGATCAGCCCAGTTTAGTGTGCGCCAGGGACCGGGCCTTCATCGCCGCCTTGCGGGCCGCCTTGATCACGGCCTGGTCGTCGTGCGCGTTGGCGAGCATGTCGAGGACGGCGACGGTGTCGGGGTGCCCGACGGCGGGCATCTCGTCGACGAGCTTGATCAGGTCTTCCGGCGGTTCGGCGGTGTCGAGCGGGCCCGACAGGTACATCAGCGCGGCCAGCGAGTCGACGGCGATCCAGGTGTGGTCGTCGGGGCTGAGGGTGGGGGCTTCGAGGTCGCGGATGTGCAGCCAGGACGCGGCGTAGCGGCGCATCAGCGGCAGGTCGAGCGCCTCCCGTACGGGAGCCTCGGCCTCGGGCCCCAGCTCCTCCAGGATCGCCCCGACCGCGCCGCGCTGACCGGCCGTGCCGGACGCGGCGATCCCGACCAGGTCGGCGGCGGCCTCCTCGGGCGCGCGGCGCTCCAGCCACCCGGCGACGGCGCTCTGCGTCGCCGTGCCCCTGACCAGGGCCTCCACCAGCTCGGCCGCCGAGAGGTCGGCGAAGACCTGAACCTCGGCCGCCGTGGGCGCGTCGTGGCCCTCCCGCAGCAGGTCTCTGCGGATGGCCCAGACGCCGAGCGGGGTGAGCGCGGTACGCCCGGACGCGGTCTGCTCGACCAGCCCGCAGTACGTCAGCAGCGACAGCGCCTCGAGCAGTTCGGACGGCAGCGAGGCGGCGAGCCTGCGCATCATCGGCGTTCCCGGCGCGCAGGCCACCTCGTGGGACTGCAGGATGCCCCGGGCCAGGTTGGCGATCGCCACCCCCGAGCGCACCGAGTAGATCGTGGCCAGCATCTCCGCCAGGTGGCCGTCGACGACGGCGGAGCCGGTCAGGCCCTCGTCGGCGCGGTCGAGGACGTCCATGACGACGCCGTCCCAGAACTCCAGCGTGGCCTCGACGGTGAGCTGGGCCGGGAGCGGACCCCGCGACGCGCTCCCGCGCAGGATCTGCAGCAGGCCGGTGTTGACGGCGACGATCCAGACGAGCCTGAGCCGGGACGCGGGCACGCTCAGCTCCTTGACGGCGGCCTCGGCGTCGGCCGCGGGCAGCAGCCCCTCAGCGGTGACCGGGCGGGTGCCGGTCCAGTTGGCGAGCCTGACGGCGTCGGCGACCAGCGGCACCGTGGGCACCATCCGCGCCAGCTCGGCGTCGGCCGCCAGCACCACGGGCGGGAAGGTGAGCGCCTCGTGGTCGGCGGGGGCCTTCTCCGGCTGCCGCGGCACGGCGGCCTGCTCATCGATCAGCTTGCGCAGCTCGGCGAGGTCGAAGACGTTGTTTGCCACTCAGGAAACTTACTGCACGGGAGTAACAGAGACGTACTCAACGGATCGCACGGGAGCGGGCTTTGAAGGCCGCCTTGCGCGCCGCCTTGGCGACCGTGCCGTCGGACAGCGAGCGTCCGAGCAGCTCCAGCACCTCGACCACGTCGGGGTGGTCGACGCGCCACATCTCCTCGATCAGATGGGCGGGCGGGCCGGACGCGGCGATGTTCTCGGCGAACATCTCGGGGTCGGCCTCGGCCGCGGGCAGGGCCAGGGCGAGCATGTCGACGCTGACCCAGAGCAGTTCGTCCTGGGTGAGGGACGGCGCGGGCAGCCCGCGGGCGGCGAGCCAGTGGATGGCGTGCGGCCGCAGCTCCTGGTCCTCCAGGCAGTCGCGGACCGCCGGCTCGGCCTCCGCGCCCAGCCGGTCGACGATGGTGACGGCGATGCCGCGGGCGACGGCGGGCGCGCCGGAGGCGGCGGCGAGCAGTTCGGCGGCGGCCGTTCCCTGCCCGCGACCGGCCAGCCAGCGGCTGATGTCGTCCTCCGCCAGCTCGGTCGGGACGCCGTCGAGCAGGCCCTCGATGAGCGCCACGGCGTCGGCCTCGGCCAGGTCGGCGGCCTGGGGGGCGTCGAGGCCGAGCGTCAGGTAGTGCTCGCGCAGCGCCCAGACGGCCAGCGGGGTGAGCCCGGCCGTGTCGCCCTCGACCTGGACCAGGCCGCACCACGACAGCCGGTCGAGCGCCTCGGGGACGGACACCTGGGCGCCGTCGCCCATCTCCTCCAGGTAGTCGCCGACGACGGAGACGGGGGCCCGCACCTGGAGCCGGTAGAGCATGTCGAACAGGTCGTAGAGCTCCTCGTCGAGCTCGCGGGAGCCGGTGATCGCGCCGCCGGTGTCGTGCTCGACCAGGTGGGCGACGATCTGCGCCCATCGCTGGAGCGGCTCGCCGCCGGTGACGCCCGCGAACAGGCTCAGGTACGGCTCGCGGTCGAGTTCCGCCAGCAGCGGAACGCCCGCCAGCGCCTCGGCGAGGTCGTCGGGCGTCGCGAGCCGCACGGCGGGCAGCGGCGTGCAGCCGGGGCAGTCGCAGGGCGCCTCCCCCAGGTCGGGCACCTCCCCCGACGGGATCTGGATCGACTGCTCCAGCGACTCGGGGCCGATCGAGCTGAACAGGCTCTTGGCCATGCCGAAGTTGGCCGTGTCGGCGAGCGCCTCGGCCATCCGGGGCGCGATCTCGGCCAGCCGCTCGCGCATCGCCGCCGCGGTCTCGGCACTGACCTCGGACCTGTCGCGCAGGAAGGCCACCAGGGTCTCGGCGGCGGCCACGGTCTCCGCGGCGCTCTCGGGCGGCGCGATGACCTTGCGAGGGTAGATGGAGAGCAGCAGCTCGTCGAAGGTCTCGGGAGTGAAGTCGCCCGGCGCGTTGACGTTCAGGTAGTCGCTGGCGTAGTCGCAGAGGAGGCGGACCTCGTCCGCGTCCACCTCGACGTTTCCCGCGCGCCCCCATGCGCGCAGGTCGTCGACGGCCCGGTTCACCCATTCGATCGACACAGGGAGACGCTAACGGCTGGCCAACAGATGAGCGAATCGGGGAAAACGTCTAAATCAGGTCGAGCGGGTCGACACACACCCTCACGACATCCGCCGCCTTACGCGCCGCTCGCACCCCACTGGCCCCTTTGAGCGCGGCGGCCAGCGCCGCCCCACCGCCGCGCGGGGTCCGGATCATGGCGCGTTCCCGGTCCTCGTCGATCGGGACCGGCCCGAGCACCTGCGCGGACGGCGGCAGGCGCAGCTCGTCCAGCATCTGCCTGACGGCGCTGGCGACGCCGCTGAGCGTCGCCATCCGCACGGCGGGCGGGAACCCCAGCTCGGCGCGCTCGGCCAGCTCGCGCTCGGCGTGCGTGATCGGGTCCCACCGCAGCAGCGCCTGGACGGCGGGCAGCACGGCGTCAGCGAGCACGACCAGCTCGGCGGCCGGACGGAGCAGCGCGGCGGCGTTCATCCACCGCCGCAGCGCCTCCTCGGCGGCCCGCAGGTCGGCCCGGCCGAGCAGCGCCCACCCGTCGAGCAGGACGGCCGCCGCGTACCCGCCCTCGGCGACGGGCTCCGCGCCCGGCGTGGCGACGACCAGGGCCCGCGACGACGGAACGGTGGCCAGCACGCCGTCGCGCCCCGACGTGCGCACGGGAATGGATGGGAAGGCTCTGCCCAGCTCCTCGGCGGTGCGCCTGGCTCCGACGACCACGGCCCGCAGCCTACGGCTGCCGCAGGCCGGACACCGCCAGGCGGCGTCCACCCGCCCGCACCAGCGGCAGTAGGGGGCCGCGTGCCCGCCCCTGAGCGCCAGCGGCCCGTGACACAGCACCCTGGACGGCCCGGCCCCGCCGACGGAGAGCGACCCGGCGGACGGGTCACTGACGGAGTGACCGCTGATGGAGGGACCGCCGGCGGAAGACTCGCGCACGCCTCCGGCACCGCCCCCGGCGGGCTGGCGCACGCGACCGGCACGGCCCTCGGCGGGCTGGTGCACGCCACCAGCGCCCCTGGAAGGCTCGGGGGTGCCTGCGGCGTCGCCTCCGGCCGGATCGAGCAGGCCGAGGGTTCCGGGCGCGTCCGGGATCAGGAGGGCGGCGGCCGACCGGGTGGGCGGGAGGGCGCAGCGAGCCGGGGCGCGGCAGTGCTGGCAGGCGAGCGCGGGCAGGTAGCCGCGCCTGGGCACCTGGATCAGCACCGGGCCGCTCTCCAGCCCCTGCCGCAGCGCCCGCCAGGCCACGCTGGGCAGCCTCGCCTGGCGGGCCGCCTGGTCCTTGGCCAGTTCGGCGTCCTCGCCGGCCGGACGGACGCGCGGGGCCAGCCTCCTGATCGTCTCGCGGGCGGCGACGAGCGGCCTGGCCCAGCCGGTGGCGATGAGCTGGGTGGCCTCGGCGGTGCGGGTGTACCCGCCGATCAGCATGGCCGCCCCGGCCCGATGCGCCCGCAGCGCCAGCACCTCTCGGGCGTGCGGGTACGGGGCCAGCCGCTCGGCGTGCAGGTCGTCGCCGTCGTCCCAGATGACCGTCAGCCCGAGGTCACGTACGGGAGCGAAGACGGCGCCCCTGGTGCCGACGACCGCCCGCACCTGCCCGCGCAGCGCCCGCAGCCACCGCCGATACCGTTCGGCGGGGCCCAGGTCGGCGGTGAGCGCCACGTGCCTGCCGGGCCCGAGCAGCCGGGAGAGCTCGGCGTCGAGCAGCGCGACGTCCTTGCCGTCGGGCACCGCGACGACGGCACCCCGCCCTCCGGCCAGCGTGGCGGCCACGGCCTCGGCCACGGGCGCGGCCCAGCCGACGGCTCCCGGCAGCGCCGACCACACGGCCCGCGGCGCGCGGCCGTTCCGCAGCGCGTCGAGGAACGACGCCCCCATCGGATACGCCGCCCAGGCCCCCGGCTCGCCACCGACCGCGCCACTGGAAGCGGGACCGGCCGGGGCGCCGGAATCGGAGGCGACGGCGGGCTCCTCAGGCGCGAGCTCCTCAGCTGCCGGGGCCTCAGCGGCGGTCTCAGCCGCCGTAGCCTCAGCCGCCGTCTCAGCCGCCGGGGCCTCAGCCGCGCTCTTGGCCGCCGGGGCCTCGGCCTCCGCCCTGGCGTGCCGCGGCGGCACCGCCAGGCGGAGGACGTCGGCCAGGGTGCCGGCGTAGCGGTCGGCGACGGCCCTGGCCAGCGAGGCGATCTCGGGCGTCAGGACGCGCTCCGGCGAGACGACCCGTTCGAGGGGGGCCAGCCTGCCCTGGTGGCCGCTGCTCTCGGCCCGTTCCAGGACGAAGCCGTCGACGAGCTTGCCCGCGAAGCGGACCCGCACCCGCACCCCCGGCTGGGCCGTCTCGTGCATCGTCTCCGGCACCAGGTAGTCGAAGGGCCGGTCGAGGTGGGACAGCGGGTTGTCGACCGCCACCCGGGCGACCGGACTGGCGGGCGCGGGCACGGGCGCGCCTCTGCCTCCGGTCGCCGCCGTCTCCGCGGGCCGCACGGCGTCGAGCGGCAGGAGGGCGTCGTCGGAGTCGGTCACGCATTACGTCTACCAGACGCGGGCACCCCCGACGTCCGCGCCGCCTCAGCGGCCGGGACGGGACGGCTGGTGCCAGCGGGTGTCGGGCGAATGCGGCCCAGGACCCCTCCCATGGACCGGCTGCGGAAATTCGTCACCCGCTGGCATGTCAACAGTTAGGCGTACCGGGCCCACCGACGCATCGGGAGGAATGCCTATCTGTTTACCGAAGCCGTCACCCAGGCGGCGACGTGCGTGCGCGAAACGAGGTCTCCCTTGGCCAGGATGTTGCGGACGTGCGCGTCGACCGTCCGCTTGGAGATGACGAGCCGGTCGGCGATCTGCGGGTTCGTCAGCCCCTGCCCGATCAGCACCGCCACTTCCAGCTCCCGCTCGCTGAGAACCGGCTCCGCGGGCGCGCCGGACGGGCGGGCCTCGTGGCCCGCGCCCGGCCGCGTCGCGGCGCCGTACCGGGCCGCCAGCCGCGTGCGGTCCCGCTCCCCCAGGTGCTCCATGCCGACCTGTCTGAACGCCTCCAGCATCCGATACCGGACGCCCCGCGCCCCCGGCGCGCGCAGCAGCACCGAGCTGTCCACCAGGTCGCCGAGCACCGCCGTGACCCGCGCCTCCGGCAGCCCGGCGTCCACGCCGACGGCCTCGGCCACCTCCAGCTCGAACTCGCCCTCCAGCACCGACAGCGCCGCCCACAACGCCCGCTGCTCGGCCCCGCACAGCTCGTGGCTCCAGTCCACGAGCGCGCGCAGGTCGCGCTGCCGAGGCAGGGCGCTGGTGGTGCCCGCGGCGGGCAGCGGACGCCGCTCGCGCAGCCTGCCGAGCAGCTCGGCGGCCGACAGCGAGCGCAGGCAGGCGGCGGCCAGCTCGACGGCGAGCGGCAGCCCGTCGAGCCGCCGGCAGAGCTCCGCCACCGTGTCCCTGACCTGGCCGGTCAGTTCGAAGCCGGGGTCGACGGCCGCCGCGCGCTCGGCGAACAGCGTCACCGCGTCGCCGACGGGGAGCGGCCTGACGTGCAGGACGCGCTGGCCGTCCACGCCGGGGGGCCGCCGCGCGGTGGCGACGATCCGGGCGTCGGGCGTCCACCGCAGCACCGTCTCGACCAGCCGCGACACCGGCGCGGAAAGGTGCTCGCAGGTGTCGAGCACCAGCAGCGCGCGGTGGCCGCGCAGCACCGCCGCCACCCCCTCGGACGTGCTGACCTCCGGCCTGCCGAGCACGCCCGCCACCTGCCCGATCAACGCCCGCTCCGCGGTGACGGACGACAGCTCCGCGTACCAGAGGCCGCCGGGGAAGCGCCGCCTGGCCTGCCTGGCGATCACGGCCGCCAGCCTGCTCTTGCCCACTCCTCCGGGGCCCGTGACGGTGAGCAGCCTGCTCTCCGACAGCGCGGCCAGCCCCTCGGCCACCTCGGACGCGCGTCCGACGAAGCTGCTGTACTCGGCGGGCAGGTTGCCCTTCGCCCGTCCTGTCATGCTTCCTCCCTCCGGAGGGCGCCGGGCCGCCGTCGCCTGATCACCCAGGCGGCGATCTGGCTGCGTCCGGAGAAGCCGAGTTTGGTGAGGATGTTCTCCACGTGCGTGTCGACCGTGCGGCGGGCCACGACCAGGCGCTGCGCGATGAGCCGGTTGGTCAGCCCGTCGGCGACCAGTTCGGCCACGTCCGTCTCGCGGGGGGTGAGGGGCGCCCAGATCGACACGTCCGCCGTCTCATCCTGGTCGGGGCCGGACGACAGCGCGTAGGCGATCGCCTCCTCCGCAGGCATGGCCCTGCCCGCCTCCGTCTCCCTGGCGTACTGGGCGCCGAGCGCCGCGCGCAGCTCCCGGTGGTAGCGGGCGCCCTCGGCCGCGAAGTACGGCGAGCCGAACAGCGGGTTGACCTCGTACCCCCACAGCCGGTGCGCCGCGCTGAGCAGCCGCACCGCGCGCGACGGGTTGCCCTGGTCGGCGGCCAACCAGCCGAGCACCTCGACGCAGAACGCGCGGCCGAACGTGGCCTGCAGGGACGCCTGGGTGCGCAGCGCCGACCGCGCCATCTCCTGCGCCTGCTCCAGCTCCCCGCGCAGGCGGCGGACCAGCGCGAGCGCCAGTTCCGCCCACGCCGCCGTGCCGCCGTCGCCCGCCTCCAGGCTGAGGGCGCGGGCCCGGGTGAGCACCTCGTCCGCCTCGCCGGTGCGTCCCGCGAGCAGCAGCGTGAGCCCGAGTTCGACGGTGGCGGTGAGCAGGACCAGCCCGCCGCGCGGCGCCAGCCCTTCGACGCTCTCGCGCAGGTGCCGCTCCGCCCCCTCCAGGTCGCCCTCGCAGAAGCTCAGCGTGCCGAGCATCTTGGACGTGCGCAGCCCGCCGAGCGCCCCCAGGCGGGCCGCGGGCGCCTCGGCCTCGTCCAGTGCCCTGCGCGCGGCGGGCAGGTCGCCCCGGGCGAGCGCCAGGTGGGCCAGCTGCAGCCAGGCGCCGAGCCGCGCCCGGTCGGAGCCCTGGGTGACGGGCAGCAGTCGTTCCAGATAACGCCTGCCGTACCCGGCCATGCCGCCGAACACCCACAGGTACCCGAGGCGCAGGCTCATCTCCAGGCCGCGCTCGCGGCCCTCCGTGTCGGCTGCGTAGGACTCCAGTGCGGCCCTGAAGTTGGGCCAGTCGGCCCTGATCCGCGCGACCTCATCCACCCTGTCGTGTTCGTCGCTGTCGTGTTCGTCTTGGTCGCTGCCGAAGGTGCTGGCCAGGGCCGCGTAGTGGTCGCGGTGGCGGGCGCGCAGCCGGTCCGCCTCCGCGGTGCCGTCAAGGCGGGCGGCGGCGAACTCGCGGACGCTGTCGAGCATCCGGTACCGGGTGCGCTCGCGGTCGGGCTCCCTGTTCACGATGGACTTCTCCACCAGGGCCGCCAGCGTGGGATACACCTGGGAGTCGGGCAGCGCCTCGTCCGAGCAGACCGACTCGGCCGCCGCGAGGTCGAACGTGCCCGCGAAGACGGTCAGCCGCTCCCACAGCAGGCGTTCCGCGGGCGTGCACAGGTCGTGGCTCCAGGCGATCGCGGCCTGCATGGTGGAGTGCCTGCCCCTGCGCCCGTCCGCCGGGCCGAGGGGGCCGCCCTCGTCCATGAGCTTCAGCAGCCGCTCGACGGGCAGCAGCCTGACGCGCACGGCGGCCAGCTCGATGGCCAGCGGGATGCCCTCCAGCCGGCGGCAGAGCTCCGCCACGTGCGGCGCGTTCTCCTCGGTCAGCTCGAAGGACGCGTCCACGGCCGTGACCCGGTCGAGGAAGAGCGCCACGGACTCCACGTGCGCGAGATCGGCCGACGGTTCGGCCCCCGGCACGGCCAGCGGCCTGACGATGACCGAGTGCTCCCCGGGGGCGCGCAGTGCGTGCCTGCTCGTCACCAGCACGTGCAGGCCCGGCGCGGCGGGCAGCAGCGCCTGCACCAGCGCCGAGCACTCCTCCGTCAGATGCTCGCAGGTGTCGAGCACCAGCAGCAGCCTGCGTTCCGCCAGGTGCCCCGCCAGGTCGCCGGTGACCTCAAGGGCCTGGGCGACGGCCTGCTCGGGGTCGTTGTGCCCGGCCAGCTCGACGAAGTGCACGCCGTCGGTGAAGGCCCGCCGCATCAGCTGCGCCGCCCGGGCGGCGACGCGGGTCTTGCCCACCCCGGCGATGCCGGTGACGGTGACGAGCCGGCTGCGCTGGAGCATCCGCCGGACGTCCGCGACCTCGTGGCGGCGTCCCACGAAGCTGGTCGTCGCGGTGGGCAGCGTGGCACGCCATGGCATGATCCCAGTCCCTCGAACGCGTCTGCCTACCTCGACGATAGGCCCGGACTGATCCACGTTATAGGGATCTTCGGGGTGAAAGCACTTCCGGGAAAAGCACAGATGCCGCATCCCATCAACGGGACGCGGCATCGGTACGGGTCAACGTCACAGACCGGCGGCGGCCCTCAGCGCCTCGGCGCGGTCGGTGGACTCCCAGGAGAAGCCCTCACGGCCGAAGTGGCCGTACGCGGCGGTCTCGGAGTAGATCGGACGCAGCAGGTCGAGATCGCGGATGATCGCGGCCGGGCGCAGGTCGAACACCTGGAGCACGGCCTCCTGGATCTTCTCCACCTGCACCTTCTCGGTGCCGAACGTCTCGACGAACAGCCCGACCGGCTGCGCCTTGCCGATGGCGTAGGCGACCTGCACCTCGCAGCGGTCGGCCAGCCCCGCGGCCACCACGTTCTTGGCCACCCAGCGCATCGCGTAGGCCGCGGAACGGTCGACCTTGGACGGGTCCTTGCCGGAGAAGGCGCCGCCACCGTGCCGGGCCATGCCGCCGTAGGTGTCGATGATGATCTTGCGACCGGTGAGGCCGGCGTCGCCCATCGGGCCGCCGATCTCGAACCGGCCGGTCGGGTTGACCAGCAGCCGGTAGCCCTCGGTGTCGATGTCGAGGCCGGCGAGCACCGGGTCGACCACGTGCTCCTTGATGTCGGGCGTCAGCATCTCGGCGAGGTCGATCTCGGCCGCGTGCTGGGTGGAGACCACCACCGTGTCGAGCCGGACCGGCGTGTCGCCGTCGTACTCGATGGTGACCTGCGTCTTGCCGTCGGGACGCAGGTACGGCACCGTGCCCGACTTGCGGACCTCCGACAGCCGCTGCGCCAGCCGGTGGGCCAGCATGATCGGCAGCGGCATCAGCTCGGGGGTCTCACGGCAGGCGTAGCCGAACATCAGGCCCTGGTCACCGGCGCCCTGGCGGTCGAGCTCGTCGATGTCGCCGCCGACACGGTGCTCGTAGGCGTCGTCGACGCCCTGGGCGATGTCGGGCGACTGGGCGCCGATGGACACCGACACGCCGCACGAGGCGCCGTCGAAGCCCTTGTGCGAGGCGTCGTAGCCGATCTCAAGGATCTTCTCGCGGATGACGCCGGGGATGTCGACGTAGGTCTCGGTCGTGACCTCGCCTGCGACGTGGACCTGGCCGGTAGTGATCATCGTCTCGACGGCGACCCGGCTCTTGGGGTCGTCCTTGAGCATGGTGTCGAGAATCGCGTCACTGATCTGGTCGGCGATCTTGTCCGGGTGGCCTTCTGTGACCGACTCGGAGGTGAACAGGCGACGTGACAACTCAGTGGCTCCTCATGCAGCGGCTGCTGACGGATGTGCGGCTCGGGCGGGCAGGACACGCCAGGGCCTCGCCGAAGTCTAGCCCTACCGGCCGCCAAGTCGCGAAACCATCCGCTATCCGACTTTATTAAAGATCCGTTCTCAAAGATCGGGAAGTGGATCGGGAGGCAGGGTCTCCGGCGCGAAGATCTCCGCGTCGGCGGCCGCGACGACGGCGGCGTACTCCTCGTCGAACTCGAACGCCATCACCCCCAACTCGATGACCGGGCCCGGCATGATCGGCCCGAGCCTGGTGTGGCGCGGGAACGTCACGTGCACCGAGACCGGGCGGTCGCTCCTGAGCGTCCTGGTGGCGAGGACCGAGATGGCCCTGTCGGTCACCACGACCAGGAAGTTCGCGGCCCCCGGCGGCCCCACGGACACCGCGGGGAAGACGTACCTGATCTCCCCCTGGCCCCCGAGCAGCGTCCTGCAACGATCCCTGACAGCGGAACTCACCGGCATTCCGTCCCCCTTCGAGCCCAGTATCAGCAGGCATCCGGGCGTGTCGCAACAGTCGATCTGGTATGACTCACCTCAAAACGATCAGCCGACCGGGGGACGGAGCAGGATCCGGCGGATCGGCCGACGCAGAGTGACGAGAACGACCCGCGGCGCGGCACCGCGTGACCACGACACGCCCAGAGCCGCGCACGGCCGCTCGTGAGCCGCCAGACGGCGTGTCCCGCGTTCGCTCACAGCGGGAGAGCCCCCAGACGGCGCCGATCATGGGCGTCCTGGAAACCGGAGCAGCAGGCTGAAAGCGCCGTCCAAGAGGGTCACGCCTGGACGGGAGGACTCGCGGCAGACGGGCGTTCAGGGCGGCCAGACGAGGCAACCAGCGTGATCCTCCGGGCCGATCAGACGAAGCTGTCGGAGTGATCGTCCAGGACGGTCAGACGAGGCGGTCGGCGACCAGGTTCCAGACGGCGTCGGCGACGTTCTCCTTGGGGCCGCGCGGCACCTCGACCGGCTCCCCTCCCGCGACGAGCACGGTGGCCGCGTTGTCGGGCGTGCCGAACGCGAGCCCGCGCCCGACCTGGTTGACGACGAGCAGGTCGCACCCCTTGCGGGCGAGCTTGGCCTGGCCGTTGGCGAGCACGTCGTCGGTCTCGGCCGCGAACCCGACGATGACCCGAGGCCCGGCGGCCACCCGCGCCTCGCCCTGCGGCAGCGCGTCACCCTCAGCGGACGCTCCGGCCTGCGGGCGCACCCCAGCGCCCGCGTCCACTCCGGCCTGCGCGCCCACCTCTGCCCTCGCGGACACCCCGGCTCGCGGGCCCGCTTCAGCCTTCGCGGACGCCCCGGCTCGGGCGGCCCTGCGGCGCTCGCCGAGCTCGGCGAGGATGTCCGGATTCTTGGCCAGATGGATGGGCTCAGGCTCCCCATCCGTCTTCTTGATCTTGGAGTCGCGCGAGGTCGCGGGCCGGAAGTCGGCCACGGCCGCCGCCATGACCACGACATCGGCGTCGGCGGACGCGGCCAGCACCGCCTCACGCAGCTCCGCCGTGGACTCCACCCGCACCACCTTGGCCCCGGCCGGATCGGGCAGTTCGACGTTGGCGGCCACGAGGGTCACCTCGGCCCCCCGGGCCACGGCCGTGCGAGCCAGGGCGTACCCCTGCAGCCCGGACGACCGGTTCCCGATGAACCGGACCGGGTCGATGGCCTCGCGGGTGCCGCCTGCGGAGACGACCACCCTGCGCCCGGCAAGGTCGCGCGGGCTCCCTCGCAGCACCCTCCGGCACACCGCGAAGATCTCGGCGGGGTCGGGCAGCCGCCCGGGGCCGGTGTCGGCGCCGGTGAGGCGGCCGACGGCGGGGTCGAGGACGACGGCGCCGCGCTCGCGCAGGGTCGCGACGTTCGCGCGGGTCGCCGCGTGCTGCCACATCTCCGTGTGCATCGCGGGTGCGAACACCACCGGGCAGCGCGCGGTCAGCAAGGTGTTGGTGAGCAGGTCGCCGGCGAGCCCGTGGGCGGCCCTGGCGAGGACGTCGGCCGTCGCGGGCGCCACCACGACGAGCTCGGCCTGCTGGCCGATGCGCACGTGGGGCACCTCGTGCACGTTCTCCCACACCTCGGTCGTCACCGGGTTGCCCGACAGGGCGGCCCAGGTGGGCTCGCCCACGAACCGCAGCGCGTCGCGGGTCGGGACGACCCGCACCTCGTGCCCGGACTCGGTGAACAGGCGCAGCAGCTCACACGCCTTGTAGGCGGCGATGCCGCCGCTGACACCCAGGACGACCTTCATCGAAGGGGTCAGACCGCGCCTTCGATGGGCTCGGCGTTGAGCAGGCCCTCGGAGACCTCGCGCAGCGCGATGGACAGCGGCTTCTCCTGGGCGTGCGTCTCGACCAGCGGCCCGACGTACTCCAGCAGGCCCTCGCCGAGCTGGGAGTAGTAGGCGTTGATCTGGCGGGCCCGCTTGGCACCCATGATCACCAGCGAGTACTTGCTGTCGACGATGTCGAGCAGCGAGTCGATCGAAGGGTTGGTGATGCCCTCTGCGGCGGGGGCGATTCCTGCCACGATTGTCAGACCTCTCGGTTGGTGGTTGTCGTGACCCCCTGAGGGTCAGTCATCAAGGCTATCAGCCGGACGCACACTTCTTGGACGCTCGTGTTCACCAGCGAGAGGTCGAACTCTTTCTCGGCCGCCATCTCGACACGCCCGGCGGCCAGACGGCGCGCGATGACGTCCTCGGGCTCGGTTCCGCGTCCGCGCAGCCGCTTCTCCAGCTCCTCCCAGCTGGGGGGAGCCAGGAACACCAGCAGGGCGTCGGGCATGGTCTGCCGCACCTGCCTGGCGCCTTCGAGGTCGATCTCCAGGAGCGTGGGGACGCCCGCGGCGAGCTTCTCCTGGACCGGCTCGCGTGGCGTGCCGTACCTGTTGCCCGCGAACTCCGCCCACTCGAGCAGCTCTCCGGCCTGCACCAGCCGGTCGAACTCGGCGCCGTCTACGAAGTAGTAGTGGACCCCGTTCACCTCGCCGGGCCGGGGTCGCCTGGTGGTCACCGAGACCGACAGCCACACCTCGGGGTGTGCCCGCCGGAGCTCGGCGACGACCGTGGACTTGCCGACGCCTGACGGTCCGGACAGGACCGTCAGCCGTCGCTCGCTCGAGGGGAGGAAGTCGCCGACCTTTGTTCCAGGCCCGACTGCCTCGTAGGCCCTAACACTGCCGGACCGGGACCTGTCGGTCACTTCCTACCCCCCGTTTGAACCCGCGTTTTCGTGTGGAACCGAGATTAGCTCTCGTTGCCACCGAACTCGCGCTCGAGGGAGGCCCTCTGGTTCGCGCCGAGACCCCGCACACGGCGGGACTCGGCGATGGCAAGCCGCTCCATGAGCTGCTTGGCGCGGACCTTGCCCACGCCAGGGAGCGACTCCAGAAGCGCCGACACCTTCATCTTGCCGATGACGTCGTCGGTCTGCCCATCCTTGAGCACCTCAGCCAGAGAAACCGCGCCATGCTTGAGCCGGTTCTTGACCTCGGCACGCTCTTTACGGGCCTTGGCAGCCTTCTCCAGGGCTGCGGCGCGCTGCTCAGGGGTCAGGGGAGGAAGAGCCACGCCGGGTCACCTCGAATTTCTGTCGATGTACTCGGACGGGAAGGGAAACTAGCTGGTCATCGCCCCCTAAGCAACGTCAAAGGCAGTTTCTCTCATCACAAAGTCCACTTCATCACTCTCCGCGACGGTAAAACTACCTACTGCTGATCAAATCGCCCTCACTTCCCCCTTCGCGTTGCCGCACGCCGGACGCCGAGCGGCTACCGTGCAGATCGTCGCCGCGCCGACAGCAGCCGTCCGAAACCGTGGCGTCGCGGAGTCCGAAACCCTTGCTGGAGCGGGGATTCCGCCGTTTCACGGGGTCCGCGCGTGGGGTATTGTGGATCTTGTACGGCGCGGGACGGCGCCACCGGCGAGGCCACCACCGCCTGGCTTCGCCGGCTACGGCTTCTGACGCGTGCGCACGGCACCCCCGGCCCCGCCCGCGACGATCCGACGTCCCGCCCGCCGCGCACACTCCAGGCAAGGCCGTCCGCTCCCGCGAACGGCCGGCAGCCGTCCGTCCCGCCGCAACCCAGCGCGCGTACGCACACCCGCGCCGGCGAACGGTCACGTCGGCGGCGCAAGCCGAAGGCCCTCACCGGCCCCAGGCCCACCACCGTGGGCCAAGCGCAACCGGTCGTGGAACCCCATGACCAGCACGACCGCGTGTG
>NZ_JBEPDC010000007.1:0-319341 GCF_040300065.1 Nonomuraea sp. NPDC000554 | reverse complement strand
GTGGACGCCTGCGGCCCCCGCACGACCACTCGTGGACGCTCACGGCCAGCGCAACCGGTCGTGGAACCCCATGACCAGCACGACCGCGTGTGGACGCCTGCGGCCCCCGCACGACCACTCGTGGACGCTCACGGCCAGCGCAACCGGGTCGTGGAAGCCCCTGACCAGCACGACCGCGTGTGGATGCCTGCGGCTCCCGCGCGACGGCGTGTGGATGCCTGCGGCCCTGAGCGCGACCGGTCGCGCGGACGACGGGCCGCGCGGCGATGCGCCTCCCCGCGACGTCGGCGGACGGACAGGCCGCAGGCGTGCGCCCATGACGGGGGGTATCGGCGACGGACCACGGAGGACGAGACGGGCTCAGCGCCTTCCCGGGCACCCAGCGCCTCCCCAGGAGCCCAGCGCCTTCCCGGGACGATCCTCGCCCCGGCAGATAGCGATTTCGCCGGAATACGCGGCAACGTGCCGGGCCGGACCGCTATGGTCCCCGATCATGATGATCTCGCCTCCCCCTGAAGGGACCAGGGGGCGCCATCGGCCGGCCGACGTCTCGCGTCCCCTGGAGGCCGCGCGCTGCCGTCGCCCTCCAGGCGGTCCGCGCTGAGCTCCTGGGGCCACCGAGGGAGGACGCGACCTCAACCGCCACGAGGCACGGTTCCGCCTGCTCGCTGTCGACTACGGCACCGCCACGCGGGAGAATCAGCCGTCGAGACCGCCCGCCCACTGAGGAGAGCCGGGCCGCCCGTGTACGTGCTCGACCCATCGTCAGGGGCACCATTGCCGACGTAGCGCGCCGGGCGGGAGATCCAACCGCCTGCGGAGTTGCGTCCACCGGCTCCGGCCAGCCGCGACGCCGGAACCCGAGCGTGCGGGATGCGCGCACAGGACGGCGCGGCGGACGGAGACGGCCGACGCCAGAGCGAGCGTGCAGGATGCGCGCTCAGGACGGCGTGGTGCGGCGGAGGGAGGCGGCTATGGCGGCGGCCGTGGCTCCCGGGTCGGGGCTGGCGGTGATGGGGCGGCCGATGACCAGGAGGTCGGCCCCGTCGGCCAGGGCCTGTTCCGGGGTGGCCACGCGGGCCTGGTCCTGGCTGTCGGTGCCCGCAGGGCGGACGCCCGGGGTGATCAGGGTGATGCCGGGACCCACCTCCGCGCGCACGGCCGCCACCTCGTGGGGAGAGCAGACAAGCGCGGTCGCCCCCGACTCCACGGACATGGCCGCCAGGCGCCGGACGGCGTCGTCGGCCGGGCCCGCCAGGCCGATGCGGTCGAGGTCCGCCTCGGACAGGGAGGTGAGGACCGTCACGGCGGCTATCTGGGTGTGCGGGGCCGCTTCCACGGCCGCACGGATCATGGCGGGCCCTCCGGTGGCGTGGACGGTGAGGATGGCCGGGCGCAGCCGGGAGACGGCCCTGGCGGCCCCTGCGACCGTGTTGGGGATGTCGTGCAGCTTCAGGTCCAGGAACACCTGCACGCCGCTGGCCCCCTTGACGGAGGCGATCACGTCCGGGCCGTAGCGCAGGTAGAGCTCCAGCCCTACCTTCACCGTGCTGACGTGCGGAGTCACCAGCGCGGCCCACCTGGCGGCGGTCTCCAGGTCGGGGGCGTCGAGGGCGACGGCGATGGGTGCGAGCGTCAAGGCGAGCTCTCCTCGGAGTCGACGAGCAGGTGCCGGGGGGCGCTCCCCGGCGGGCGGTGTGCCAGGCCGACGGCGTCGGCCAGCCGCTGGAAGCCGCGCGCCTGGAGCAGGTCCTCGAGCTCGCGCTCGATGCGCAGGCACGCGTAGGGGTCGTGGAACAGCGCCGTGCCCACGCCGACGGCGCAGGCGCCCGCCAGGATGAGCTGGAAGGCGTCCCGGCCGGTCATCACGCCGCCGACGCCGATCAGCGGCACTCCGGGCAGCGCGGCGTGGACCTGCCACACGCAGCGGACGGCGAGCGGGAGGATCGCGGGCCCCGAGAGCCCGCCTGTGACCGCCGCCAGCGACGGCCGCAGCGACTCGGTGTCGATGGCCATGCCGAGCGGGTTGTTGATCATGGAGAGGGCGTCCGCCCCGGCGTCCACGCAGGCCCTGGCGACCGAGACGATGTCGGCCACGTCGGGGGCGAGCTTGGCGACGACCGGCACGTCGTAGCGCATGATGGACCGTACCGAGGCGATCACCTCGGCCGCCGCGCTGCCCTCGCGGGCGAACACGCGGCCGCGGTCTTCGATGTTGGGGCAGGACAGGTTGACCTCCAGCGCGGTGACGCCGGGCGCGTCGGCCAGCCTGCGGGCCAGTTCGGAGTACTCGGCGACGGTGCCGCCGCCGATCGAGACGATGGTCCTGATGCCGCGCTGGGCCAGCCAGGGTAGCTCGCGTTCCAGGAACGCCTCGATGCCCGGCCCCTGGAGGCCGACCGCGTTGAGCATCCCTGAGGGGGTTTCGGCCATGCGCGGTGTGGGACGTCCGGCGCGGGGGGCCATGGTGATCGAGCGGGTGGCGAGGGCGCCGAGGCGGTGCAGGTCGAAGAACTGCGCGAGCTCCCGGCCGGAGGCGGCGCATCCGGCGGCGGTGGTGATCGGGTTGGCCAGCTCGACGTGCGCCAGAAAAGTCCGCATATCCACCGACACGTCACCCCACCCCCCGAGCGCGCGCAGCCACGCGCCCGGCCCGGAGCGGTCGGGGGACGAGCGCGGGTGGGTCAGCCCGCATGGCGAGCACCGCCTCCGGGGGCGCCCAGGGCGTCGAACGGGATCGTTCCGACGTCCTCGAACCGCACCCGCTCCCCCCTGAACACCGGCCCCTCGGCGCAGGCGCGGACCATCCTGGTCGCCCCGTCGTCGCCGATGACCGGCAGCACGCACGTCATGCACACCCCGATCCCGCAGGCCATCGCCTCCTCCACCGCCACCTGCACGGGGATGTCGAACTCGATTCCCACCGCGGTCACCGCCCGCAGCGTCTCCATGGGCCCGCACGCGTAGACGACGTCGGCCCGGGTGTCGGCCACCACGGACGGCAGCGCGTCCGTCACCTTGCCGCGCAGCCCGAGCGAGCCGTCCTCGGTGGTCAGAGTGGTGGTCTCGGCCATGCGCCTGGCCCGCATGGCGCCGAAGACGCGGTCGGCGCTGGCTCCGCCGAGCACGAAGTCCACCCGGCAGCCGCGCTCCAAGAGCTGATCGGCCAGCGGGAACAGCACGGCGGACCCGTACTCGGAGCCGACCAGGACGCAGTGCGCGGGGTCGCGCGGCAGCGGGAAGGGACGCCCGAGCGGCCCGACGAGGTCGAGCGTGTCGCGGGCGCGGCGCTCGGCCAGCCAGGAGGTGCCGGGGCCGCGCACGGTGAAGACGAGCTCCACCGTGCCGCCGTAGTCGGCCTTGACGTCGTGGATGGAGAACGCGCGCCGCGTCACCATCGACGTCCGGGCTCCCCCGATCGCCACCGAGACGAAGTGGCCGGGACGGTAGCGCTCGGCGATGCCGGGCGCCACCACCGTCAGCGCATGGTAGGCGTCGACCCGGCGCGTCGTCAGCACCGTGCCCGTCACCTGCACCGGAGTGCCGGCCAGTCTTCTTCACCTCCTGTGGGAGCTAGCCCCGAAGTGCCTGCGCGTGCTCCTGGAGGGACCGTACGCCGACGTCGCCCCGCACGATCGCCTGGATGCCCGCCGCGGCGGCGGCCAGCCCGGCGACCGTGGTGATGCACGGGACGCCGCGCAGCACCGCGGCGGTGCGGATGTCGTAGCCGTCGAGCCGCGGCCCCGACTGGCCGGGGCTGCCGAACGGCGTGTTGACGATCAGGTCGACCTCGCCGTCGAGGATGCACTGCACGATCGTGGGCTCACCTCCCGGCCCGGTTCCCTCGCTCTGCTTTCGCACGATCTTGGCATGGACACCGTTGCGGCGCAGCACCTCTGCCGTGCCCTCGGTGGCCAGGATCTCGAAGCCGAGGTCGGCCAGCGCCCGCACGGGGAAGATCATGGCACGCTTGTCGCGGTTGGCCACGGACACGAACGCGCGCCCGCTGGTGGGCAGCTCGCCGTACGCGCCGGCCTGCGACTTGGCGTAGGCGACGCCGAAGAACTCGTCGATGCCCATGACCTCGCCCGTGGAGCGCATCTCGGGCCCGAGCACGATGTCGACGCCGCGGAACCGGTTGAACGGCAGCACCGCCTCCTTGACCGCGATGGACGCCTCCAACGGCAGCGTGCCGCCGTCGCCGGTGGCCGGGAGCATGCCTTCGGCCCGCAGCGACGCGATGGACGCGCCGAGCATCACCCGGGCCGCCGCCTTGGCCAGCGGCACGGCCGTCGCCTTGGACACGAACGGCACGGTGCGGCTGGCCCGCGGGTTGGCCTCCAGCACGTACAGGACGCCCGCCGACATCGCGTACTGGACGTTCAGCAGCCCGCGCACGCCCACCCCGCGGGCGATGCCCTCGGTGGCGGCGCGGATGCGCTTGATGTCGTGGCCGCCGAGCGTGATCGGCGGCAGCGCGCACGCCGAGTCGCCGGAGTGGATGCCGGCCTCCTCGATGTGCTCCATGACGCCGCCGAGGTAGAGCTCCTCGCCGTCGAACAGCGCGTCGACGTCGATCTCGATCGCCTCGTCCAGGAACTTGTCGACCAGCACCGGGTGGCCGCCCTCCTGGGCGGCCATGTACGTGGTGAGGGTCTGGTCGTCGTAGACGATGGCCATGCCGGCCCCGCCGAGCACGTAGGACGGGCGCACCAGCACCGGGTAGCCGATCTCCTCGGCGACCTGGAGCGCCTCGGCGACGGTGGTGGCGGTGCCGTGCTTGGGCGCGGGCAGGCCCGCCTGGGCCAGCACCCGGCCGAACGCGCCGCGCTCCTCGGCCAGGTGGATGGACTCGGGCGAGGTGCCGACGACAGGCACGCCCGCGTCCTTGAGCGCCTGCGCGAGCCCGAGCGGCGTCTGCCCGCCGAGCTGCACGATCACGCCCGCGACCGGGCCGGTCTGCTGCTCGGCGTAGACGACCTCCAGGACGTCCTCCAGGGTGAGCGGCTCGAAGTAGAGCCGGTCGGAGGTGTCGTAGTCGGTCGAGACGGTCTCGGGGTTGCAGTTGACCATGACGGTCTCGAACCCGGCCCGCGACAGCTCGAACGAGGCGTGCACGCAGGCGTAGTCGAACTCGATGCCCTGGCCGATCCGGTTCGGCCCGGAGCCGAGGATGATGACCTTCTGCCGGTCGCCGCCGGGTACCTCGGTCTCCTCGTCGTAGGTGGAGTAGAGGTACGGGGTCTTGGCGGCGAACTCGGCGGCGCAGGTGTCGACGGTGTTGTAGACGGGACGCAGCCCGAGCGCGTGCCGCAGGTCGCGGACGCGGGCCTCGTCGATGCCGCGGATCTCGCCGATCTGGACGTCGCTGAAGCCGTGACGCTTGCCCCGCTCGAGCACGTCGGCGCCCAGCTCGGGCGCGTCGCGCAGGGCCCGGGCCTCCTCGTCGAGCAGGTAGAGCTGGTCGAGGAACCACGGGTCGACGCTGGTGGCCTCGTACAGCTCGGCAGGGGTGGCGCCCGCCCTGATGGCCTGCTGCATGGTGCGCAGCCTGCCGTCGTGCGGGGTGCGGCACGCCTCCAGCAGCTCCTCCTTGCCGGCGACGTCGCCGGCCCAGGTGAACGACGAGCCCTTCTTCTCCAGCGACCGCAGCGCCTTCTGCAGCGCCTCGGGGAAGGACCGGCCGATGGCCATGGCCTCGCCGACCGACTTCATGTGTGTGGTGAGGGTCTGGTCGGCGCCCCTGAACTTCTCGAAGGCGAACCTCGGCACCTTGACCACGATGTAGTCGAGCGTCGGCTCGAAGCTCGCGGGCGTCTCGCGGGTGATGTCGTTGGGGATCTCGTCCAGCGTGTAGCCGATGGCCAGCTTGGCGGCGATCTTCGCGATCGGGAAGCCGGTGGCCTTGGACGCCAGCGCGCTCGACCGCGACACGCGCGGGTTCATCTCGATGACGATCATGCGCCCGGTGCGCGGATCGACGGCGAACTGGATGTTGCAGCCGCCGGTGTCGACGCCGACCTCGCGGATGACCGCGATGGCGACGTCGCGCATGTTCTGGTACTCGCGGTCGGTCAGGGTCAGCGCGGGCGCGACGGTGACGCTGTCACCGGTGTGGACGCCCATCGGGTCGATGTTCTCGATGGAGCAGACGATGACCACGTTGTCGGCCTTGTCGCGCATGACCTCGAGCTCGTACTCCTTCCAGCCGAGGATCGACTCCTCCAGGAGCACCTCGGTGGTCGGCGAGGCGTCGAGCCCGGCTCCGGCGATGTGCCGCAGGCCGGCCTCGTCGTGGGCGAACCCGGACCCGGCGCCGCCCATGGTGAACGACGGCCGCACGACCACGGGGTAACCCAGTTCGGCGGCGGCGGCCAGGCACTCGTCCATGGTGTGGCAGATGGCCGAGCGGGCCGACTCGGCGTTCAGGCCGTGCTCGCGGGCGACCTTGGCGACGATGTCCTTGAACCGCTCGCGGTTCTCCCCCGCCTGGATCGCGTCGAAGTCGGCGCCGATCAGCTCGACCTGGTACTTCTCCAGGACGCCCGCCTCGTGCAGGGCGACCGCGGTGTTGAGCGCGGTCTGGCCGCCCAGGGTCGGCAGCAGCGCGTCGGGCCGCTCCTTGCTGATGATCTTCTCGACGTACTCGGGGGTGATCGGCTCGACGTAGGTGGCGTCGGCGAACTCGGGGTCCGTCATGATCGTCGCCGGGTTGCTGTTGACGAGGATCACGCGGAAGCCCTCGTCGCGGAGCACCCGGCAGGCCTGAGTGCCGGAGTAGTCGAACTCGCAGGCCTGCCCGATCACGATCGGCCCGGAGCCGATCACCAGGACCGACCTGATGTCCTCACGCTTGGGCACGGCTCATGACCTCACAGAACTCGTCGAAGAGATAGGCGGCGTCGTGCGGCCCGGCGGCGGCCTCCGGGTGGTACTGGACGCTGAAGGCGCGGCCGTCGATCAGGCGCAGGCCCTCCACGCAACGGTCGTTGAGGTTGACGTGGCTCACCTCGGCGGGCCCGTACGGGGTCTCGAACGGCCCGTCGAGCGGCGCCTCGACGGCGAAGCCGTGGTTGTGCGCCGAGATCTCCACCTTCCCGGTGCGGACGTCCTGGACCGGCTGGTTGACCCCCCGGTGCCCGTAGCGCAGCTTGTAGGTGGACAGCCCGAGGGCGCGGCCGAAGAGCTGGTTGCCGAAGCAGATGCCGAAGAACGGCACCCGGGCCTCCAGCACCGCGCGGAGCGCCGAGACGTCGGCGGTGGCCGGGTCGCCCGGCCCGTTGGAGAAGAACACGCCGTCGGGGCGTACCGCCATGATCTGCTCGAACGTGGCGGTGGCCGGCAGGACGTGCACCTCGCAGCCGCGCTCGGCCATCCGGTGCGGCGTCATGCCCTTGATGCCGAGATCGACGGCGGCCACGGTGAACCGCTTCGCGCCGATGGCCGGCACGACGTACGGCTCGTCGGTGGCGACCTCGGCGGCCAGGTCGGCGCCCTCCATCGGCGGCGCCTGGCGTACCCGCTCGACCAGGTTCTCGACCGGCTCGGACGGGGCCGTGAAGATGCCCGCGCGCATCGCGCCGCGCTCGCGCAGGTGGCGGGTGAGCGCACGGGTGCCGGCGATGGCGATGCCGACGACGCCCTGCTCCTTGAGATAGTCGTCGAGCGAGCGGTTGGCGCGCCAGTTGGAGACCACCCGCGACGGCTCGCGCACGACGTACCCGGCGACCCAGACGCGACCCGACTCGGGGTCCTCGTCGTTGACGCCGGTGTTGCCGATGTGCGGGGCCGTCATCGCGACGATCTGGCGGTGGTAGGAGGGATCGGTGAGGGTCTCCTGGTAGCCGGTCATGCCGGTGTTGAAGACCATCTCGCCGAACGTCTCCCCTTCGGCGCCGTAGGAGGTTCCGTGGAAGACACGCCCGTCTTCCAGGACGAGCACCGCTTGATTCACACCAGCTTCCCTTCGAGGACGGTGGCCTTGCCGCGCAGGAACGTCGCCACTACCCGGCCGGGCAGTGTCATGCCCTCGTAGGGCGTGTTCCTGCTCTTGGACGCGAAGCCGGAAGGATCCACCTGAGTGCGGACGGACGGATCGTAGAGGGTGAGGTTGGCCGGAGCGCCCGCCTCCAGGGGCTGCCCATGAGCGGAGAGGCGGCCGATGCGGGCGGGCAGGTACGACATGCGTTCGGCGACACCCTGCCAGTCGAGCAGCCCGGTGTCGACCATGGCCTCCTGAACCACGCTGAGCGCGGTCTCCAGGCCGACCATGCCCATGGCCGCGGCCGACCACTCGGTCTCCTTGTCCTCGACCGGGTGGGGGGCGTGGTCGGTGGCGACGACGTCGATCGTGCCGTCGGCCAGCGCCGCGCGCAGCGCCTCGACGTCCTCGCGGGTGCGCAGCGGCGGGTTGACCTTGTAGATCGGGTTGTACGCGCCGACCGGCGACACCTCGACCAGCTCGTCGGTGAGCAGCAGGTGGTGCGGCGTGACCTCGGCGGTGACGTTCCAGCCCTTGGACTTGGCCCAGCGGATGATCTCGACGGAGCCGGCGGTGGAGACGTGGCAGACGTGCAGGCGGGAGCCGACGTGCGCGGCCAGCAGGCAGTCGCGGGCGATGACGGCCTCTTCGGCGACGGCGGGCCAGCCGGTCAGGCCCAGCCTGCCGGACACCACGCCCTCGTTCATCTGCGCGCCCTCGGTGAGCCTGGGCTCCTGGGCGTGCTGGGCGACGACGCCGTCGAACGCCTTGACGTACTCCAGGGCGCGGCGCATCAGCACCGCGTCGGACACGCACTTGCCGTCGTCGGAGAAGACCCGGACCCCGGCGGCGGAGTCGGCCATCGCGCCCAGCTCGGCGAGCTGCCTGCCCTCCAGGCCGACGGTGACGGCGCCGACCGGCTGCACGTCGCAGTGGCCGAACTCGCGGCCGAGCCGCCACACCTGCTCGACCACCCCGGCGGTGTCGGCGACGGGCGAGGTGTTGGCCATGGCGTGCACGGCGGTGTAGCCGCCGCGGGCGGCCGACTGGGTGCCGGTCTGGACGGTCTCGGCGTCCTCGCGGCCCGGCTCGCGCAGGTGGGTGTGCAGGTCGACCAGGCCGGGCAGGGCGATCGCGCCGCCGCCGTCGACGACGTCGCCCGGCCCCTGGAGGCCGGGGCCGATCTCGGCGATGACGCCGTCGGCGATCCGGATGTCGGCCGGCTCGCCGCCCAGGACGCGGACGTTCCTGATGATCATCGTTCGCTCGTTTCGCTCGCTCACTGTGCGGTCTCTCCCCCGAGGAGCAGGTACAGGACGGCCATGCGGATGGTCACGCCGTTGGCGACCTGCTCGACGATGGTCGAGCGCGGGGAGTCGGCCACCTCGGCGGCGATCTCCATGCCCCGGTTCATCGGCCCGGGGTGCATCACGATGGCGTCGTCCGGCATCTTGGCGAAGCGGTCGCGGTCGAGGCCGTAGCGGCGGGAGTACTCGCGCTCGCTGGGGAAGTAGGCGGCGTTCATCCGCTCCTTCTGCACCCGCAGCATCATCACCGCGTCGGACTTGGGCAGCACCGCGTCGAGGTCGTAGGAGACCGCGCAGGGCCAGGTGTCGATCGAGACCGGCAGCAGGGTGGGCGGCGCGACCAGGGTGACCTCGGCGCCGAGCGTGTGCAGCAGCAGCACGTTCGAGCGGGCCACCCGGCTGTGCAGGACGTCGCCCACGATCGCGACCCTGCGGCCGTCGAGGCTGCCGAGGCGGCGGCGCATGGAGAAGGCGTCGAGCAGCGCCTGCGTGGGGTGCTCGTGGGTGCCGTCGCCCGCGTTGACGACGCTGCCGTGCACCCAGTTGGCCAGGCGGTGCGGCGCGCCGGACGCGCCGTGCCGGATGACCACCGCGTCGGCGCCCATCGCCTCCAGCGTCAGCGCGGTGTCCTTGAGCGACTCGCCCTTGGACACGCTGGAGCCCTTGGCGGAGAAGTTGATCACGTCTGCCGAGAGCCGTTTGGCCGCGGCCTCGAAGGAGATGCGGGTGCGAGTGGAGTCCTCGAAGAACAGGTTGACCACGGTGCGCCCGCGCAGGGTCGGGAGCTTCTTGATGGAACGTTCCGAGACTCTCGCCAGCTCCTCGGCGGTGTCGAGGATGAGCAGGGCGTCGTCCTTGGCGAGGTCGCCCGCGGAGATCAGGTGACGGTTCACTTGGCGGACTCCTTCATCAGCAGCACGGCGTCGCGCCCGTCGGTCTCGCGCAGGTAGACCTTGACCTTCTCGCTCTTCGCGGTGGGCAGGTTCTTGCCGACGTAGTCGGCGCGGATGGGCAGCTCGCGGTGGCCTCTGTCGACGAGTGTGGCGAGCTGCACGGCGGTCGGCCTGCCGAGGTCGCTGAGCGCGTCGAGCGCGGCGCGGACGGTGCGGCCGGAGTACAGGACGTCGTCGACCAGCACCACGATCCGGTCGTCGACGCCGTCGGGCGGGAGCTCGGTGCGGCCGAGGGGCCTGGCGGGCTTGAGCCGGAGGTCGTCGCGGTACATGGTGATGTCGATCGAGCCGACGGGGATCTTGATCCCTTCGAACTGCTCGATGCGCTCGGCCAGCCGGTGGGCCAGGGTGGCGCCGCGGGTGGGGATGCCGAGGAGGACGACGCCGTCGGCGCCCTTGGTTCGTTCGAGGATCTCGTGTGCGATGCGGGTCAGCGCCCGGTGGATGTCCGGGCCTTCGAGTACGGCCCTGGAATCGGACATGAGAGATCTCACCGCCTTTCCCGCCTCACAGGACGGGTCTTAAAGGGTGTTGGTCGGCACACAGAGTACCAGGGCCTACCAGCCACAACAGGACAGGCCCGGCGACGCGGTGACGCGGCGTGCGCGGAACGTTCCGCCCCTGGCGAGGAGGCGTCCCGAGATTGGCAAAACCCGACAAAAATGGTATAAAACCTCCTTTTGGTCGATTTTGGGGAGGTTTCTTCATGGCGCTGTCAGCCCGCGAGCGGAGCGTCCTCGACGGCGTCGCCCGCCAGGTCAGGGCCGAGGACCCGACGCTGGCCCAGGACCTGTCCGAGCACGGATCCGGCGCCGTGACCTCCGAGCGCATCCCCTCGCTCTGGGAGGCCTGGCCGGTGGCGCTCGTCGCGGTCGCCCTGGTGGCGTTCGCGCTGACGCTGCTGCTGACCGGTTCGCCGGAGACCCTCCCACATCCCGTGATCAGGTAAATTTCCTGGCAAAGGACGGATTGACCCCATTCGTGTCGGGCACGTCCCCGTGAGTCGCAGGCGGTGCCGCCTGCGGCGGTCGGGGGACGGGGGCACGCATGGGAGAAGCGCGACCACCCGCGGGCGGCATGACCACCGCGGCGCGGGCGCAGATCTCCCCAGCCCCCGGCGGGTTCGGCCTCGGCGCGGCGATGGCCCTGGTCATCGGCAACGTCGTCGGAACCGGCATCTTCCTGCTGCCCGCCGCGCTGGCCGTGTTCGGCGTGCTGAGCCTGGTGGCCATGGCCCTCGTGACCGTCGGCGCGCTCGCGATGGCCCTGGTCTTCGGCAGGCTCGGCGCGCGCATCCCGGTGGGCGGCGGCCCCTACGTCTACGCGCGCGACGCGTTCGGCGAGTTCACCGGCTTCTGGACCGCCTGGTCGTTCTGGCTGACGGCGTGGATCGGCAACGCCGCCGTCGCCGTGGCCTGGACCGGCTACGCGCGCTACCTCATCCAGCAGATGTTCAGGCAGGACGTGAGCGGCGTGCCCGCCGCGATCGCGATCGGGCTGGCCGGCCTCTGGATCCCGGCCGTGGTCAACCTGATGGGCATCCGGGACATGGCCGTCTTCCAGGTCGTCACCACGATCCTGAAGTTCGTGCCGCTGCTGTTCGTCGCCGTCGTCGGGCTGTTCTTCCTCAGCGCCGACAACTTCGGCCCCTTCAACGCCACCGGCGTCGGCTGGGTCAGGGCCGTCTCCATGGCGGGCGCGGTCGCGCTGTTCATCTACACGGGCGTGGAGAGCGCCGCCATCGCCGCCTCGCGGATGAGGGACCCGGCCCGCGACGTCGGCAGGGCCAGCGTCATCGGCGTTTCGGCGTGCGCCGTGCTCTACGTCCTCAGCACCGTCGTCGTCATGGGCACCGTCCCGCACCAGCAGCTCGTCCACTCCACCGCGCCGTTCGCCGACGCGCTCAACCAGATGTTCGGCGGCCTGGCGGGCGGGCTGGTCATGGCCGCCTGCGCGACCATCTCCGGCATCGGGACCCTGAACGGCTGGACGTTGCTGGCGGCGGAGATGCCGATGGCCGCGGCCAGGGACGGCATGTTCCCCCCGGCCTTCGCCAGACTGACCCGGCGCGGCGCCCCCTACACCGGCATCCTGATCGGCACCACGCTGGCCTCGCTGATGCTGCTGACCGGCTACACCTCCCAGAACGCCTTCGACACGATCGTGCTGCTGGCCTCCTTCACCACGGTGATCCCGTACTTCTTCTCGGCCGCGGCGCAGCTGTCCTGGCTGATGACCGGCGCCCGGCGGGTCGAGGGCCGCAGGCTGGCCCGCGACACCACGATCTCCGTCATCGCGCTGCTGTTCGCGTTCTGGATGGCCTACGGCTCGGGCGCGCAGGCGGTGCTCGGCGGCACCCTGATGCTGCTCGTCGGGGTGCCGGTCTACATCTGGATGAAGGCGACGCGCGGGGAGTACGGACCGCGTGACGTCCACGTCTGGGAGGGGATACACAAACAATGACCTTCCATGTCGATTCCGAGGTGGGCAGGCTCCACCAGGTCCTCCTGCACCGGCCGGACCTGGCGCTCAAGCGGCTCACCCCGACGAACACGGACGAGTTCCTCTTCGACGACGTCCTCTGGGTGCAGCGGGCGGTCGAGGAGCACGAGGAGTTCCAGCGGGCGCTGGAGGCCCGTGGCGTCCGCGTCCACCTGCTGGCCGACCTGATCATCGAGACGGTCGACATCCCCGAGGCGCGCAAGCACATCCTCGACGCGATCATCGACGAGCGGTTCATGGGCCCCCTGGCCGTGGACGACATCCGCAACACCCTCGACGGCCTGGACTCCAAGACGCTGCAGACGTACCTGACGGGCGGCATCACCAGGCGCGAACTGGTCGCGTTGGGCTGCGACCCGAAGTCGATGGCCTACCACTCCATCCCCGACGACGCCTTCGTCCTGCCGCCGCTGCCGAACCACCTGTTCACCCGCGACACGTCCTGCTGGGTGTACGACGGGGTGTCGATCAACGCGATGAAGAAGAAGGCCCGCATGCGGGAGACGGTGAACATGGAGGCCGTCTACGAGTTCCACCCGACGTTCGCGGGCGGCTTCGACCGTCACGGGCCGGGCGGCTTCCACGTCTGGATGCCCGGCCAGTCGGTCGCGCCCGCCACCCTGGAGGGCGGCGACGTGCTGGTCATCGGGCGCGGCGCCGTCCTGGTCGGGATGAGCGAGCGCACCCAGCCGCAGGCGATCGAGATGCTCGCGCGGCGGATGTTCAGGGCCGGCTCGGCGCGGAAGATCGTGGCGCTGCTGATGCCGAAGGCGCGCGCCTTCATGCACCTCGACACCGTCATGACGATGGTGGACGTGGGCGTGTTCACCCAGTACGCGGGCCTGGGCATGCTGCCGTCGTACACGATCGAGCCAGGCGACAACGACAAGGAGGTCAAGGTCACCGACCATCCCCCGCAGGACATGCACAGGGCCATCGCACGGGCGCTGGACCTCGACGACATCACGGTGCTCACCCCCACCCAGGACGTCTACGCCGCCGAGCGCGAGCAGTGGGACGACGGCTGCAACGTGCTGGCCGTCGAGCCCGGCGTGGTCGTCGCCTACGAGCGCAACACCACCACCAACAACTTCCTGCGCGACAACGGCGTCGAGGTCATCACGATCCGGGGCAGCGAGCTGGGCAGGGGGCGCGGCGGGCCGCGCTGCATGAGCTGCCCCCTCGAGCGCGACGGCATCTGAGAGGGGAGCCGCATGCGGGTCATCGTCGCGCTGGGGGGCAACGCGCTGCTCAGACGCGGGCAGAAGCCGGACGCGAGACTGCAGGTCGGCAACGTGGCCGAGTCGGTCAAGACGCTGGCCAAGCTGGCCGAGAAGCACGAGCTGATCATCACGCACGGGAACGGGCCGCAGGTCGGCTTGCTGGCGTTGGAGAGCACCGCCGACCCCAACCTGACCAGGCCGTACCCGTTCGACACGCTGGGCGCCGCGACGCAGGGCATGATCGGTTACTGGATCCTCCAGGCGCTGCAGAACGCGCTGCCCGGCAGGCAGGTCATGGCCATGGTCACGCAGACCCTGGTGTCGGCTGTCGACCCGGCCTTCGAGAACCCGACCAAGTTCGTCGGCCAGGTCTACGACCAGCAGGAGGCCGAGAAGCTGGCCAAGGAGTACGGCTGGACGGTCAGGGCCGACGGCGAGTACTGGCGGCGGGTCGTCCCCTCCCCCGCGCCGCAGCGCGTGGTGGAGACGCGGCTGATCCGCAGGTCGGTGCGCGAGGGCGTCGTCGTGGTCTGCGCGGGCGGGGGCGGCGTGCCGGTCATCCGCGACGCCCGGGGCCGGTTGACGGGGGTCGAGGCGGTCATCGACAAGGACCTCACCGCGTCCATGCTGGCCGAGGCGCTGGAGTGCGACGCGTTCCTGATCCTGACGGACGTGCCGCGCGTCATGCGCGACTTCGGCGCCCCCAGCCAGAGCGAGATCGCCAACACCACCCCGCACGAGCTCCGCGCCATCGACTTCCCCGCGGGCTCGATGGGGCCGAAGGTGGAAGCGGTCTGCCGGTTCGTGGAGACGACCGGCGACATGGCCGCCATCGGCCGGCTCGACCAGGCCGAGCAGATCCTCGAGGGCGCGGCGGGGACCATCGTGACGCCCAACGCCAGGTGGCCGCTCACCAGCACGCTGTAGGGAGGTGTCCAGTGGCACTGGCCGAACGGCTCTTCCGGACCAAGCCCACCGAGCGCATCATCGCCGAGGGCGGCCACGGCGAGGGCGGCGAGCTGCGCCGCACGATGTCGCTGTGGCAGCTCACGCTGTTCAGCGTCGGCGCGACGCTCGGCACCGGGATCTTCGTCATCCTCGGCCAGGCCGTGCCCAAGGCGGGGCCGTCCGTGGTCCTGTCGTTCGTGCTGGCCGCCATCACGGCGCTGTTCTCCGCGCTGTCGTACGCCGAGCTGGCCGGGACGATCCCGGTGTCCGGCTCGTCCTACTCCTACGCCTACGCCACGCTGGGCGAGATCGTGGCGTGGGTGTGCGGGTGGTGTCTCATGCTGGAGTACGCGGTGTCGGTCGCGGCCGTCGCCGTGGGGTGGGGCGAGTACCTGAACGCGTTCCTGCGCAGCCTGTTCGGCTTCACGCTGCCCGACGCGATCACCCGGTCCCCGGGGCAGGACGGCGGGGTGGTCAACGTCGCCGCGATCGTGATCGTGGCGCTGGCCACCTGGCTGCTGCTGCGCGGGACCTCGGAGAGCGCGACGGCCAACGCGGTCTTCGTGCTCATCAAGATCGCGGTGCTGGGGTTCTTCTGCGTGGTGGCCTTCACCGCGTTCACGTCCGGAAATTTCACGCCTTTCGCACCGATGGGGATCGCGGGCGTGACGGCGGCGGCCTCGCAGGTGTTCTTCTCCTACATCGGCTTCGACGCCGCGTCCACGGCGGGCGAGGAGGCCAAGAACCCCAGGCGCGACCTGCCGCTGGCGATCATCCTCTCGCTGGCCATCGTCACGCTCATCTACGTCCTGGTCGCCGTGGCCGCCATCGGGGCCATGCCGTGGACCCGATTCAACCCGCGCAGCACCGAGGCGAGCCTGTCGTACATCGTGGACCTCGTCAGCGGCACCACCTGGCCGGGCCTCGTCATCTCCTTCGGCGCGGTCATCGCGATCGCCAGCGTGGTGCTCACCGTCATCTACGGCCAGACCCGCATCCTGTTCGCGATGTCGCGCGACGGGCTGATCCCGCGCGTGTTCCAGAAGGTCAACCCGCGCCACCAGGTGCCGGTCGCCAACACCCTCATCGTCGCCCTGTTCATCTGCGTGCTCGCCGGGCTGGTGCCGCTCGGCCAGCTCGCCGAGGCCACGAGCATCGGCACCCTGTTCGCGTTCGGGATCGTCAACGTCGGCGTGCTCGTCCTGCGGTACCGCAGCCCCGAGCTGCCGCGCAGCTTCCGCACGCCGCTCTTCCCCGTCACGCCGGTGCTCGGCGCGGTGTTCTGCGTCGTCGTGATGGCCGGGCTCGCCTCCGTCACCTGGGCGGCGTTCGGGCTGTGGATGCTCGTGGGCCTCGCCTGCTACTTCCTGTACGGCTATCGCCACTCGCGGCTGAATGCCGAGGTGTCCGGATGAAGATCGACAACGTCCTGGCCGGGGTCATCCCCGAGCCGCGGGGCCGCGACGGGCTGGCGCTGGCCATGCTGCTCGCCAGGCAGGCCCAGGCGCGCCTGACCGCGGCGACCGTCCAGCCGCCCGCCTGGACCGCACCGGGGCCCGCCAGGGCCGACCAGAGCGCCTGGAGCGCCTACCTCTGGGAGCAGGCCGACGCCACCCTGACGCAGGCCCGCCAACTGGCGGGCGACGACGCCGACTACGTCGTGCAGACCGGCAAGGGCAGCGGGCGCGGGCTGGTGGAGCTGGCCCGCAAGCTCGGCGCGGACGTCGTCGTGGTCGGCTCGGCGCCACGCGGCGGCAAGGGGCGGATCTCGGTCGGCAGCACCGCCGACCAACTCCTGCACTCCTCGTCGGCGCCGGTCCTGCTCGCGCCCAAGGGCTACGCGGAGGCGTCTCCGCCCGCCTTCGCGCGGGTCACCCTCGCCTACCGGCGCGGACGCTGCGCCGACGCGGCGGTCAAGGAGGCCGCGCAGGCCGCGGTCTCGCTCGACGTCCCGCTGCGGCTGGTGACGCTGGTGATCAGCAGCGGCCGGAGGGCCAGGATCGAGCAGGACATGCTGCTCCGGCTGCGCGAGCAGGCCGCGGCCGACCTGAAGGCGGCGGCCAGGGGGCAGCGTCGCCGGGTGCAGGTGGAGATGGAGGTGCTGGAGGGCGGGACCGTGGGTCACGCCATGAGCACCACGCAGTGGCAGCCGGGCGAGCTGATCATCTGCGCCTCCAGCGGAACGGGGCCGCTGCGGCGGGTTTTCCTGGGCGACACGTCCATTAAGATCGTTCAGGCGGCGATCAGGCCTGTCATGATTCTCACCCGTCAGGCCTGAGCGGAGTGCGTTACTCGTCAAACTGTGACGAATACCGATGCCTCTGGGGCAAGAGGGGCGAGCGAGACGTTCCATCCCGGACCGGATTCGGCATCTTTTTTCCAATCAGCTTGACCTTAGGCGTCCACCCCTTTACCGTCACTGTGCGTAACCACACCGCGCGGCGTTCTGGGGTAAAGCCCGGAACCTCGGCTACCGATGGTGCCGACCTTTCGGCACCGGACCCCCGGTGGCTCTGGCATACGCCGCAAGGGAGCACAATCTACTGATAGCGATACATACGAGAGCCGGGGGGCCACACGATGCCGTCTGAGTACGCAAAGTCGCTGGGTGCACGACTCCGCGCCATCCGCACCCAGCAGGGCCTGTCCCTGCACGGAGTCGAGGAGAAGTCGCGTGGCAGGTGGAAGGCCGTGGTCGTGGGCTCGTACGAGCGTGGCGACCGCGCCGTCACGGTGCAGAAGCTTGCCGAACTTGCCGACTTCTACGGGGTGCCGGTGTCCGAGCTGCTGCCGGGCGGAGCCGCGCCCAGCCCGCTCGGTCCGACGCCCAAGCTCGTGATCGACCTGGAGCGCCTGGCCACGCTGCCCAAGGAGAAGGCGGGCGCGCTCGCCCGCTACGCGGCCACGATCCAGAGCCAGCGTGGTGACTACAACGGCAAGGTCCTGTCGATCCGCCAGGAGGACCTGCGCTCCTTGGCTGTGATCTATGACAAGTCGCCGAGCGAGCTGACCGAGGAGCTCATCAGCTGGGGCGTGCTCGACGCCGAGGCCCGCAGGGCCGTCGAGGCCTTCTGAGAGCACCTACGAGGGGCGTGCCACCCACCGGCGCGCCCCTTCCGCCACCCCGACCCACCTCCGGCCGTCACGGCAACCGCCGCTCAGCCACCTCCGGCCCTCACGGCCTGTCCGGCTGGGGTGTTCAGTAGGCTTCGATGCTGCCGTCCACGCGGAGTTTGCGGCGGGCGCGCTCGTAGAACGTCGTGCCCAGCCGCACGACCTGGGCCGCGTCCGGGAGGGCGGTGACCGTGATGGTGTCGCCGGGACACAAGTGGCCGACCACCGCTCCGTCGACCTCGACGGCCAGCCTGCCGCTGCTGGGCAGCACCTCCAGCGTCACCGCCTCGTCGGCGGGCAGGACCAGCGCCCGGTTGAACGCCGAGTGGGCCGCCGCCGGGACGACCAGCACCGCCGCCACCCTCGGCGAGACGACAGGCCCGCCCGCCGAGAAGCTGTAGGCGGTGGACCCGGTGGACGTGGCCACGATCACCGCGTCAGCCGCGTACCGGACGAACGGGTCGCCCGCCGGGGTGACCGACACGGCGGCCAGCCCCTCGCCCGGGATGCGAGCCAGCGCGATGTCGTTGAACGCGATCACGTCCAACGGGCCGCCGAGCGTCGTGCGCACCGCCATCCGGGGCTCGATCGTGTACTGGTGACGGTCGATGGCCGACAACGTCGCGGGCAACTCCTCCACGTCGATCTCAGCGAGGAAGCCCAGCTTTCCGAGGTTCACTCCGAGGACCGGCGTGGGACGTCCCGCGATGAGCCGCATGGTGCGCAGCATCGTGCCATCGCCGCCCAGGCTCACGAGCAGGTCGGCACGCTCCACCAGCGTGCAGGCATCGACCGCGACGGCCGTGCAGTCGATCCGTCCGACCTCCTCGTGCAGCCCGAGAACGGTGACCCCGTGGCCGGCGGCCCACCTCACGATGGTGTCGATCGCCTCTTTGGAGTCGCGCTTCGGATGCAGCACCAGGCCAACCGTCCCAACCATCCCCATGTGCCCACTGTATGGTCTCGGCCCTCTCCCGCCATCGACCCTGCACACCCACGCACCGACCAGCGCCCTCACCTCCCTTGGCCAGCGCACTCCTCCCTGGCCCGCTTGAGCCCTGCCGCCCTGCCGCGATCGTCCTCGCCACAGTGTTCGTAAACGCCTGAACAATCTGCGAGTAAGCCCGAAGAACGGGTCTTATAGCCGGAAGTCACCACCAAATACAGAATTTCCGCCCATATGCGCCCATATACGCCTATCGACACTTACCCAGCCCACCGATAAGCGCCCGAACGCACCTGCTGGGAAATCCCCGGAGCACTTGACCGCGCTGAAGCGGACGAAGTACCACTAATTGGGCTTCGCCCTCCGGACGCGCATAGTCCCCGAACTTCCGGCCCTCACTCGGGGCCGTCCCAGGTGCGGTAGCCGTAGGCGTCGCGGATCTCCCACGCGTGCTCGTACGCCGTCTTCGGCCGCGGCTCGGGTCGTCGACAGCGAGGGGTGACGGTCCGACCGTGATCGCTGCCTCCTTGCGGTCGCGGTCAGCGCCTGCCGGCTCGGGCCAGCGCGTCCTCAGCCTGGGCGGCCAGCGTGCCGACCAGATCGGCCGCGGACGGCAGGTCGTTGATGAGGTCGACGGCCTCGCTGGCCCACTGCGGCAATGCGGGGATCTCACCTCGCGCCAGGGCGTCTTGGTACTCCTGCCGGACATGCGGGGCAGCTGCGAGTTCGTCCTCCCGGCCCCGCCAGCCATCGAGGAAAGGGTGGCCCAGGGTGCGCGCGGTGTACTTCGCCGGCCACCGCGAGCCGCGGGCGATGTCCAGCACCCTGTTGCGCTCGGTGTCCTCCCCGCGTCCCTCGACGATCGCCTTGGCGGTCGCGGGAGCGACCAGGGCCTCGGTCGTGGCTTGGAAGCGGGTGCCGAGCAGCGCTCCAGCAGCCCCCAGCGCCAGGGCGGCCGCCACGCCGCGGCCGTCTGCGATCCCGCCGGCCGCCAGCACCGGCACCGGCGCCGCCAGGTCCACCACGACGGGCACGAACGGCAGCGTGGACCGCCCGTGCCGGGCTCCATGCCCGCCGGCCTCGGTGCCCTGCGCCACGATCACATCGGCGCCCAGATCCACCGCCCGCCGGGCCTCCTCCAGGTCGGTGACCTGAAGGATCAGCGCCGTGCCCGCGTTGCGGATGCGCTCCACGAACGGACTGGGGTCGCCGAAGGACAACATCACCGCCGTCGGGTTGTGCTCCAGCGCCCGCGCCACCGCGCCGTCGTCAACGGCCCACGTCAGCAAGCCGATGCCCCAAGGCTTGCCGGCGCCCTCGTCGGCCAGGACAGGCAGTTCGCGGGCCAGCCAGTCCTGGTCTCCGTTCCCGCTGCCCAGCAGTCCGAGGCCGCCGCCGCGCGAGACCGCCGCCGTCAGGGCGCCACCGGCCGACCCGCCCATCGGGGCCAGGGCAATCGGGTGCTGCACATCGAACAGTTCCGTGAACGCCGTTGACAGTCCCATGACCGCAATCCTCACCCACCCGTCATGCCGGACGCACTACTGAACGCCCTCGCCGTCACCACGCGATGGGGCCGAGGCGATCGATGAAGATCCCGGTCGGCCCGTCGGCGTCGATCATCGCGAGTTTGACGATCGAGTCGGTGCCCTCGGTGACCGTCAGCTGACCGGTGTGATGGTTCATGTCGGTGGCGGCGAATGTGCGGTTGGCGACTTCTCCGGGGGTGGCGACGTTGAATTTGATCTTCGGGAGCGCCTGGGCGTACCGGACGGTGATCATGTTCAGCGCCGCTTTCGACGAGCTGTAGGCGAGCTCGTGCATCTTTGAGACGGGCTGCTCCGGATCGGTCACGACCGCGAAGGAACCGCCACCGCTGGACACCATCACCACCCGCGGATGGTCCGCCGCCTGCAGGAGGGGAAGGAACGCGTGCGTGACCCTGATCGGCCCGTACACGTTGGTGTCGTAGACGGAGTGAATCTCGTCCGCCGTCGCGTCCGCGGGCGTGATCGCCCTCCCTGGCGCGCCGGCGTTGTTGATCAGCACATCCAGCCGGTCGGTGTGCTCACGGACGAGCCGTACCGCGTCGGCCACCGACTCGTCCGAGGTCACGTCCAGCGGGACCATGACCACGTTCGCGCCACCGTCAGCCAGCTTGGCGGCCGCTGCCCGCCCTCGGCCCTCATCACGCGAGCCGAGGAAGATCGTCCAGCCCTGTTCCCCGAGCCGCCGGGCCGCCTCAAAACCGAGTCCCTTGTTGCCTCCGGTGATCAGCACCGAGGTCTGTTCCGAGTTCGTCATGCCCTCTAAGACGACGTGCCCCGCTCGGCTGTGACACGGCGTGAGCGGCCTCACAACCGGGAGCCCGTTGCGGGCTGGTGGATGGGCACCGGCGAACTGTGGTCATCGGTCAGCCGGGGAAGTACTCGGCCCGGAGCGGCCATGGCGAGACGGACCAGGTCGACCACGATCGTTGCCACGCCAAGCCAAGCGCGAGCCCGGCTGGGCGCTGCGCTACCCTTCCTGGCGTCAGGGCTTCAAGGACGGGCTGGGATGACGCGAGAGACGGAATTCGAGGGACTGCGACCGCTGTTGTTCTCGATCTCTTACCGGATCTTGGGCAGCGTGACCGAGGCCGAGGACGCCGTCCAGGAGACCTGGCTGCGCTTCGCGGCCTCACCCACCCAGCCCACCTCGACCAGGGCCTTCCTCTCGGCGACAGTCACCAGGATCTCGATCGACGTGCTGGGCTCTGCCCGGGTTCGCCGGGAGAAGTACGTCGGGCCGTGGTTCCCCGAGCCGCTTCTCGCCGACCCTTATGAGGATCCGGCACGCTCGGCCGAGCTGGCCGACTCGGTGTCGATGGCGGCCCTGTTGCTGCTCGAGCGGCTCAGCCCGCTCGAGCGGGCGGTCTTCGTCCTGCGGGAGGTGTTCGACTTCGGCTTTCCCGAGGTCGCGTCGGCGGTGGGGCGCTCGGAGGCGGCCTGCCGCCAGCTGGCGGTGCGGGCGCGGCGCCATATGACCGCGGGCCGGCCCCGCTTCGAGGCGCACCGCAAAGAGCGGGAGGAACTGGCGTCGCGGTTCTTCGACGCCCTCCGCGAAGGGGACGTCGCCGGCCTGCAGGAGCTGCTCGCCGCCGACGTATCGATGGTCGGCGACGGCGGCGGCAAGGCCCCGCAGCTGGCCAGGGCCATCGTCGGCGCCCAGAACGTGGCCCGGCTGCTGGCCTCCGTCTTCCCCTGGATGGCCCGGATCGACGTGACGTTCGAGCCGCATGAGGTCAACCGCCAGCCAGGCGCGATCTTCCGCGACCGGGACGGCGAGGTGCTCCACACCCTGGCGCTCGATGTACTCGACGGGCAGATCCAGACGATCCGCTTGGTGATCAACCCCGACAAACTCGGGCACGTGGGCCCAGTCGCGGACGCCTGGGCCATCGACCGCGAAGTACGACAGGCACGCCGGCCCACGGAACAACCCGCAACAGCCGAACCCCACCGATAGCCGCTGTACCGATGCGCCAAGGCCGTTGACCGTCTCCAGCCTGGATGGACGCGACGATCTTCCAGCACGTTTCTCAACGCCTCTGGGCGGGCGAACCCCTCGCGCAGAGCAGCAGGACGCGCCGCGCCTTCCACAGCGGCCCGCGACGAGAGGGAGGGGTTGTCAGCCGGCCAGGGGGACGTTCACCGGGAGTTGAGCCTGGGCGGGGGCTCCGAGGAGAGTCTCCACCGTGGTGACGAAGGTCTCCGCCTCCGCCAGGAGTTCGTCGGCGTCGGTGGCGCTGACGCCACGAACCATGCCCGCCTCGGCGGCCGCGCGCTTGGCGGCGCTCACCGAGAAGAAGGCGGCCCACTCCGCCAACCGGGGCTCCGCCTCCGGCAGCAGTTCCCAGGCGCTGCGGAGGCGCCGCCTGCGGCCCTCCATGGGACGCGGACGGGCGGCCAGGATCGCCGCCGCCGCTCGCAGCGCCGCGAGGTGTGCTGCCACGTAGCGCGACGCCGGGGTGCGAGCTGTCGCCGCCTCGGTCAGGCAGGAACGAGAATCCGTCAGATGTGCCCGGACCGCCGGCGACAACCGGGGCCCTGGCGTATCGCTGAGCCTTGGTGCCATCTTGCGCGCCTCCTTGGGGTCATGGGGGCTCCCGGCGTTCCCGCCGGTGAAGCCAACAGTTGCAGACCCCACCGACATTTCCGCCGGGCTGGCCGGACGAGGAGCTTCCCCTCACCCCGTCCGGCCAGGACGCGCCCGATCGTCTCCGCCGACGACGAGGACACGCCTTTCGCCCGTGGAGCCTGATCGCGGGTCTCGCTTGGGGGAAGCGTGGCCCGCGACCAGGTCCTTCGACGTGAGCCGCGAGCCTCACGTCACTAGGTCGAACATAATTTCGATCACGCTCGGTGTCAACCACTTCCACGAACACAGGTTCGACGAAGTCGTCCACCCCGACCCGTGAACGCGGCCCGGAACTCAACAGCGTGGCGAGTGGGGAGACCTGAACGACGGTGGCGAGGCCGCCCGTCAGGGTGAGGGCGGCGATCACGATGAGGTGGGATCGCGCCCCGGCAGCTCACGATGCGGCCGGGGCAACAGAAGTAGTCCGGCGCATCGACGCGCCCCCGGAAGGCCCACCAGCCGAAGGCCTGGCAGGCGAGAACAACCGGGATGATCACGATGCCGAATGCGGTCAGCACCTGGAGGGTGGCGCCGTCGGCGGCCGCCTCGGTCACCGTGATGCCGTGGTGGTCGGCGATGCTCGAAGGCGAGCAGGCGCGGGTAGGTTGCCAGCCCGGCGAGCGGCACAGGCAGCCCGACGGCCGCCGAGGTGGCGGCGAAGGCGCGTCCGGATCGGCCAGCGCGTAGCGCGAGCGAAGGCGGCCACGTCGCCGGGGGCGCAGGGCGAGGAAGGCGGCGCCGTGGCGCGAGGATCAGGACCATGGTGAGTCCGGACAGCAGCACGAAGGGGTGGAACAGATCGCCCGGCGGCAGGTCGAAGGTGTGGCCGCCGCGCAGCCGTACCGCCGTCAGCAGCAGCCCGATCAGCGAGCCCAGCACGAGCGCCGCACCGTTGGGGCGGGCAGCACCGGCGGGCACCGTTGAAGCGGGTGCCGTTGAAGCGGGTGCCGTTGAAGCGGGTGCCGTTGAAGCGGGTCCCGTTGAAGCGGGTCCCGTTGGAGCGGACACCGCCAGGGGCGCCGCTGGGGCGGGCACCGCCGGCCGTAGCGCCTCCGGCCGCCCGGCCAGCGCGTGATCATCCGGCGAAGGCCTCCGAAGAAGACCTCTGACGAGCACGCGCCGGCCAGGCGGCGAGGCGTCGCCGAACTGCTAGGACACCGAGATCGCGCCCGACGGGCAGAGAGTCACGGCGCGCCGGACCGCGGCCTCCAGCTCCGCCGGCGGCGTCTCGTCCAGGACCACCACGGTTCCTTCGTCCTCGCTCTGGTCGAAGATCTGCGGCACTGTCAGGGCGCACATGCCCGCGCCGATGCATACCGTCGTGTCTGCCGTAATTTTCATCGTTGACCTACCAGGTGACAGGGAGGCTGTGCACGCCGTAGATGCTCATGTCGGAGCGCATCGGCACCTCCTCGGGTGGTACGGCCAGGCGGAGGCCTGGGAAGCGGCGCAGCAGCGCTGGATAGCCGATGCGCATCTCGACCCTAGCCAACTGCTGGCCGAGGCATTGGTGGATGCCGTGGCCGAACGTCAGGTGGCTGCCGGCCGGCCGGGTGACGTCGAGCCGGTCGCCGCCGGGGAAGCGCTCGGGGTCGCGGTTGACCGTCCCGAGGGAGATCGTGACGGTCTCCCCCTCCTTGATGAGCCGACCTTCGATCTCGACGTCCGCCAGGGCGTTCCTGATGGGACCGAGGTGGATGATCGTGAGGTAGCGCAGCAGCTCCTCGACGCCGTTGTCGACGGTCGAGGGGTCGTCGCGCATGAGGGCGAGCTGGTCGGGGTTGGTGAGCAGGGCGTAGGTGCCGAGGCCGAGCATGTTGGCCGTGGTCTCGTGGCCCGCCACCAGCAGCAGGAACGCGACGCCCGTCAGCTCCTCGTCGTTCAGCTCGCCGCTCTCCACGAGGCCGCTGAGCAGGTCGTCGTCGGGCTTGGCGCGTTTGCGCTGGATCAGCCCGTACAGGTACGCGGAGACGCGCTGCATCGCGGCGATCGCGTCCACGGCCTTGGTCTCGAGGTTGACGAGCACCTTGGTGTCGTTCTGGAACTGGTCGCGGTCCTCGTACGGGACGCCGAGCAGCTCGCAGATGACCAGCGACGGGATGGGCAGCGCGAAGGCCTGTACCAGGTCCACGGGCTTGTCGGAGGCGGCCATCTGGTCCAGGCAGGCTTCGGCGATCTCCTCGATCCTGGGTTCCAGCTGCTTCATCCTGCGCACGGTGAACTGGCCGGTGAGCAGCTTGCGGAAGCGGGTGTGCTCGGGCGCGTCCATGCGCAGGAAGAAGCCGGGCGGGACGCGGAACTGCTCGCGCATCTCCTTGGTCAGGTCCAGGCGCGCGGGGATGGGCGGGTGCATCCGTTCCGGACGGTTGCTGAAGCGGGGGTCGGCGAGCACGGCCCGGGCGGCGGCGTAGCCGGTGACGAGCCAGCCCTGGTGGCCGTCGGCGTAGGTCATGCGGTGGATGGGCGCCTGTTGTCGTAGCTCGGCGAGTTCGTCGGGTGGATCGAAGGGGCGTTGACGGGCAAGGGGATAGGTGAGCTCTGACATGCGGTGCGCTCCTTTCGGCATCAACTCCAGAAAAGCTCGTCGAATGCAAAATTTCAATGGATGAAAAACCCAAAGATGTGCAGTAGAGTTCCGCCATGGTGGGACTGCGGGAGCGCAAGAAGCTGCGCACGCGCCAGGCGCTGATCGAGGCCGCACTCCGCCTGTTCGACGAGAAGGGCTACGAGGAGACCACGCTCGCCGAGATCGCCGCCGAGGCGGAGGTGTCGACGCGGACGTTCTTCAGCTACTTCGCGAGCAAGGAGGACGTGGTCTTCTACGACGGCGTCGAGCGGACGGAGCGCACGCTCGAGGTCCTCGCGTCCAGGGAGCCCGGCGAGCCGCTGGCCGACCTGCTGCTGAGGCTGGTCCGGTCGGCGCTGATGTGGGCGAGCGAGGACGACTTCTCGCTGGAGCACAGCGCGGTGCGGATGCGGCTCCTGTCGACGGTCCCCGCGCTCCAGGCGAGGGCGCTGCACCTGCTGTTCGACACCCAGCTCAGGCTCGCCCAGGCCCTCCGGGACGCCTACCCCGACGAGCTGGACGAGATCGAGGCGGCGACGGCCGTGGGCAGTCTGATCGGCGCGGTGAAGCTGGCCGTCATGGTCAGCCTCAACAGGGGCGACTCGCACGAGCAGATCCGTGAGAGCGTCAGCCGGGCCGCGGACATCGCCATCCGCGGCCTGCACACCATCGGCTGAGCCGCGAACGCCCGCCCCCGCCACCGAGCGAGGAACGTGCGCGAGGACGCGATCAGGCGAGCCGCTGCCCGCCGCAGAACGCCATGAGCGTCCCGCGGTCGCTCCAGGCGCCGGACAGGGCTCGCAGGTAGGTCCTGACCCGGTGGCCGAGGCCGACGAAGGCGTAGCGTCAGATCACGGGTTCTCCTTGCGCAGGCGGACGAGGGCGCTGGCGTAGTCGCCCCTGGGCAGGTCGGGGGTGAACCCCGACGACATGAGGACGGCCCCGTGGTGGACGCGCCCGGTGTCCTCGTCGCGGTAGCGGCCGAGCGGGTCGAGCGCGTGGAGGCGGAGCGGGACGAGCGGAGCGCCGTGCGCCACGGGCCCGCGCCAGGCGAGCACGACCACGCGGTCGCCGAGCGTGTGCTGCACGCCGTAGTCCAGCCTGTGCTGCGAGCCGAACTGGACGACGGGCCTGATGTCCTTGTACACGGCCACCAGCGCGGCGGCCTCGTCGAGCTCGGCGGAGCTCCATTCCAGCAGGTTGCCGCCGAGCCCGAGCGCCCCGGCCATGGCCACGTGGAAGCGGAAGGCGAGGGGGGTGCGGCGGCGGGTGAGCGGGTTGGGGCTGTCGGTCACCCAGGCGGCCATCGCGCGCGCGGGGTAGATCTGGCTGAAGCCGCGCTGGATCGCGATGCGGTCGTGGGCGTCGGTGTTGTCGGACGTCCACACCTGGTCGGTGCGGGACATGATGCCCAGATCGGTGCGTCCGCCCCCGCCGGCGCACGCCTCGATGCGCAGGTGCGGGTGGTCGGCGCGGAGCCTGTCCATGATCGAGTAGACGGACCTGACGTGCTTGATCCAGAGCCGGTCCTGGTCGGGGCCGCCGGGCCAGCCCGCCTCGGTGAAGGCCCGGTTGCAGTCCCACTTCAGGAAGTCGATCGCGTGCTCGCTGACGAGCTTGTGCAGCCACGTGTGCGCCCAGTCGGCGACGTCCTGCCGGGCGAGGTTGAGCACCAGCTGGTTGCGCAGCAGCGTGCGGGGGCGTCCCGGCATGTGCAGCACCCAGTCGGGGTGCGCCCGGTACAGGTCGCTGTCGGGGTTGACCATCTCGGGCTCGACCCACAGCCCGAACCGCATGCCGAGCCGGTGCACCTCGTCGATGAGCGGCGTCAGCCCCCGGGGGAAGCGGGCGGGGTTGGGCCACCAGTCACCGAGCCCGGCGCGGTCGCTGGTCCGGCCGCCGAACCAGGCGTCGTCCATCACGAACAGCTCGGCTCCGACCCGGGCGGCGAGCGCGGCGAGCTCCTTCTGGTTGTCCTCGGCGACCTCGAAGCCGACGGCCTCCCAGGCGTTGTAGAGCACCGGACGCGGCTCGTCGGGGACGGGCAGGACGTGCCTGGCGACGTGCTCGTGCCAGCGACGGCTGGCTCCGCCGAACCCGTCGGGCGCGTACACGCCCGCGAACACGGGCGTGGTCCACTCCTCGCCGGGCTCCATCCGCCAGGTGAGCCCCTCGTGGCCGGCTCCGCCCGTCCAGGTCGCGCGGCCGGAGGGGGTCCGGGTGACGGTGACGCGCCAGCTGCCGCTCCAGGCGAGCGCGCCGCTCCACACCTCGCCGTGCTTCTCGGTCGCGTCGCCGCCGTCGAGCATGAGCCACGGGTTGGCGTGGTGGCTGCTCAGCCCGCGCCGGCTCGTCAGGACGGTCTCCCCCACGGCCAGCTCGACGCGGCGCAGCCCGTTCTCGGCGCTCCATCCGCCGACGGCGTGGCTCAGCCGGTAGCCGGGCAGCGCGGGAACGCTCCAGGCGGCGGAGTCGCAGCGCAGGACCGTCACCGGCACCTCGGTGCGCAGGGTGGTCCAGCGCTCCACGGCGTCGCTGTCGGGGTGCACGCGGTAGTGCAGGTCCACCTCGAACGGGTGCAGCGCGTCCCTGAACCGGACGGTCAGCCCTCCCCCGTCGATGGTGTGGCCGAGGTGGCGCCAGTCGACGCCGCGCACGCCGTCGGGGAAGGCGATCTGCAGCGAGGGCGGGTCGAAGCGGGCGCCCGCCTCGGTGACCAGTTCCTCCCCTGCCCCTCTGCCGTCGAAGCTGCTGGCGGGGGGCGCCTGCTCGCGGGGCAGCGTCACGGCCTGCTCCACGGTCAGCTCCGGCCCCCAGTGCAGGCAGACGGGCACGTCGCCGTCGTCCAGGCCGAGGACGTAGCAGGTGGAGGGGGTGTGCAGCACGTACGTGCGGCTGGCGGCGTCGAAGGTCACCGAAGACATGCCCTGGAGCCTAGGGTCAACCCGCCAGCAATTCAATTCTTGACGAAGTTAATTTGATACGATCCCTGCCATGCTCGCACCCCTCACCACGCCCGCTGCGGCCACCGTGTTCACCACGGTCCTGACGCAGGGGCCCGTCTCCAGGGTGGAGATCGCCAGGCGCACCGGGCTGTCCTCGGCCGCCGTCACCAAGGCCGCCCGTCCGTTCATCGAAGCGGGCTACCTGGAGGAGCTGGAGGCCACCGAGCGCCCAGGGCCCGGCGCGGGGCGTCCGGCGAGCCCGCTGGCCATCAGGCCCGACCGCGAGTTCTTCACCGGCGTGAAGATCACCGATGACGAGCTGATCGGCGTGGTGACCGACCTGCGCGCCCAGGTGCTGGTGTCGGCGCACCGCCCGCTCTCGGCCTCGACGGTCGAAGGCGTGCTGGCGCAGCTGGCCGAGCTGGTCGCCGACCTGCTCGCCACCGACCCGGCCTACGGCCAACGCTGCCACGCGCTCGGCCTGGCCGTCTCCGGCGACGTCGACAAGGCCGGCGGGCTGGTGCGCTACTCCCCCTTCCTGGGCTGGCGGCAGGTGCCGCTGGCCCGGCTGGCCGCCGAGGCGACCGGCCTGACCGTCACGCTCGAGAACGACGTCAAGGCGCTCACCGTGGCGGAGCAGTGGTTCGGGGAGGGCGTCGGCGCGTCCTCGTTCGCGCTGGTCACGGTGGGCGTCGGGGTCGGCTGCGGGCTGGTGGTGAACGACCGGGTGGTGGCGGGCTCGCACGGCGTGGCCGGGGAGATCGGGCACATCCCTGTCGGCGGCGACGAGCCCGCGTGCCACTGCGGCGGACGCGGCTGCGTGGAGGCCGTCGCGGGCACCGCGCCGATCGTGGCGGCGGTCCGGGCGGCCTGCGGCGACCCCGCGCTGACCATCGACGACGCCATCGGCGCCGCGCACGCGGGCGACCCCGCGGCGCGCGAGGTGTTCGCCCGTGCGGGCCACGCGATCGGCCTGGCCATGGCGGCCATGGCCAACCTCGTCGGCCCCGAGCGGATCATCGTGACGGGCGACGTCCAGGGGCTGGCGGCCTACGACCTGTTCGAGGAGCAGATCAGCCGGTCGTTCGCGAGCCAGGCGTTCGGCGCGGCGGCCGACTGCACGCTGATCCTGCGTCCGCGCCCCTTCGAGCAGTGGGCGCGCGGCGCTGCCGCCGTCGCCATCCAGACCCTCTTCACCCTCCAGGAGCGTCAGTGACGACAGCGCCGGGCATCTGGCAACCGCACGACAGCGAGCCGGCCGAGCGCCGGGAGGTGAGTGTCCCCACGGGGCTGGGGGTCACGCTGGAGGTCTCGGCCGCGGCCGAGCTGGCATGGACGGTCACCGAGCTCGCCGACGGGGTCGCGGAGGTGGAGATCACACCCGACAGGCCCACCGTCGTCCGGGCGGCCTGGCGGGTGCCCTGCGTGGACGTGACGGCGTTCTGGGCCGCCGACGGCGGCGAGCACCGTGGCCTGCCGCCGTTCTGGCGCAAGCCGCGCACGGCGGCGCTGGAGAAGAACGCCCCGGTCGGCTGCCTGGTGGGCGCCGGCGACGTGGCCGTGTGCACGTACGCGGTGGGCGAGGTGGTCAGGCCGGTGCGGACGCGCACCGGGGTGGTGGAGGAGACCGGCGACTTCGGCTTCTGGGCCGAGCACGACGCGGCCCCCGGGGCGGGGCTGGTGCTCCGGCTGGACCTGAGCCGCCGCCCCTTCGCCACCACGCTCGCCGACGTGGCCGCCTGGTGGCGCACGCGCGCCGAACCCGTGCCGGACGTGCCACGCGTCGCCCGGATGCCCGCCTACTCGACGTGGTACGCGATGCAGCAGCACGTGGACGCGGCCGGCGTGGAGCGGCAGGCGGGCCCCGCGGCCGCGCTGGGCTGCGAGATGATCATCGTGGACGACGGGTGGCACAGCGACGACCGGGGGCGCGGGTACGGCTACGTCGGCGAGTGGGAACCGTCGGCCGCGGCCTTCCCTGACATCTCCCGGCACGTCGCCCGGGTCAGGGACGAGGGGCCGGCCTACCTGCTGTGGTACGCGCTGCCGTTCGTCGGCCGCCACACCGCACTGTGGGACCGCGTCCAGCCGTACACGCTGGCCTACAAGGAGCACATGAACGCGGTCATCGTGGACCCGCGCCACCCGTACGTCCGCGAGCTGCTGGCGGGCCATCTGTCGCGGGCCGTCCAGGAATGGGGCATGGACGGCCTGAAGATCGACTTCATCGACCAGTTCGCCGTGGACGACCCGCCCGCCCCCGGGCCCGAGGCCGACTGCGAGACGGTCAACGAGGGCGTGCGCAGGCTGCTGGCCCTGCTGCCGCGCGAGTGCCTCGTCGAGCTGCGCCAGCCGTACGTGAGCCCGGGGCTGTGGCCGTACGCGACGATGATCCGGGCGTCCGACTGCCCGCTGAGCCCGGCGCACAACCGGCAGCGCACGGTGGACCTGCGGCTGATCGCGGGGCCGCTGGCCGTCCACGCCGACATGCTGATGTGGCACCCGTCGGAGAGCCCGGAGCGGGTCGCGGCGCAGCTCGTCAACGTGCTGTTCGCGGTGCCGCAGATCTCGGTGGACCTGACCGCCCAGACACCGGAGCAGACGGAGACGCTCCGCTTCTGGCTCGCCTTCTTCAGGGAGCACGCGGACGTGCTCCAGCACGGCGACTTCCAGCCGGCCCGCCCCGACCTCGGCTACCCCCAGGTCACCGCGAGCGGCGGCGACCAGGTGATCACAGCCTGCTACGCCCCGCTGCCCGTCGAGGCGCCCGCCGCGGGCACGCTCTGGGTGGCCAACGCCGACGCCTCCACCGAGGTGCTCCTCAGGGTCCGCACGCCCGGCACGGCGGACGCCACCGTGTTCGACTGCAGGGGCCGGACCGTGAGCTCCGGCCCCGTGTCGCTCTCCCCCGGCCTGCACCCCGTCACCGTCCCCACCGGAGGGCTGCTCAGGCTCGATCGCTAGCGGCAGGTGCGGAGCATGTTGCCGAGGGCCTTCTTCTCCCGGGGCGTCACGCGCAGGTCGTAGTGGTGTTTGACGGTGATCCAGGAGCGGGCGTAGGTGCACCAGTAGCCCCGCACCGGCGGACGCCAGTTGGCGGGGCTGTGGCCGCCCTTGGCGAGGTTGACCTTCTCGCTGACGGCGACGAGCTCGGGGCGCTTCAGGTCGTTGGCGAAGGCGCGGCGCCGGGCGGCGCTCCAGCTGTTCGCGCCCGAGATCCAGGCGTTGGCCAACGGCACGAGGTGGTCGACGTCGATCTGGGCCGTGCTGGTGAGCCTCCTGCCGTCGTAGCGGCTGTACCAGACGCCGCGGACCGCGCGGCAGGAGCGGTCGCGGCGGACGCCGCGGCCGTCGCGCTTCAGCACGATCTCCCGGGTGTCGCAGGCCCCGTACTGCCGGCCCCACCCGGGCAGGAACCGGTCGTGACGGTAGCCCTTCAGTGAGCCCGCCCGGCCCACCCTGAGATCTCTGAGCAGGCTGAGGGAGGCGGCCAACCCGGCCGCTTCCGGCAACGTCGGCGGCGGCGCAGCGACGTGGACGTACGGGATGAGCGCGATTACCAGAAGGTTGCTCATGCTTCACCAGTATCAACCACATCGCGATCTGTCGCGCGAAGTAGTCAAGCTACGACGGTGAGTCAACAAAGGTGTGGCGACCACGGCATCGCCGCGGCCGTGTCGTGCGGGTGAGGCGCCCGCTCCTATGCGAGCTGGGCAGCGGTGGTGAGCTGGGCGTTCGTGGGCGCCCGCTCCTATGCGGGCTGGGCGGCGGCGGTGAGCTGGGCGTTCGTGGGCGCCGGCACCGGCAGCGGGTGGGCGGCCTCCGGGCGCAGCCCGTCGAAGATCAGGCCCAGGTACCGCCGCCACAGGCCGGGGACGACGTCGCCGAGCGGCACGGCGGCCTGGGACGCCGCGGCGAGCAGCAGGACGATGTCGTGCCCCGTCACGTCCTCCCGGACGGCGCCGGCGGCGCGGGCGCGGGCGGTGAGGGCCTCGGCGACGTCCGCGAGCCGCCCGACGGCGGCCCGGACGGCCGGGTCGGTGCGTGAGATGGAGGCCGCCAGTTGGCAGACGGACTGGCCGCCCGCCTGAAGTTCCACGCCCGCGGTCATGAACTCCAGCAGCGCCACGCCCGGCTCCGCCGCCTCCAGCAGCGCCGCGCCGGTGGCGGCGAGGCCGTCGAGCTGGTCGGTGAAGATCGCGGCGACCAGCTGGTCCTTGGTGGCGAAGTGGCGGAAGACGGTGCCCTTGCCGATGCCCGCGCGGGCGGCGATGCGCGCGATCGAGACGTCCAGGCCGTGCTCGGCCAGCTCGGCCTCGGCGGCGTCGAGCAGCAGCCGCCGGTTGCGCGCGGCGTCGGCGCGCAGCCCGCCCGTCTCCCTGACCATGGCCGTACCCTACCGCCGCCCGATCGCCGCCCGACCGCCACCGGACCAGCACCGGACCAGTCGGTCACCTTAGCTGGGGGCCTTCCGCAGGAGTCGGTCGAGGAACTGGGCCTCGTACAGCGAGGGCGGCATCAGGCCGGGCTGGTTGGCGCCCTCGATGTAGCCTTCGGGCTGCTTGAAGGGGCCGTCGCCGGTGATCGTCCCGCGGCAGCCGATGGCGTAGTTCTGCGCCGTCGGCGGCTTCTGGACGATCAGCCTGCTCGTCGAGACGTCGCAGTTCCAGGCCACGGAGTGGGCGGCCGACCAGCCGTGCGAGGTGCCGTAGCGGCCCCGGTTGTACAGGCCGAGCGTGTAGTCGTAGTGCGGGTCGATGTCGCGGTGCCCGTCGTAGAGCAGGCCCTGCGACCAGCGGCGGTGCCCCTCGCTGGAGTTGAGCGCGTACTCGGCCGTGCCGCGCAGGAAGACGACGCCCGACACGGTGCTGTGGCCGTTGGAGACGAAGGCGTGTCTGGACTTGTAGGCGTAGCAGTCGCGGAACAGGATCTGCTGCGAGTAGACGTAGGTGTTGAAGTTGTAGCGCCTGCTACCCGTGACGATGCTGACGGGGTCGATCGCGCGGCAGTTCTGCACGGTGGCCCGCGTCGTCTCCTGGGTGGCGACCCCGGCCTGGGTGAAGTGCAGCATCGTGCAGTCGCGCACCCAGGAGTCCTCGGTGCGCAGCAGCAGGATCGCGTTGTAGGCGTGGTCCTCGTCCTGCTCGGGGTCGCCGTGGTACTCGATGTCCACCCGGAGCCGTTCCACGCCGACCTGGGTGACGAGCCCGGCCCGGTCCCACGTGTAGACGGAGGACGTGGCGAGCGCGCGATTCAGGTGATTGAACACCGGAACGTCGATCTTCACGACATTTCCGGAAATCTCGCGGATGTAGCGGTTGTAGATGATCGGGTGCTCCCCGACCTTCCACGCCGGGCCGACGTCGTGGCCGCCGTAGTCGATGGCCTTGAGCCACTCCTCCGAGCAGGGATGGTAGATCACGATGTTGTCGCCGGGGCGCAGCGCTCCCGCGTTCGCCACCTCGAACTCGCGCGCCCCCACCTGGACGAAGTCCGTGGTGATGTCGGTACGGGTCCCCGGCACCTCCCCGGCCCAGCCCCCGCCCCCGGGCCCGCCGACGACGATCACGTCCCGGTCCTTCGGGTTGTTCCCGGTGGCCTTGATGATCGTGTTGCCGGCCGGGTCCTCGCCGTCACCGACGCCGCGCAGCACCATCCCGTCGGCCCGCACGTACAGCGTGCCTGCGACCGGGTAGACGCCCGGCAGCAGGAGCAGCGCGCCGCGCCGTTCTCTGGGGAGGGCCGCGACGGCGTCCAGCGCCGCCTGGATGTGCTGCGTGTTGTCGCCTTCGACCGGTCTGATCGTCCTGACGACCGGGACGTGCGGGATCGGCCGCTCCCCGTTGCGGTAGCCCGCGTGGCTGAAGTCGGGGATGCGGTTGCCCTCGGCGTCCTGCCCGTAGCCGAGCCGTCCGCGCCTGTCGTAGTACACCAGCTTGGACTGCCAGAACGTCGCCGCGCTCGCGGGCGTGCCGCCGGCCGCCGCCGCGAGCGCCAGCGCGCCACCGGCCACGAGCAGCCCGCGCCTGGTGAGGTCGAGTGCCATGAGGGGTGCCTCTCTCTGGGGGGACGGCCCGCGCCCGGGCGCGGGCCGCGCAAGGGGGGCTACTTGATGACGATCTTGTCCAGTTCGGGCCCGCGGGCGTCGAGGTCGAAGAAGCGGATCGTGTTGACCCCGGCGACCAGGTCGACCGGGACGGTGGCGGTGGTCACGGTGTCCTTGGTCCCGGTCATCGGCACCTCGGACGAGTCCGCGCCGTTGACGCTGACCCGGAACGACTGCGCGCCGTCCACCAGCGCGTGCACGGTCATCTGCCTGGTGCCGGTGGTCTCCGACAGCACGCCCTTGACCACGGCGTAGTCGTAGACGTTGCCGCCGATCAGGATCACCTTGCGCCCGCCGGAGCAGACCGCGCAGTAGGCGGGCTCGGCCGCGCCCTCCCACACGTTGCCGACCCGCTCGGCCTCGTACGCGCCGGGGCTCCGGTCGGGTGGCGGCAGCGTGACCGGCGGGGCCGCCGGGCCGAGCTGCCACGCATTGAGGTCCCTGACGAGCAGGTAGGTCTCCTGCAGCCCGGCGCTCTTGATGCTGCGGTAGATGCCCCACTTGGGCCGGTTGTACTGCTCCTGGGTCCACCACAGGTCGATGTTGTCGGCCCGCTGGTCGACGATGGTCCGGCGGCCGTCCTGGAGCACCCAGCGCATGTAGCCGTCGTCGCCCGACTTGAACTCGATCGTGGTGGTGACCCACTTGTTCTGGATCGGCTCCAGGTCGGCGGTGGCGAAGTCGTGCGACTTGTTGTCCTCCAGCGTCCAGTAGCGGGCGGCGATCTTCTGCACGCCGCCGATGACCGGCAGCGAGATCTGCGCGATCGGGGTGCCGACGTCGGAGTTCTTGAGCTGCCAGATGTGGGTGAAGCTGGTGGTGGCGTCCAGGGTGTCCGGGATGTACATCTGGTAGGAGATCCGCCAGGTCTGGTCCTTGCGGATCTCCAGCGGCGTGCCGTCGTGCGCGCGCATCCCGCGGACCTCGTTGCGCATCCGGTCGGAGCCGTCGCGGTCTTCCAGATGCGCGGTGAACCGCCAGGCGTCCCTGTCGGCGCTGACGTGCGGCAGCCCCTCCGGGTGCGAGCCGCGCCGGTCGTCCTCCAGCGCCTCGAAGGCGTTGACGCCGTCCTTGGCCGGGCTGGGGTTCCAGCGCAGCTCCCAGCGGGGCTGGTGGGCGTCCGGATCGGCCGACGCCGGCGCCGGGGAGGTCACCGCGATCAGCGCGATCGCCGACATGACGCCTGCGCACACCCGGGCGCGCGGACCGTACTTCTTCACTGGATCGTCACCTTGTCGAGGTCGGGCGCACCGGCGCTGCCGTTGAAGGAGGTCACGAGGTCGGTCTCCTCAGATGGAGGGTGAACCCGCCGTTGGGGGATACGGCGAGGTCGAACTTGCCCCCGGCGGCGACCGTGACCGTCTCGGCGAGGATGCCGTCGTCAGGGGCGTCCTGGTAGATGTCCGCCTCCCACTCCCCCTCGCCGAGGAAGTCGAGCGGGACGGTGAGCGTGCGGGCCTCGCCCGACACGCCCGCGCCGACGAACCAGTCGCCGCCGCTCCTCCTGGCCAGGAGGATGTGGTCGGCGGGGTCGCCGGAGAGCAGCCGCGTGTCGTCCCATGCGGTGGGGACGGCGGAGAGCAGCCGCAGCGCCTCCGGCCGGGCCTGGTAGGCCTCGATGCCGTCGGCGAAGTGCTGGATCCCGGATTCGAAGATCACGGACAGCGCGAGCTCGAACCCGGCCGAGATGGTGCGGACCGCGGTGAAGGTGCACGGGGTGAAGTCCATCGGGCCCTGCACGTTGCGGGTGAACGCGAGCGACAGGTAGTGGGCCGGCTGGTAGAGCGGCAGCTTGCCGGGCTTCGGCTTGATCCACTCCGCGCCCTTGACGGCCTCGGCGGTCATGAACTGCGGCCAGGTGCGTTCGGTGCCGCGCGGGATGGTGCCACCGTGGAAGACGACCATGAGCCGGAGCCTGGCGGTGGCGGCCAGGATCGCGTCGAACCAGCGCATCCGGTCCTGGCCGTCCGACTCGGTAAAGTCGATCTTCACGCCGACCGCGCCCCACTCCTTCCACAGGGCGAGTTTCTCGCGGTGCTCCAGCTCGGTGTCGACGTGCTGCCAGTGCGACCAGAGCCAGATCCCGACGTCCTTGCCCGCGGCGTAGGCGATCAGCTCGGGCATCCACTCCTTGTTCCAGCCGGCGTCGGCGAGCACGTACGGCCAGCCGTTGGCGGCGGCGAAGTCGACCCAGCGCTTCTGCGCGTCCAGGTCGCGGGTCGAGGGCCCGTCGGACCACCACGACCAGGCCGCCGCGCCCGGCCTGATCCAGGACGTGTCCTCGATCTCGGACGGCGCGGCCAGGCTGGTCACCAGGTCGCTCTCGACGATGGTGGCCAGGTCGCCGAGGATCATCGTCCGCCAGGGCGTGACCAGGGGGCTGGCCGAGGTCACGTACGGGTCGGGCAGGTCGAGCCTGATGGCGTCGCCGTCGAAGTGCAGCCGGGAGCCGGCGTACCCGCTGTCCAGGTTCGACTCGGTGACCAGCATCCAGGTCTCGCCCATCTGGAACAGCGACGGGTAGCCGTACAGGATGCGCTCGGCCTCGCCGACCGTGGTGTGGCGGTGGATCTCCTCGTAGTCGCAGCGCCCGTTCTCGTACGGCAGGAGCACCGCCCGCGCCTCTTCCGATACGACATACTCCGAAATTTCCTCGCAAACCGTGACGGGTCCGGTCCAGGGCACCGTGTAGCGGTACGCCACCCCGTGTCCGCCGATCCTGACCTGAAGGTCGAGCCGGTTCCCGCCCTTGGTGAACGACAGCGTCCACTCCTTGGCGGTGTAGCGGTGCTCGCGCCGCTTGCCGGTCACCGTCCGGTAGGTCTCGTCGACCTCCTGCTCCGACAGCCCGGCGAAGGCCAGCCCCTCGCCCAGGTCCGCGTGCGCGGCCCGGATCCCGAGCCGCGACGGCCGCACCACGACGTGGCCGCCACGCCGCACCTCCAGTGTCAGCTCACCGGCGCCGGAAAGCGCCACGACCGCTTCCAGGTCTTCGCCGCCGAGTGTCCAGTTCGACATAAGGCCCTCCAGAAGAGATAGGAGGAGTGAACGACGCTCGCCAGCGGTCGCCCCAGCCACGGGAGGCCGTGCGCACCGGGCCCGCAGCGCTCCTCACAATGGGCCTGAGCTTAGGTTGCAAGCGATTGCAATTCAATTCTTGACGAAGTTAATTACCAGGTCTACGGTACGGCCATGCCCCACGGACTGGACGAAGAAGGGCCCACTCACGCGCCTAGTCATCGGATGTCTTCCGCGAGATTAGCCGAATTCAGGGAGCAACGGTTCGGGTTGTTCATCCACTGGGGGCTGTACGCGCTGGCCGCCCGTCACGAGTGGGTGAAGCAGCGCGAGCGCCTGACGGACGAGCAGTACCAGCCCTATGTCGACCACTTCGCCCCCGACCTGTTCGACCCGGACGCCTGGGCCGAAGCCGCGGCGGACGCGGGCATGCGGTACATGGTGCTGACCACCAAGCACCATGACGGCTTCTGCCTGTGGGACTCGGCGCTCACCGACTACTCGGTCGCGAACACGCCGCACGGCAAGGACCTCGTCGGCCCGATCGTCGACGCCTTCCGTACCCGCGGCCTCGGGGTGGGCTTCTACCACTCGCTGATCGATTGGCACCACCCGCACTTCCCTGTCGACGGGCTGCATCCCGCGTGGACTGGCGATGTGTCCAACAACGACCGAAACATCGCGAAATATCAGGCCTACTTACACGGCCAGGTCGAAGAGCTGCTGACCCGCTACGGCCGCATCGACACCATGTGGTTTGACTTCTCCTACTCCAAGCGGGTCCGCAACGGGCAGCTCACGCCCGGTGGCAAGGGCGCGGCCGACTGGCGGTCGGAGGAGCTCGCGGCGCTGGTCCGCCGGCTGCAGCCAGGGATCCTGATCAACGACAGGCTGGAGATCCCCGGCGACTTCACCACCCCCGAGCAGTACCAGCCCACCTCCCCTCCCGCGCAGGTGTGGGAGGCGTGCCAGACGCTCAACGGAAGCTGGGGCTACGACCGCGACAACCTCGACTACAAACCCGTCGACCTGCTCGTGCGCATGCTGGTCGACACCGTCTCCAAGGACGGCAACCTGCTGCTCAACGTCGGCCCGAACGGGCGCGGCGCCTTCGACCCCCGGGCGCTGGAGACGCTGCGCGGCATCGGCGACTGGACGCGCCTGCACGGCCGCTCCATCTACGGCGCGGGGCCGAGCGCCTTCGAGGCGCCACCGGACTGCCGCTACACGCAACGCGGCGACCGGCTCTACGTCCACCTCTTCGCCTGGCCGCACCGGCACCTGCACCTGCCGGGGCTGGCGGGCAAGGTCCGCTACGCGCAGCTGCTCAACGACGCCTCGGAGATCCGCACCCTGGTCCCCGACCCGGCCCAGGACAGCGGGCACACCAAGCTGGGCACGCTGCCGCCCGGCACCCTCACCCTGCAGCTCCCGGTCCAGCGCCCGGACGTGGCCGTGCCGGTGATCGAGCTCTTCCTCTGAAAGGCCCCCCATGGAGATGAACCGTCGCCAGATGCTGGCCCTCGCGGTGGCGGCCGCTGCCGTGCCCGTCCTCTCAGCCTGCGCGGGCGACACCCGCCGGCAGAAGCAGGCCGCCGCGCCGGTCAAGTCGGGCGTGCAGACGCTGGACCCGAACCGCCCGGGCAACGACTCCTGGCCGTTCGCGGAGGCCGAGCAGCTCAACAACTCGCTGACGTGGCCGAAGACGAACGTGCCGGACCCGGCGTCCAAGGTCGTCCTCACGGTCGCGCAGACCGCCGACGTGCTGGCGGAGGTGCGCAACGTCCAGTTCGACTTCTTCTTCAAGCAGCGGCACCCGAACATCGAGATCAAGCGCGAGACCACGGCGACCGTCGACGACTTCCTCACCAAGTACATGGCGCAGGCCGCCGGCGGCACCCTGCCCGACGTGCTCTACAACCACTACTCCTGGACGCAGAACTTCATCTCCAACGGCATCATCGACCCCCTGGACTCCTACATCGCCAAGACGCCGGACTTCGGGATGAAGGACCTGCCGGAGAGCGGCCTGGCCTACTTCAAGCGCGACGGCAAGCTGTACGCCCTGCCCACCGACATGGCTCCCAAGCTGCTCTTCTTCAACAAGACCCTGTTCGACAAGGCCGGGATCGCCTACCCGGACAAGGACTGGGACTTCGACAAGCTGATCGAGGTCGCCAAGAAGATGACGAGCGGTTCCGGCGTGGAGAAGGTCTTCGGCCTGTCGCCGTCGCCCACGATCTCGCCGGACCTGTCGACCGTCTTCCTCATGGCGTTCGGCGCCCGCTTCCTCAGCAGCGACGAGTCGCGGGTGCTCATCGACCAGCCCGAGGGCGTGGAGGCCATGAGCAGGTGGCTGGACCTGCTGACCAACGACAAGGTCACGCCGAGCCTGGCCGACCAGCAGCTCCTGCAGAAGGTCGAGCCGTTCAAGACCGGGCACGCCGCGATGCACATCAACGGCGCGTGGCTGATGACCGAGCTGGCCAAGCAGAAGGCGTTCCAGTGGGGCGCCACACACATCCCCAAGGGCCCGAAGGGCCGCTTCAGCCCGGCCGTGGGCAGCGCGCTGGTGATGGCGTCCGGCTCCAAGAACAAGGACGCTGCCTGGATCTACATGTACGAGTACCTGTCCGCGTCCGGCTACCAGTTCCGCCGGATCAGCTCGCCCGCCCGCCAGTCGGCGTGGCTGCCCAACGCCGAGGCCCTGGGCATCCCGAAGGAGACGGCGGAACTGGTCAAGGAGATCCTGGCCGACTACGCCACCAGTGACGGCGTGCTGCACCTGGCCGCGACCAAGAAGGTGGTCGACACGGCCAAGCCCATCTGGGAGCGGGCCATGATCGGCAAGGTCGACGCCAAGACGGCGCTCCAGGAGATCGCCGACAAGGTCACCCCCCTTCTGGCCCAGAACAAGATCGCATGACCTCCCTCGCTGTCGGCGGGCGCCGCCAGAACACCCTGGCCCGGCGCGAGGCGCGGCGCTTCCACCTGTTCGTCTCGCCGTGGCTGATCGGGTTCGTCCTGTTCACCGCGGGCCCCATCCTGGCCGCCATCGCGATCAGCTTCACCGACTGGAACCTGCTGAAGTCGCCCACGTGGGTGGGGCTGGCCAACTATCGGCGGATGTTCAACGACGCGGACTTCTGGGAGTCGATCCAGCACACCTTCCAGTACGGCCTCGGGTCGGTCGCGCTCGGCGTCACGTTCACGTTCCTGCTGGCGCTGCTGCTCAACCAGCCGCTGCGCCTGCAGGGGCTGTTCCGCACGGTGATGTACATGCCGTCGGTGCTGTCGGGCCTGGCGACCGCGCTGCTCTGGATGAACATCCTGCACCCCGACTACGGCCTGATCAACAAGCTGCTGGCCTCGGTCGGCATCCAGGGCCCCGGCTGGCTGGCCTCGCAGGAGTGGGTGATTCCGGGCCTGGTGCTGATGAGCGTGTGGGGGGCAGGCAACACCATCGTCATCTACCTCGCCGGGCTGCAGGGCATCCCGAAGACCCTCTACGAGGCGGCCGAGATCGACGGCGCGGGCTGGTGGAGCCGGTTCTGGCACGTGACGGTGCCGATGATGTCGCCGGTCATCTTCTTCAACCTGGTGACCGGGTTCATCGCCGCACTCCAGGGCTACGTGCTGATCCTGGTGATGACCGAGGGCGGCCCGGCCAACGCCTCGATGGTGCTGGGCCTGTACATCTACCGCAACGCCTTCGTCTACTTCGACATGGGCTACGCGGCCGCCCTGTCGTGGGCGATGTTCGTCATCATCATCGCCGTCACCCTGATCCAGTTCGTCCTGGCCAGGCGCTGGGTCCACTACGAGTTCGACAAGTGAGGTGCCGACCATGCTCGTAGCCACCAAGGCGCCCCCCGTGGTCAACCGCAACCTCACCTCCGACCAGGTGGAACGGATCAGGAAGGTCCGGCGGGCCGGCGCCTACGTGCTGCTCGGCTTCGCCACGGCGATCTTCGTGCTGCCGTTCATGTGGATGCTCACCACGTCGCTGAAGTCGGACGAGGCCAACCTGGCCTTTCCGCCCCAGTGGTTCCCCGACTCCTACCACTGGGAGAACTACTCGCGTGCCTGGTCGGGATCGCTGCCCTTCAGCCGGTTCCTGCTCAACACGGTGCTGATCACCGCGCTGTCGATGCTCGGCAACCTGATCTCCTGCATCCTGCCCGCGTACGCGTTCGCCCGGATGCGGGCCCGCCTGGCCGGGGTGATGTTCGCGGGGCTGCTGGCCACCATGATGATCCCCCGAGAGATCACGCTGGTGCCGAAGTTCATCCTGTTCTCCAAGCTCGGCTGGGTGGACACGTACCTGCCGCTGGTGGTGCCCGAGTTCTTCGGCGTGGCCCTCTACATCTTCCTGCTGCGCCAGTTCTTCACCACGGTCCCGCAGGAGCTCATCGACGCGGCGAGGATCGACGGCGCGTCCGAGCTGCGGATCCTGTGGAGGATCATGCTGCCGCTGTCGAAGCCGGCGATCGCGGCCATCTGCCTGTTCTCCTTCGTGAGCAACTGGAACCAGTACCTGGAACCGGTCATCTACCTGCGCACCACGGAGAAGTTCACGCTGCCGCTGGGCCTCGGCATGTTCTCCGACCAGTACGCGACGCAGTACAACCAGATGATGGCGGTCGCCATCATCGCGCTGGTCCCCATCCTCATCCTGTTCTTCATCGCCCAGAAGACGTTCATCAGGGGCGTCACCCTCACCGGCATCGCGGGAAGGTAATCGTTGGACACCACTGGAAAGTACGCGCGCCAGCCGTACCGGAACTGCGGCAGGAGCGGGCTCAAACTGCCCGCGGTGTCGCTCGGCCTGTGGCACAACTTCGGCGACGGCAAGCCGCTCGACGGCCGGCGGGCCATCCTGCGCACGGCGCTGGACCTGGGCATCACCCACTTCGACCTGGCCGACAGGTACGGCCCGCCGCTCGGCGCGGCGGAGTCGACCTTCGGCACGCTCTACCGCCAGGACCTGCGCGGCCTGCGCGACGAGATCGTCGTCACCACCAAGGGCGGCAACCCCATGTGGGACGGCCCCTACGGCGGGGGCAACACCCGCAAGCACCTGCTGGCCACCCTCGACCGCTCGCTCGCCAGGCTCGGCCTCGACTTCGTGGACATCTTCTACCTGCACCACGACGACGGGACCCCGCTGGAGGAGCAGGTCGGCACGCTCGACCACATGGTCCGCTCGGGCCGGGCGCTGTACGTGGGCGTCTCCAACTACTCGCCGGAGCGCACGGCGGAGGCGGCCGGGCTGCTGCGCGCGCTGGGCACCCCGCTGCTGGTGCACCAGCCGCCGTACTCGCTGCTGAACCGGCGCATCGAGGACGGTCTGCTCGGCGTGCTCGAACAGGAGGGCGTCGGCTGCGTGGTGTACTCGCCGCTGGCTCAGGGCCTGCTCACCGACCGCTACCTGGACGGCATCCCGGCCGATTCCAGGGCGGCGGAGGGCCGCTTCCTCACGCCGGACCGGGTCACGCCCGAGGTGCTGGCGTTCGTCCGCGGGCTGGGCGAGCTGGCGGCCGAGCGCGGGCAGAGCGTGGCGCAGCTCGCCCTGGCGTGGGCGCTGCGCGACCCGCGGATCACGTCCGTGCTGGTGGGGGCGTCGAGCCCGGAGCAGCTCGCAGCCAACGTCGCGGCCGTGGACCGGCTCGGCTTCACCGACGACGAGCTGGCCGCCATCGACCGGGCGGCCAAGGAGGCGGGTGTCCATGCGTAGGAGCACGCTGGCCGACTGGGGAGCGGGGGTCTCGCTGCCGGGGTACCGCGTCGACTCGGGCGGCGTCTCGACGCTGGCCTCCGGCCACATCAGCCACAACCAGGGCCCGCACACCCACCCCGCCCCCGAGATCTTCCTCATCCTCGCCGGGTCCGGCCACGTCCACATCGACGGCGAGACCTCCCCCTTCGCCGCCGGTGACGTCCTCGTCGTCGAAGCGGGCGAGGACCACCACCTGGAGGCCGTCACGGAGGTGGTGACCACCTGGCTCCATCTGGAGCCCGCCTCATGACCCTGGCGCTGCCGCGCGTGGGCCTCGGCGGCGGCCCGCTCGGCAACTACCTCCACCCCATCTCGGACGAGCAGGCCGAAGCGGTCGTCGACACGGCCTGGCAGGCCGGGGTCCGGTACTTCGACACCGCCCCCTTCTACGGCCTCGGCCTGTCGGAGCAGCGGATGGGCCGGGCCCTGCGCGGCCGTCCCCGAGCCGAGTACGTCCTGTCGACCAAGGTCGGCCGCCTGGTCCGTCCGGGGCCCGGCGGCCCCGGCATCTTCGCCGTCAGCGACGACCGGCACGTCGAGTGGGACTTCACCCGGGACGGCGTGCTGCGCAGCGTCGAGGAGTCCCTGGCCAGGCTCGGCCTGGACCGCGTCGACATCCTCCTCGTCCACGACCCCGACCGCCACTGGCCCCAGGCCCTGGACGAGGCCTACCCCGCCCTGGCGGACCTGCGCTCGCAGGGCGTCGTGCGCGCCATCGGGGTCGGCATGAACCAGCCGCGCATGCTGGCGGACTTCGTCAGGCACGCCGACCCGGACGTGCTGCTGGCCGCCAACCAGTGCACCCTGCTGCGGCGCTCGGCCTTCGACGAGCTGCTGCCGCTCTGCCGGGAACGCGCCGTCCCGGTCGTCGCGGCCGGCCTGCTGCACCGCGGCGACCTGGTCACCCCGCCCCCGGACGCCTCACCCGAGGTCAAGCGGATCGCTCAGGCGTGCGACGAGCACGGGGTGCCGCTGACGGCCGCGGCCCTGCAGTTCCCGCTGCGGCACCCGGCGGTCCACTCCGTCCTGGTGGGCGCGCACGAACCGGCGCAGGTCACGTCCGACCTCCGGGCGCTGGAACACCCCGTGCCGGACGGCCTGTGGGCCGCCCTGGACCGCTAGGACCGGCGGAAGCCGCCCCGGACGTGCACCGGCACGCCCTTGCCCAGCAGTCCGGGCAGTTCCACGGCGACGTTCATCGGCATCCGCACGCACCCGTGCGAGGCCGGGTACAGCGGCACCGACAGCGCGCCGTGGAACGCGATGCCGCCGTTGAAGAAGATCGGGTTGTAGAGCTGGCCGAGGTACGACTTGTGCCAGCCGGACGTCCGCCAGGTCGTCCGGTAGTCGCCGGTGGGCGTGCGGGCCGAGCCGCAGAACCGCCGGCTCTTGCCCTGCCAGACCGAGGTCTGGCAGTACGGGACGCCGCTGCCCGACGAGATGTGCGTGATCAGCTTCACCTCACCGCCCACGTACAGCACCATGACCTGCTTGGTCAGGTTCACCTCGGCGCGCGTCGGCTGGCCGTTCCTGACCAGGACCTTCGGCGCCCTGGGCGTCTCGAGGGCGGCCCAGGTGGCCTTGCCGACCGTGCTGCTCGGGGTGATGCCGTTGACCTTCTGGAAGGCCCACAGGGCGGTGAGCGTCGACCCGCCGTACCTGCCGTCGGCCTTGCCGGGACGGTAGCCCAGCTCCCTCAGCCGCTGCTGCAGCCAGACGACCGCCTTGCCCTTGGCGCCGAGCCTGAGCCGCTGCTTGGGCGCGACGGGCGCCTGCGCGGCGGAGAGCGCGCCGGTGACGGCGGGCGTGATCGGGAGCGTGACCGCTGAGGTGCTCGGTGCGGCGGCCGAACTCGCTTCGGCGGTGCCGACTCCAGTGAGGACGACGGCGCCGGCCGTCAGGAGAGCAGTCACAACGGGCAGCCGTCGAGCACCCACCACTACCACCTCTCGTAACATTAACAATCGAATCAAAGGACCCTATACCACTGCCATTGGCCAGGTAATCGGGCGGTCAATCTGTTTAGAGTGTCGCCATGTCAGAGAAGTTGCCCGCCAATGCCGTCCTTGTTGAATCCGCGCTGAGGGAGCTCGGAGCCACGGGAGAGATCGTGGTACTGCCGGAGAAGGCCCCCACCGCCGCCACCGCCGCCGCCCAGCTGGGCTGCGAGGTCGGCGCGATCGCCAACAGCCTGATCTTCGACGCCGACGGGGAGCCCCTGCTCGTCCTGACGAGCGGCGCGCACCGGGTGGACGTCGAGCTGATCGCCCGCACGGCGGGGGTGCGAACGGTGCGGCGGGCGACGCCGGAGTTCGTCAGGGCCGCCACCGGCCAGCCGATCGGCGGTGTGGCCCCGGTCGGGCATCCCGCTCCGGTCCGGACCCTGGTCGACAACTGGCTGGGCAAGCACGAGGTGGTCTGGGCGGCGGGCGGGCACCCGCACACCGTCTTCCCGACCACGTTCGACGAACTGGTCCGCATCACCGGTGGCACCCCCGTGGACGTCGAGTAGTGTGCGACGCGTGATCGAGTTTCGCGGCGCGGGACCTGCCGAGTTCGGCGAGCGCCTGGACACGGTGATCGACATCTACGCCGCCGCCATGCGCCCGCCCGAGGACCAGATCCACGGTCGCACCACCATCATGCGTAACCACGGGACTTATCCCCACTTTCAGTGCTATTTCGCCGAATTGCGCGATTCGGCGGGCGGCGCGGCGCCGAAAGTCGTGGGCTTCGCGTACGGCTTCCGGGGCGCTCCGGGCCAGTGGTGGCACGACGTGGTCTACCGGGCGCTGGACGAGCGGGCGGGAGCCGAGGCCGCCGACGCCTGGCTCGGCCACGCATTCGAGCTCGCCGAGGTCCACGTGCACCCCGACTTCCAGGGCAAGGGCATCGGCCGAGCCATGATCACCACACTCTGCGCGGGGCGCCGCGAGCGCTCGGCCGTCCTGTCGACCCACGATCAGCCCACGGCCGCCCGCCACCTGTACGCCAGCATGGGCTTCACGGACCTGCTGACCCAGTTCGTCTTCCCTGGCGGCTTCGAGCGCTACGCGATCGTCGGCCGGCCCCTGCCTCTCCCGTAAGGCCTCCATTACCAGGAGTTTGACAGCAGCCCTCCAGGGCAATGTCAACTACGGAAAGTCACCAAGGTTCAACCCAGGGCCACTTCTCGCAGCCCCGTCACCCGCCCGATCCCCCTGCGGGCGGGTGACGGGCCCTCCGAAGCCCCGGGAGAGCCGACCCCTCAGATGGCCAGGAACGAGCCGTAACGGCACCCGGCCACGTGCGGGTCAGAGGCCGTCTCCCTGGAGGCCCTCAGCCCCGTACGGCGGCAGGCGCCCAGGTGGCCTGCCGTACAGGATGGGGTGTCAAAGCGTCACAAGGCGGTCAGGCGGGCAGCGCCGCCGTCGAGAGCCGCTGGAACACCTCGCGCGACGCGCTCGACCGGTTGAACGTGATGAAGTGGATGCCCGGCACGCCCTCGTCGAGCAGCCGCTGGCACAGCTCGGCCCCGTGGTCGATGCCGAGCGCGCGGACGGCGGCCGGGTCGTCGGCGACCGCCTCGAAGCGGGCCGCGACATCCGGCGGGAACGGCGCCCCCGAGAGCTGCTCCGAGCGCGCGATCGTGCTCATCTGGGTGACGGGCATGACGCACGGGATGATCGGCGTCTCGCACCCGCGGGCCGCCACCCGGTCGCGCAGCCGCAGGTAGTCGTCGGCCTGGAAGAACATCTGGGTGATCGCGTAGTCGGCCCCGGCCTCGCACTTGCGCACGAAGTACTCGGTGTCGGACTCGACGGACGGCGAGCGCGGATGCTTGTACGGGAAGGCCGCCACCCCCACACAGAAGTCGCCCGCCTGCCGGATCAGCCGCACGAGCTGCTCGGCGTAGAGCACGCCCTCGGGGTGCTTGATCCACTCGGCGCCCGGGTCACCGGGAGGGTCGCCCCGCACGGCCAGGATGTTGCGCACCCCCGCGTCGGCGAAGCGCCCCACGAGGTGGCGCAGCTCGCGGATCGAGTGGTCGACCGCCGTGAAGTGCGCGACCGGGGTGAGCGTGGTGTCGTGGGCCAGCCGCTCGACGATGTCGACGGTGCGGTCGCGGGTGGACCCGCCCGCCCCGTAGGTCACCGACACGAACGTGGGACGCAGCGACTCCAGCTCGCGGATCGCCCGCCACAGCTGCCGCTCCCCCTCGTCGGTCTTCGGTGGGAAGAACTCGAAGGAGAACGACCGGCCACCTGAGGCGAGGAGCTCGCGGACGGTGGGAACACGATCGGGCAGGATGGAGGGTCGACCAAGCGCCATGGCCCCAGGTTACCGCGACCAGCCGGAACCAGCGGGCACACACCTGCCTGGCGATTCGAGTCTCTCCACCCGGCTACTACGCTCAGGGGCATGACCACTGACGCCGCGAGCATGGACACCCTGCGCGCACAGGTAGATCGTTCGCTGAGGGAGTTCGTCGAACGGCAGCTGCCCACCCCTGTGGAGGAGGAGCTCGAACCGCTCCGGACCGCCGCGCACGAACTGCTGTCGGGCGGCAAACGGCTGCGTCCCGCGTTCTGCTACTGGGGATGGCGCGGCGCGGGCGGCACCGACGTCCCCGAGATCTTCACCGCCGCCGCGTCGCTGGAGCTGTTGCAGGCCAGCGCGCTGGTGCACGACGACGTGATGGACAAGAGCGACCTGCGCAGGGGCATGCCGGCAGCGCACCGGCGCTTCCAGACGCTGCACGAGAAGTCCGGCTGGCACGGGTCGGCGGAGCAGTTCGGCGAGGGCGCGGCGATCCTGCTGGGAAACCTGCTGCTGATCTGGTCGGGCGAGATGTGGCGCACCAGCGGCCTGCCGGCGCGGTCACTGGCGGCGGCGCAGCCCGTCCACGACCACATGCGCACCGAGCTGATGTGCGGCCAGTACCTCGACCTGCTGGAGCAGGCGCACGGCGAGGGCACGTTCGAGTCGGCGCTGCGGGTGGCGCTGTTCAAGAGCGGCAAGTACTCCGTGGAGCAGCCGCTCAGGCTGGGCCTGGCCCTGGCCGCGGGCGAGCGGGCGCCGTGGATGGACGAGCTGTGCGAGAAATACGGCACCCGCGTCGGCATCGCGTTCCAGCTGCGTGACGACATCCTGGGCGTGTTCGGCGACCCCGCGCAGACCGGCAAGCCCGCGGGCGACGACCTGCGCGAGGGCAAGCGGACGATGCTGGTGGCCCGCACCCTGGCCGCGGCCTCCCCGGCGGCGGCCGAGACGGTGCGCCGCCTGCTCGGCGACCCCGCCCTGGACGAGCAGGGCGTGACGACGCTGCGCGACATCATCGACGGCGCCGGCGCGCTCCAGGAGTGCGAGGACCTCATCGGCGACTACCTCGGCGAGGCGCTCGCCTCCCTCGACCAGGCCCCGATCACCGCCGAGGCCCGGGCCGCGCTGGCGGAGCTGGCCGTCGCGGCGACCTCACGCAACACCTGACCCACCGGGCCCCCGCTGCCATGCGGGCGGCCTTCGGCGAGCGGGCCAGGCGCTTGGTGCCGAGCGCCTGGTGTTTCCAGTGGCCAGACGCCCGGTGGCGAGCGGACCAGGCGCTTGGTGCCGAGCGCCTGGTGTCTCCGGTGGCCAGGCGCTCGGTGGCGAGCGCCTGGCCGTTTCAGCGGGCCAGGCGCTTGGCGAACTCGGCCGCTGCCGCGCCCGGGTCGTCGGCGTCGGTGATGGCTCGCACCACCACGACCCGGCTGACCCCGTACGACATGACCTCGTCGAGATTGTTCAGGTCGATGCCGCCGATGCCGAACCACGGCCGGTCCGTGCCGAGCGCCGCCGCGTGCCTGAGCAGCGGCGGGCCGGGCGCGTGCCGGCCGGGTTTGGTGGGCGTGGGCCAGATGGGGCCGCAGCAGAAATAGTCGACGCCCTCCTCCACCGCGGCGGCGGAAGCCTCTGCGGTGGAGTGGGTGGACCTGCCGATGAGGATGTCGTCGCCGAGTATCTCTCGCGCGACGGTCACGGGAAGGTCGTCCTGCCCCAGATGGAGCACGTCGGGACGGGCCGCGACGGCGATGTCGGCCCGGTCGTTGACCGCCAGCAGCCGGCCGTGCCGGTCGCAGGCGTCACGGAACACCTCCAGGAGCGCGAGCTCCTCGCGCGCCTCCAGCCCCTTCTCCCGAAGCTGGACGATGTCGACGCCACCGGCCAGCACCGCGTCGAGGAACTGTGGGAGGTCGCCGCGATCACGGCGGCCGTCGGTGCAGAGGTAGAGCCGCGCGTCAGAAAGCGAGGGCTTGGGCACGCCGCTTGACCTCGGTATGACGTCCGGCCTTGATCGCCTCGATGGGCGAACCGGGAAGTGATTCGTCTGGTGTGAAGAGCCAGCGCAGCGATGCGACGTCGTCGTATCCGGCGTCCTGCAGCACGGTCAGCGTGCCGGGCAGGCCCTTCGTCACGTCCTTTCCATCAATGAATACCGCGGGCACCTGGGGCCCGCCGCTACCACGCCTCACGCCGAGGAGCTTGTGGTCCTTCAGGAGCTGCTTGGCCCGCCCCATGGACAGGTCCAGGCGTTGGGCAACTTCGGGGAGAGTGAGCCACTCGTCGATGAGCTGTTCGGTCTCCCGGTCGATCTGTGCAACAGAAAGCGTCACGAACCCACAACTACCACATGGCGCGCTTGCTCAAACAACACAATCCCGTAGGGCGACATCTGGATCTACCAGGCGTTCCGGGTCGAGGCGGTGGCCGCCCTCGATGATCCTGCGTCCCTGGACGAGGTCCCGGGGGCGGTCGACGGCGAGCACCGCGGCGAGGGTGTCGTCGGCGGTGAGCCAGCAGGCCGACCACTTGCCCCTGGCCTCGCCCCGGTAGAGCAGGCGCTCGCCCGCCGGATGGTGCCCGGCGTACTGGACCATGTGCCCGAACTGCTCCGACCAGAAGTACGGAACCGGGTCGTAGACCGCCTCCTCGCCCAGGATCGTGGCCGCGGCCACCTCGGGGGCGTTGAGCGCGGTGTCCCAGTGCTCGACGCGCAGCCTCGTCCCGTAGCGGCGCGACCACCAGGCCGCGCAGTCGCCCACCGCCAGCACGCCCGGCATGGACGTGCGCAGGCGCTCGTCGGTGACGACGCCGTTGTGCAGGTCGAGGTCGGCGTCGGCGAGCCACTCGACCGCCGGGCGGACCCCGATGCCGGTGACCACCACGTGCGCGTCGACGAACTCGCCGCCGACCAGCTCGACGCCGCCCTCGTCGACGGACGCCACCATCGTCTCGAGCCGCAGGTCGATGCCCTCGTACCAGGGCTGGGTGCGGACGCCGATCTCGGCGCCGACGGCGTGCACGAGCGGGGTCGACCCGGCCTCGATCACGGTGACCTCGCAGCCGGCGCGGCGGGCCGCCGTCGCCACCTCGGCGCCGATCCAGCCCGCGCCGATGACCGCCACCCGCGCTCCCCGGACGAGCCTCGCGCGCAGTTCGAGCGCGTCGTCGAGAGTCCGCAGGACGTGTTGCGGTCCGTCTCCGGGCAGCGTGATCGGCTCGGCTCCGGTGGCGATGACGAGGTGGTCGTAGCCCAGCTCGCCCTCGGTGGTCTCCACGACGCCCTCGCGCAGCGCCTTGGCCGAGACGCCCGGCCAGAAGTCCACCCCCAGGGCGTCGAGGTCGGCGTCGACGAAGCTGGAGTCGGCGGTTCCGAGCAGCACCGCCTTGGACAGCGGCGGACGGTCGTAGGGGCGGTGCCGCTCCTGACCGATCAGGGTGATCCTGCCGTCGAACCCGCGTCCGCGCAGCGCCTCGACGCTGCGGACCCCGGCCAGCCCCGCTCCCACCACCACGACATGTCTCACGTTCATGACCATAACGGGGCCCGTCCCGGCGCGTGGCCCCGAGGCCTTAGGCTGAAGACGTAAGACGCGCGGGAGTCCGGCCGTTACCGGGCTGAGAGGAAGGCTTGACCGGGCCTTCGACCGCAAGACACCTGATCCGGATCATGCCGGCGAAGGGAGCGGACATGCAGGTCGTGGTGGGTGGCGGGATCGTCGGGCTGTCGGTGGCCTGGCGCCTGGCCCGCGCCGGCAGGCCGGTGACCGTCGTCGACCCGGCTCCGGCCTCGGGCGCGTCGCACGCGGCGGCGGGCATGCTGGCGCCGGTCAGCGAGGTCACCTACACCGAGGAGCCGCTGCTCCGGCTGGGGATGGCGTCTCTGCGCAGGTGGCCGTCCTTCGCCGCCGACCTCATCGCCGACGCCGGCCTTCCGACCACCGGGCTCACCCCCGTGACACCCGCTGAAGGCGGGCCCGCCCCCCGTGCCGGCAGGGCTCCCACTGATGGCGGCGGGTTGGATTTCCGGTCCGACGGGACTCTCGACGTGGCGTTCGGGGCTGACGACCTGGCCGCGCTCGACGAGCTGGCCACGTTCATGGAGAAGCTGGGGCTGCCGGTCGAGCGGCTCACCGGGCGCGAGTGCCGCCGTCTGGAGCCGATGCTGGCGCCGTCCGTCCGTGGCGGCCTGCTGGCCCCCGGCGACGCGTGGGTGGACCCGCGCCGCGTGACCGCCGCGCTGCTCGTCGCGCTGGAGCGGCGGGGCGTGCCTCTCGTGCGGGCGCGCGTCACCGAGTTGATCCGCGAGGGCGGCGCGGTCACAGGCGTGCGGCTCGCCCCGCCCGGCCACGACGTCCCAGCGCAGCCCCCGCCCGGCCACGGCGTGCCCACGGAGATCCCGGGAGGCCGCGACGTGCCTGGGGAGATCCGGGCGGAGCGGGTCGTCCTGGCGGCAGGGGCGTGGAGTGCCGAGCTGGCCGAGGTGCCCGTCCGGCCGGTCAAGGGGCAGATCATGCGGCTGCGGTCCCCTCAGCCGCTGCTCGGGCGGTGCGTGCGCGGCACCGTGCACGGCGCGTCCGTGTACCTGGTGCCGCGGGGCGACGGCGAGCTGGTCGTGGGAGCCACGCAGGAGGAGCTCGGGTTCGACCGGCGGGTGACGGCGGGCGGCGTGTACGAGCTGCTGCGCGACGCCCGCGAGCTGGTGCCCGGCGTAACCGAGCTGGAGGTGGCCGAGATGGTGGCCGGGCTGCGTCCCGGCACGCCTGACAACGTGCCGCTGATCGGGCCGAGCGCGACGCCGGGGCTGCATCTGGCCACCGGCCACCACCGCGGCGGGGTGCTGCTCGCTCCGCTCACCGCGGCCATGCTGCAAGGCGAGGAGAGCGAGCTGGCGCAGCTCTGCTCACCCCTGAGATATCGGGATATTTCATGAATGTGACGATCAATGGGGCCGCCCAGGAGGTGCCCGACGGCATCACCGTGGCGCAGGCCGTCCAGACCCTGACGACCGCCACCACCGGCGTGGCCGTCGCGGTGAACGGTGAGGTGGTGACGCGGAGCACCTGGGAGACGACGGCGCTCGGCGACCGCGACACCGTCGAGGTGCTCACGGCGGTGCAAGGTGGATGACCTGATCATCGGCGGGGAGAAGTTCTCGTCCCGGCTGATCATGGGGACGGGCGGCGCGCCCTCGCTGGAGGTGCTCGACCAGGCGCTGGTCGCGTCCGGCACCGAGCTGACCACGGTCGCCATGCGGCGGCTGGACCCGTCGGCCCGCGGCTCCGTCCTGGACGTGCTGCGCGAGCGCGGCATCAGGGTGCTGCCGAACACGGCGGGCTGCTTCACGGCCGGAGAGGCGGTGCTGACGGCCCGGCTGGCTCGCGAGGCGCTCGGCACCAACTGGGTCAAGCTGGAGGTCATCGCCGACGAGCGGACGCTGCTGCCCGACCCGATCGAGACGTTCGACGCTGCCGAGCGGCTCGTGTCCGACGGGTTCGTGGTGCTGCCGTACATCGGCGACGACCCCGCGCTCGCCCGGCGGCTGGAGCAGGCGGGCTGCGCGGCCGTGATGCCGCTCGGCGCGCCCATCGGGTCCGGGCTCGGCATCCGCAACCCGCACAACATCGAGCTGATCGTGGAGGCCGCCTCGGTGCCGGTGATCCTCGACGCGGGCATCGGGACGGCGAGCGACGCGGCGCTGGCGATGGAGCTCGGCTGCGACGCCGTCCTCCTGGCGACGGCGGTCACCAGGGCACAGCGGCCCGACCTGATGGCGGCGGCGATGAAGGCGGCCGTCCAGGCCGGACGGCTCGCCCACCAGGCAGGCCGCATCCCCCGCCGCCGCTACGCCGAGGCATCCTCCCCGACCGTCCCCTGAGCCTGGCTCCCCCTCCAGCCCCACCGGCGGGAGAGGGCGCCCCGCTCTTGCGGGCGTCACCCCCGCCGCGGCCGGGCGTTCGTTCCCGCGCATGGGTCCTTTCGGGCGGGGGTGGTGGTGTCGGTGCGGTGGACGGATCGTTACGTCCCGCTTCCTTGGTGGTGGGCGCGTTCCAAGGGGCACGGCTCGGCATCGGTTTCGGGTGGTCAGGCCCTGCCAGTGGCGAAACGCCCGTAAACTCAGCGGGGTGGACACGACGACGGCGGACCCCTTGGTCGGGCGACTTATCGATGGGCGCTACCGCATCGAGTCCCGCATCGCCCGAGGCGGGATGGCGACCGTCTACCTCGCGCTGGACATACGGCTTGACCGTACGGTCGCGCTGAAGGTCATGCACGGCTCGCTGGCCGCGGACCCCGCGTTCGTGCGGCGCTTCATCGGCGAGGCGAAGTCCGTCGCCAGCCTCTCGCACCCCAACGTGGTGCACGTCTTCGACCAGGGCACCGACGGCGACGTCGTCTACCTGTCGATGGAGTACGTGCCGGGCAAGACGCTCCGCGACATCCTGCGCGAGCGCGGCAGGCTGCCCGCCCGCGAGGCGCTGGAGATCATGATCCCGGTGCTCGCCGCGCTGGGGGCCGCGCACCAGGCCGGGATGGTCCACCGCGACGTGAAGCCGGAGAACGTCCTGCTGACCGGCGACGGCCGGGTCAAGGTCGTGGACTTCGGTCTGGCCAGGGCGATCGAGGCCACCAACCAGACCCGCACGGGCGTGATGATCGGCACGATCGGCTACATGTCGCCCGAGCAGGTGACGACCGGCGGCGCCGACGTGCGCAGCGACGTCTACGCCGCGGGCATCATGCTGTTCGAGCTGGTCACGGGCCAGCAGCCGTACGACGGCGAGACACCGATGTCGGTGGCCTACCGGCACGTCCACGACACGGTCCCGCCGCCGTCGTCGCTGATGCCCGAGGTGCCGCCGCTGATCGACACGCTGGTGACCCACGCCACGGCCCGCGAGCCGCAGGACCGTCCGGCCGACGCGACGGCGATGCTGGTGGCGGCCGTCGACGCGCACCGGATGCTGCCCAGGCTGACCAACCCGCCGCTGTCGCACTCGGGCGCGCACTCGGGCGCCCAGTCCGGGGCGCACTCCCACCCGCAGACCAGGCCGCCGGTGACGCCGGCGCACACGATGATCCAGCCGCGCTCCGAGTTCACGCCCGAGCCGCGCAAGAGCTCCGGGTTCAGGCCGAACTGGTTCCTGGTGGTGCTCGCCGGCGTGATGGTGGTGGCGGTGGCGCTGACGGGCTGGTATTTCTCCCAGACGGACTACGTCGCCGTCCCCGACCTGGTCGGCAAGAACATGGCGGCGGCCAAGCAGAGCGTCACCGGGCTCGGCTTCCAGGTGCGCGAGGCCCAGGGCCAGTACGACGAGAAGGTCGCCGAGGGCCTGGTGCTGAGCACCGACCCGGTCGCCAAGCAGGAGGTCGAGAGCGGCGCGGTGATCACGCTGGTGCCCTCACTCGGCCCCAAGCGGATCGTGGTGCCGAAGGTCGAGGGCATGTCCGCGGCCGACGCCCGCATCGCCGTCGCCAACGCGGGGCTGACCGTGGGCCAGGTCAAGCGGCTGGCGGACCAGCAGATCGAGCGCGACAAGGTGATCCGGACCTCGCCGCAGGTGGGCGAGAGGGTCAAGGAAGGCACCCGGGTCAACATCTACGTCAGCGCGGGCATGGTGATGCCCGACGTCGGCGGCATGCCGAAGGACGAGGCCGCCGCCTACCTGGGGCAGCAGGGCTTCCAGGTGCAGGTCAACGAGGTCGACGACGACGCCGAGCCCTGCACGGTCATCGCCCAGTCGCCGAAGGCCAAGGCTGAGGTCAACCGGGGAGCGGCCGCGATGATCACCGTGGCTCGCTGCCAGACCGACTTCTGGGAGTACTGGACCCGCGGCGACAACGAGGCCCGCGACGACCAGGACGTCCGGCTGGTGCCCGCGGTGATGGGCAAGAACATCAACGACGCCAAGCGCGAACTGGAGCAGCTCGGCTTCAAGGTGCAGGTGCGCAGGCTGGTGGGCGACGGCGTGGTCCACTTCCAGCGCCCGACCCCGAACAGCGAACGCCCCGCCGGCGCGCAGGTGTTCCTCTGGCAGTGACCGGCCGTTCGCGCCCGGGCCGGGCGGTCACACGGCCGCGCGGGCTCAGGTCAGGTGGCCGTGCAGGCGCACTCTGGCCAGGCCGCCGTCCGGGTAGATGTCGACTCGGACGTGCGTCACGGGGCCCGCGGGGGCGAGCCGGAAGCGGTGCGGGGTGTCGGGCTGCAGCCGGGTCCGGGGAAGCAGTTCGGTCTCCCGGTCGCCGTCGAGGCCGGTCATCGACAGCCAGCCGGGGGCGTTGAACAGCAGGTTGGTGGTGTCGATCTCGGCCAGCCTGACGAGCCCGCGCCCGGCCAGGCGGATGACCAGCCACTCGTTGCCCTCCTCGCGGCGGCGCGCGGTCTCCCAGCCCTCCGCCTGGTGGCGGGCCAGCCCGGGGGCGAGGGCGTTGTTGGGCGAGGAGTAGAACGCGTTGGAGCAGGCGGTGACGAGCCCGCCGTTCTGCAGCGCGGCCAGGTCCAGGCTCAGGCCGTCGTAGACGGACAGGTCCGGACGGACCTCGCCGTGCACCCGCAACCGAGCGATCCCCCCGTCGGGATACATGTTCAGCCGGACGTGGGTGTACCGGGCGCTGTCTGCCACGTCGAAGTGGTGCTCGGCGTCACCTTCCAGACCGCTCCTCGGGACGATCTCCGTCCAGCGGGCGGCTTCCAGCTCGGCGGGCGACGGATGGCCCCCGACCTCGGCGGCCTCGACAGCGGCGTGCGGCGGGTAGTTGCCCGTGAACCAGGCCGTGTCGATGACCACCCCGCGCACCACGCCCGGCAGCCCGAGCCGGACGATCGCCCAGTCGTGGCCGGGCTCGCGGCGACGCCGGGTCTCCCATCCGTCGTAGACCTGCCCCTTGTGCCCGAACGTCTCCGCCCGGAACGCGGGACGTCCGGGACGGATCAGGTTCTCCTTCTCCGCGAAGGACTCGTCGCTGGCGGCGACGACCGACCCGCCGAAGGTGCGCAGCGCCAGGTCGGGCAGGTCGGTGAAACGTGGCATCCGATGCTCTCCGATCGGGAAGGCGCGCAGGGCGGGACGGCGTCGGCTAGTGGTGTCGGAGCAGGATGGCGCCGTGCGGGACGGTGCCGGTGGGGCCGCCTCGTAGCCAGGTGGTGTGAACGGCGCCCTTGAGGGTGCGTCCGTGGTAGGGCGTGACGGGGTTCTTGTGGTGGAGCCGGTGGGCGTCGACGGGGTTGTCGGCGGACGGGTCGAAGGCCACCAGGTCGGCATCATTGCCCGGCTTTATCGCGCCCTTTCCGGATATTTCGGCGATCGCTGCCGGATGGGTGGACATCCAGCGGACCACCGCGTCCAGGCCGAAGCCCCTGCGGGACGCCTCCGTCCAGATGATCGGCAACCCGAGTTGCAGGGAGGAGATGCCGCCCCAGGCGGCGGCGAAGTCCGGCACCTTGAGATCGGCCGTCGAGGGCGAGTGGTCGGAGACCACGCAGCTCAGGACGCCCCTGGCCAGGCCGTCCCAGAGGCGGTCGCGGTTGGCGGCCGGGCGGATGGGCGGGCAGCACTTGTAGCCGGTGTCTCCGTCGGGCACCTGCTCGGCGGTCAGCGCCAGGTAGTGGGGGCAGGTCTCGGCGGTCACAGGGAGCCCGTCGGCCTGGGCGGCTTCCAGCACGTCCAGGCAGTCGGCGCTGGAGACGTGCAGGATGTGCACCCTGGCCCCGGTCTGCCTGGCGAGCAGGACCACCTGCTCGACCGCGCTGCGTTCCGACTCACCCGGCCGCGATTCCAGAAATTCCGGATATGTCGGGCCGGTTGGCTCGCCAAGGAGCGCCGGGTCCTCGGCGTGGACCACCATGAGGCCGCCGAACCCGGCGATCTCCTCCATCGCCTGCCGCACCTCCGGCAGGGTGAGCGCGGGGAACTCGTCCACCCCGGACGGCGACAGGAAGCACTTGAAGCCGTGGACCCCGCGGTCGTGCAGCGCCCGGAGCTCCTTGACGTTCCCGGGGATCGCGCCGCCCCAGAACCCGACGTCCACGTGGCAGCGCCCCTCGGCGGCCCGCACCTTCACGTCCAGCGCCTCCACGCTGACGGTGGGCGGGATCGAGTTCAGCGGCATGTCGACGATCGTGGTGACCCCGCCCGCGGCGGCCGCCCTGGTGGCCGAGGCGAAGCCCTCCCAGTGGGTCCGTCCGGGCTCGTTGACGTGCACGTGCGTGTCGACCAGCCCGGGGAGGAGGGCGAGGTCGCGGAGGTCGACGTCCTCCGCCGCGTCCAGGACGTCCGCGTACGCGTGCAGCGCCGCGATCTTCCCCGCGCGCACGGCGACGGCCGCGGCCCGCTCGCCGTCGGCCGTGACGGTCCTGCGCGACCGGACCACCAGGTCGTACCCCTGACCAGTCCCGCTCACCTGACACCTCCCCTTCCCCGCGACCAGTGATTACCCGCGACAGCCGCCCCGCACCACCCGCCGGTTCACAGCCGGTCGGCGGCTATCCGGGCCGCCAGCCGTTCCAGGAGGGCTCCGGCTTCCGCCATGCACCGGTCGGGGTCCGGCTCCAGGTCGGTGAGGGCGTAGGCGGCCTCGATGCCCGCGGTGGCGAGTTCGGCGTCGGACAGCGAGCGCCGCCCGCAGACCGCCACCACCGGGACTCCCGCCTTGGCGGCGGCCTGGGCGACGCCGACGGGAGCCTTGCCGCGCAGCGTCTGCTCGTCCAGCGAGCCCTCGCCGGTGATCACCAGGCGGGCGTCCTTGACGAGGTCGCCGAAGCCGAGCAGGTCCAGGAGGTAGTCGATGCCCGGGCGGATCTCCGCGTGCAGGAAGGCCAGCGCGGCGAAGCCGACGCCGCCGGCCGCCCCCGCACCGGGGGCGCCGGCGACGCCCATGGCGCGGGGCGTGTCGTCGTGCTCGACCGCGCCGAGGAGCCCGTGGGTCTGGGTGGCGACGGCGGCGAACCGCGACAGGGCGGCTTCCAGGACCCGGACGTCCTCCGGCGTCGCCCCCTTCTGCGGGCCGTAGACGGCCGCCGCCCCGTGCGGGCCGAGCAGCGGATTGTCCACGTCGCTGGCCACCACGAACTCGACCCCGGACAGATCGGTGAACCCGGTCAGGTCGATCCGCTCGAGGCGGCGAAGCTCGGCGCCGCCGTGCCCGAGGTCGTCGCCGTCGGCGTCGAGCAGCCGGGCTCCCAGTGCCTGGGCCATGCCCGCTCCCCCGTCGGTGGAGGCGCTGCCGCCCAGGCCCAGCACGATCCGCTGGGCTCCCCGCCGGACGGCGTCGGCGATGAGCTCGCCGGTGCCGCGGCTCGTGGCGGTGAGCGGCTCGTGGCCACCCGGCAGCCGGCGCAGCCCGGACGCCTCGGCCAGCTCGACGACGGCGGTCGCCCTGCTGTCAGTCGGGCTGCCGGACGGGCCAGCGGGCAGGCCGGCGGGACGCCAGGCGTAGGAGGCCGCCACGGGGAGCCCGGTGGGGCCGGTGACCTCGACGGTGACGCGGGTGAAGCCGCAGGCCACGACCGCGTCCACGGTGCCGTCGCCGCCGTCGGCGACGGGCAGCTCGACCGTCGGAACCCTGAGGCCCGCCGACACCCTGGACGCCACTTCGGCCGCCGTGAGGGAACCCTTGAACTTGTCGGGGGCGACAAGGACGTGCTGAACCACTGCGAACTCCTGCACGATCATGAACAATGGGCGGACGCGCCTTCCTGCCCGGTGCGAGCGGGCAGGAAGGCGTGCCGGGGACGACCCATCATCACACCTCCCCCGCCAACGCCTCGACCTCGCGGCGGGTGCTCCCGCGGAACTTGTCGGAGGCGTCGTCTACGCTGCGCCCTGCGAGAGTGTGGCGGCTGGGCTCCCCCGCGCGGAAAGCGGGCGGGGCCAGGGAAAGAGGGGCGGCGTGCGGATCTCGGCGTGGCAGAGGCGGTCCCGGCTGGGCGTGCAGCATCGGCTCGCCGCGAAGGCGGCGAACGTGGAGGAGGCCGCGGAGTCGATGGTGGCGCTGCACGCCACCGACCCGGCGACGGTGTTCCTGTCGGCGGGCGCGCGGCTGGAGGCGCCCGGCCCCGAGCCGGTCGAGCGGGCGCTCTACGACGACCGCACGCTGGTGCGGATGACCGGCATGCGGCGCACCGTCTTCGTGGTCCCGGCCGCCCTGGTTCCGGTGGTCCACCACTCCTCGACGTTCGCGATCGCCGTGAAGGAGCGCAGGTCGCTGCTGAAACTGCTGGGCGAGGGCGGCTGGGGCGATCCGTGGCTCAAGGACGTCGAGGCGTCGGTGCTCCGGCTGCTCGCGGAGGCGGGCGAGGCCACGGCCGCCGAGCTGGGCGCGCTGGAGCCGCGGCTGCGCGAACAGGTGCGGGTGGCGGTCGGCAAGCCGTACGAGGCCGTGCACGGCGTCGGCACCCGGCTGCTGCCGGTGATGGCGATGGAGGGCCTCGTGGTGCGGCGGGGCCGCCCGGCGGGTTCGTGGATCAGCGGGCAGCACCGCTGGGGCGTGGCCCCGGCGATGGCCGAGCTGACCGCGCACGAGGCGCAGGCCGAGCTGGTGCGGCGCTGGCTGGCCGCGTTCGGCCCCGGCACGGAGGCCGACCTCAAGTGGTGGACGGGATGGACGCTGGGCGACGTCCGCAGGGCGCTGGCCGCGGTCGGCGCGGTGGCGGTCTCCCTGGACGAGGGCACCGGCTACGTCCTGCCCGGCGACCTCGACGAGCCCCCGCCGCCGGAGCCGTGGGCCGCGCTGCTGCCCGCGCTCGACCCGACCCCGATGGGCTGGCAGGCGCGCGACTGGTACCTGCCGCAGGCGCACCGGGCCGAGCTGTTCGACCGGAGCGGCAACGTCGGGCCGACGGTGTGGTGGAACGGCGAGGTCGTGGGCGGCTGGGCGCAGCGGCGCGACGGCGAGATCGCGTGGCGCCTGCTCGCGGACGTGGGCTCCGACGCGAAAGCCGCCATCGAGGCGCAGGTGGCGGGCCTCGCGTCCTGGCTTGACGGGGTGACGGTGACACCCCGCTTCAGGACCCCGCTGGAACGGGAGCTGTCGGCCTAGCCCCGTAGCCGGCCGTGCCGCCGGTTCCGCGGCGCCGGCCGAACAGAAATCGGCCAGGCGCTGACCGGCGCCGTCAAGAGCTGAGGCCGCCCTCATGGGAGCACGCGGCCTTCGCCGAGCCGCGGGCTCATGGCGTCGGGGGCTTCGGCTCGGGGTCCGGTGCGATGGGTTCGCGGGTCACCCCGTGCTGTTCGGCCAGCCGCAGCAGGCGTCGGTGTGCCCGTGCTCCGGCGCGTCCCGCTTCGTCCTGCGCGACGGTTCTGAGCTCGTCGTCCTCGACGATCGTCTCGCCGCCGACCAGCAGCCGCGCGAGGGGCGGCCGCCCGGACGCGAGGACCAGCGCGAAGACCGGGTCGGCGACGGCGCCCGCGAAGGGCCCGTCCATCCGCCAGAGCGCGATGTCGGCCAGTTTGCCCGCTTCGAGGGAGCCCAGCTCGTCCTCGCGGCCGAGGTTGCGTGCGCCGCCCGTCGTGGCCAGTTCCAGGGCCTGCCGGGCGGTCAGCGCCGTCGGCCCGTACCTGGCCCGCTGGGACAGCAGCGCCTGCCGCATCTCCCCGGCGAGCGCCGTCAGCTCGGCGGACGCGCTGCCATCGACGCCGAGCCCGACGTTGGCCCCCCGGCGCAGCATCTCCGACACCCGGGCGATCCCCGCGCCCAGCCGCCCGTTGGACGAGGGGCAGTGCGCGGTGCCGGTGCCGGTGGCGGCGAACCTGTCGATGTCGGCGTCGCTCAGGTGCACCGCGTGCGCGACCCACACGTCCGGGCCGAGCCAGCCGAGCTTGTCCAGGTAGGCGGTCGGACGCGCGCCGAACTGCGCCCGGCAGTGCTCCTCCTCGTCCACCGTCTCGGCCAGGTGCGTGTGCAGCCGCACTCCTTTGGACCTGGCCAGGGCGGCGGCCTCGGTCATCAGCTCGGCGCTCGCCGAGAACGGCGAGCACGGCGCGACCGCGACCCGCAGCTTCGAGGAGAACGACGGGTCGTGGTAGGCGTCGACGGCATCGGCGGTGGCGGTGAGGATCTCGTCGAGCCGCTCGACGACGACGTCCGGTGGCAGGCCGCCCTGCGACTGTCCCCGGTCCATCGAGCCGCGCGCCGGGTGGAAGCGGACGCCCAGCTCGCGCGCCGCCTCGATCTCGGCGGCGAACAGGTCCCCCCGGCCCTTGGGGAAGACGTAGTGGTGGTCGCTGGACGTCGTGCAACCCGACAGGGCCAGGTGGCCGAGCCCGGCCGTCGCCGCGCCCTTGACGACGTCGGCGTCCATGGCGGCCCACACCGGGTAGAGCGCCACCAGCCACTCGAAGAGCGTGGCGTCCTGGGCGAGGCCCTGCGAGGCCCACTGGTACAGGTGGTGGTGGGTGTTGACCAGGCCGGGGGTGGCCAGGCAGCCGGTGCCGTCGATGCGGGTCGCGCCGGGGGCCTCGGGCGCGGGGCCTGCCGCGACCTCGGCTATCCGATCACCCTCGATCCGGATATATCCGGATTTGATCTCTGGGCCGACGACCGGGGCGAGGTACGCGTTCTCGATCAGCACCACCCGGCCGGGAGCCCCGCCACGTCCCCGGCCGCTCGCCAGGTCCCCCGGCTGAGCACCGGCCCCGTCGCCCACCTGCTCACTCACCTGCTCACTCACCGGGTCGCCGCCTTTCGCTCGGCGGCCAGCCGTACCGCGTCCAGGATCTTCTCGTAGCCCGTGCACCGGCACAGGTTCCCCGCGAGCGCCTCGCGGATCTCCGCGTCCGACGGCCGGTCCACCCGCTCGATGAGGTCGTGCGCCTGCACGATCAGGCCCGGCGTGCAGAAGCCGCACTGCACGGCCCCGCACTCGACGAACGCCTCCTGCACCGGGTCGAGGCCGTCGCCGGTGGCGAGCCCCTCCACGGTGCGCACCTGCCGGCCCTCGGCCTGCCCGGCGGCGACCAGGCAGGCGCAGACGGGGGTGCCGTCCAGGTAGACCGTGCAGGATCCGCACTCACCCTGCTCGCAGGCGTTCTTCGAGCCCGGCAGGCCGACCCGCTCGCGCAGCACGTAGAGGAGGCTCTCGCCCTCCCACACGTCGTCCACGCACTCCTCGCGGCCGTTGACGGTGAAGGTGACGCGCATCAGGCGGCCCTCCTTCCGAGGTAGTCGTTCCACGCCCAGGTGAGCGTGCGGCGGGCCATCACGCCGATGGCGTGCCTGCGGTATCCGGCGGTGCCGCGCACGTCGTCGATCGGCGAGGCGGCCTGGGAGCACAGCTCGGCGAAGCGGCGCAGCAGCGCCGGGTCGAGGGGGGCGTCCCAGTCGAGCTCGCCGCGCAGGAACTCCTCGGCCTCCACCGCGCGGCGCGGGGTCGGCGCGGCGGAGCCGATGCCGGTGCCGATACGCCGCTCGTCCGGGTGCAGCGCGACGGCGAACGAGCAGACCGCGATCACCATGGCGTTGCGGGTGCCGACCTTGGAGAAGTACTGCGGCCCGGTCGCGGGCTTGTGGTGGAACGCCCTGATCAGCTCGTCCGGCTGGAGCGCCGACCGCTTGACACCCACGTAGAAGCCGGACGCCGGGATCATCCGGACGCCACGCGCCCGCGACTCCACCTCGATGACGGCGTCGGCGGCCAGCAGGGGCGGGTGGCTGTCGCCCGCCGGTGACGCCGCGCCCAGGTTGCCGCCGACGGAGCCGCGGTTGCGGATCTGCGGCGAGCCGACCGTCCGGGACGCCTGGGCGAGCCCCGGCAGCGGCCCGCCCAGCTCCTCGATGATCCGCGTGTACGGGACAGCCGCCCCCACCCGGTACGTGCCGTCCTCCAGCGACCACTCCAGCAGCTCGGCCACCTGGTTGAGGTCCAGCAGCGCGGGTGGCCGGCGGACGTCGAAGTTGATCTCGACCATCACGTCGGTGCCGCCCTGGATGGGCACCGCCTCCGGCTGCTCCGCCTTGGCGGCCAGCGCTTCCTCCCACGTCGTGGGGCGCAAGAAGTCCATCGTCCTACTCCCAGGCGAATCCGGCGTCACGCGCGTCGTCGCGCAGCACGCTGCCCTCGATGAGCCCGTACGGGCGGTCCGCGACGTGGAACACCTCGTTCTCGTTGTCCAGCCCGAACGGCGACAGGTCCACGAGGAAGTGGTGCTTGTTCGGCATCGCGAGCCTGATCTCGCAGATCTCCGGGCAGGTGTTCAGCACCCGCTCGCCCATGGCGTACAGCGTCTGCTGGAGGGAGAGGCTGTGCGTCTGCGCGAACGCCTCCAGCAGGCACCTGCGCGCCTCGCCGTACGACTTGCCGAAGGAGGACGTCTCGTCCACGTGCCGCCACCGGGCGGCGACGGCCGTGGCCAGGACGCGGTCGGTGGTCGGCTGGAGGGTGGTGTACTCGTCCACGAGGAAGCCGTGGAACTCCGAGCCGGTCGAGTTGAGCACGACCAGGTCCTTCAGGCCCGACACGACGGTGGTGCGGCCGTCCCGGTCGTGGTGGACGACGCAGGTGCGCACCTCACCGTTGCCGCGCACGAACGAGTGCCGGTCGCCGCCGGCGACCGGGATGCGGTCCCAGGCGTACTCGTCGATCTCCACCCTGGCGTGGTGGATCGGCGGGTACCCGTCCACGTAGTGCCTGGCCAGCAGGAGGGCGAAGTCCTCGATCTGGTCGAGGCCGTGCTTCCTGGCGAAGGCGTAGGCGATGTTCTTCTGCGTGTCGGTCGGCAGCACGGCGGCGTTGTCGCCGCTCAGGTGGACGGCCTCCATGTCGCCGGAGAGCGAGGTGCTGACGTTGACGTCCTTGAGGTGGTGGACGTCGCCGTCCCTGACGACGCGGACCAGCCTGGTCTCCGCCTTGCCGTAGCGGTTGGGGCCGAGAATGACCGACACGGTTAGCTCCCTCGGTAGGTGGAGTACGCGAACGGGCTGAGGAGCAGCGGCACGTGGTAGTGCTCGGCCGGGTCGGTGACGGTGAAGGTGATCACGACCTCGGGGTAGAAGGTGTCCTTCAGGTAGGCGCCGGTGTCGAAGACGACGCGGTGGACGCCCGCGCCCGGGTTCCAGCCCTTGATCCGGCCGTCCTCGTCGGTGCGGCCCTCGGCGACCACGCCGCCCTGGTGCTCCAGCCGTACCTGGACCCCGGCGGCGGGACGTCCCGTGACCGCGTCCAGCACGTGCGTCGAGAAGCTCACCGGCCCGCCTCCCCCACCAGCTTGGCCATCCGCAGCGTGGTGATCTTGGCCAGTTGGTCGCGGACGGTGTCGCGCTCCGTCAGCTCGTCGTTGGCCAGCCGCTCGCGGAGCCTGCCGAGCAGCTGCTCGCCCGTCAGGCCGGTGGCGCAGATCAGGTACACGTGGCCGAAGCGGTCCTCGTAGGCGCGGTTGCCCTCGGCGAGCGCGGCGCGCAGGCCGTCCTCCACGCCCGACTGCTCCTGGCGGGACCACGACGCCTCCCGGCCGTCGCCGTCCGCGCGCTCCCCGATCCTGGGGTGGGCGCTCAGCGCCTCCAGGACGTCCGGCCAGCTCAGGCCGCGCACGGCGGAGTCGGCGGCGGCCGTCAGCCTGGCGAGGTCCTGGTACGGGCGCCGCGACGCGACGGCCCTGGCGAAGACGCGGGAGGCGCAGCAGGCGAGCAGCTCCTCCTCGGCGGACGCAGGGTCCCGCGCGTTGAAGTCGGCGAGCGTGTGGGGCATGTCAGCAGTACACACATGGGCGTCGTGCCCGGTCCATCCGCAAGAACTCCCAACCGGTCCTGCGGTTGGCCAGAACTTTTCGTGTCATGCTCCAACCTACGCGCCCTGTCCGGGGCCGTCTCGGATCGGCGGGGCGGATCCCTCCGAGGCTCTCGCGGAGCGTCTTCGGACGGCCTTTGACGTGTCGGTTCACCCGATGGGAGCCGTCGCTGAATTGTCGTCCGCTCCCCCTAGACTGAGACCCATCATGACCCTGAAATCCCTGATCGGCGGACATGTGTTCGTCGCGGGCGGCCTGGCAACGGGCGGCCTCAAGTACATGGCCGAGATCGGCGCCGAGATGATCCAGGTGTTCGTCACCAACCCGCGCGGGTGGGCGCTCACCGTGGGCAAGCCCGACGAGGACGCCAAGCTGGCCGAGTCGGGCGTCGACACCTTCATCCACGTCCCCCACCTGGTCAACTTCGGCTCGCCCAGCCCCGAGACGCTCGCCAACTCCGTCGCCGTGGTCCGCCACACGCTCAGGCGTGGCGTCGAGACCGGGGCCAAGGGGGTCGTGGTGCACACCGGGTCCGCGGTCACGCAACCGCGCGACGACGCGCTGCGGCAGATCCACGAGCACCTGCTGCCGCTGCTCGAGGAGATCCCCGACGGCGGGCCCGACCTGCTGCTCGAACCGATGGCGGGGCAGGGGGCGGTGCTCTGCGCCACCGTCCAGGATCTGGAGCCGTACCTGGCGGCGCTCGACTGGCATCCGCGGGCGACCGTCTGCCTCGACACCTGCCACGCGTTCTCGGCCGGCCACGACCTGGCGGCGGAGGGCGGGGTCCAGGAGACGCTCGACGCGCTGCACAAGATCGCTCCCGGGCGGTTGAAGCTCGTCCACGCCAACGACTCCAAGGACACGTGCGGCTCCAAGAGAGACCGCCACGAGAACATCGGCGCGGGCCACATCGGCAGCCGGCCGTTCGCCGACCTGATGCGCCACCCCGCCGTCGCCGGGGTGCCCATCTGCATCGAAACCCCGGGCAAGGGCGAAAAGCACCGCGAGGACATCACCTTGCTGAAGAAGCTCCGCGACGGAACCCCGTAACCCCCACCGAAGGGTGCAGCCCCTGCCGCAGGGCAGCGCGCACAGCCGCCGCGCCGCAACACCACCACGCACCCACGGAGCCCCCTGGCGGCCATCTCGGCACCCGGCCGCCACACCACCACACCAACACCCCGTCGGCGGCCGTCCTCGCTGTGGTGCCGTCACGTCCCTGGATGGAGGGCGGCTGCGCGTAGGGCGAGGGCGACGATGGCGGCGTCCTGCGGGGCGCGGATGTCGCGGCCGGTGAGCTGCCTGAAGCGAGCGAAGCGGTGCTGGATCGTGTTGCGGTGACAGTAGAGCGCGGCGGCGGTCCCGGCGATCGCGCCGTCTCCCGTCAGGTGCGTCCTGACCGTCTCCAGCAGCCGCTCCCGCTCCACCGGCCCGATCTCCGCCAGCGGCCCCAGCACCCGCTCGGCCAGCTCCGCCGCCAGTTCGGGGCTCTGCGCCACGAACACCTCCAGCCAGCAGTCCTCCAACCGCATCGGCCCGGCGAAAGGCGCGCCGCCCGTGGAACCGGCGGGCGCTGAACCGTCGGGCGCGGTACAACCGGGCGTGGAAGCGACGGAGTCAGGGCGGTCGGGCGCTGTGCGGTCGCGGGCCGTGCCGCCGCCCGCTCCCCCGCCGTCGCCCGCTCCCCCGCCGTCCTCTGTTTCCGGGCCGTCGGCATCTCCCTGGGGGCGGTACGGGAGGGCGGCACGGGCCGTCGCCGTCGCCAGGCGGACCGCGTGAGGCACCTGCGACAGGCCCGCCACCTGGGGTGAGACCCCGCAGGGGACTCCCGCCAGCGCGTCGATCACCGCCCGTTCCGGGTCCGGTGAGCGGGCGGGGAGCTGGACCACGAGGATGCCCCCGATGGGCGAGTCGTGGCGGTGACGGCGCAGGGAAGCCATGGCCCCCGCTGCCGCGCGCAGGGCCGCCCCGGCCGAGGAGTCGGCCACCGCCGCCACGTAGGTGGCCGCCGGGTCGAAACCGAGGACCCGGCCGGCGTCCCGCACCACGTCCGGGTTGCGGCCGTCGTTGTCGAGGAGGCGGGCGAACCAGGTGCGGCGCTCGTCCTCGCGCTGCCTGCCCATCTCCAGGACCCCGCGCTGGTACCCGGTCATGAGGCCGGTGTTGTGCTGTTCGACCGCCTCCCACACCAGGTTGGCGGCCTGCAACAGGCCGGGGACGTCCTCGGGCCCCGCGTGGTCGACGAGCCCCTGCCACAGCACGCGCGCGTCCAGCCGGGCCGCCGCCAGCAGCGACTCCAGCGGCACTCCCTGGCCGGCCCGCCGTTCCCCCATCCGCTCGGAGTGCGGCGCCTGCTCCGGGGGGACGCGGCCTTCCGCGAGGTGCCGCAGGATCAGCGCGAACCCCACGCGGGCGCCTTCGCGCACCTCCTCCGGGCTGACCAGCCCGCGCGCGTACGGCTCGATCTCCATGACCTGGACGAGCCAGTCGTCGATGAGGTCCTCGTAGCCGGCCAGGCACCGGAGCGCCAGCCTGGCGATCGCGTCGTTGGTCACATGCACAATCTAACGTCCTATTTACGCACCGTATCGCCGTTGGTAACCCTCTGACCTGGCCCTACGGTGAGCGAAAGGGAGGAAGCACGTGCATCTGACGCCTCGTGAGCAGGAGCGGCTCACCATCTTCACGCTCGCGGAGCTGGCCCGCCGCCGCCGCGCCCGCGGGCGCAGGCTGAACGCGCCGGAGGCCATCGCGCTCATCTGCGACGAGATCCTGGAACTGGCGTGGGACGGCGCCTCCCTGGAGGAGGTCATCGCCGCCGCGAAGGCGGTCCTTACCCCGGACGAGGTGATGGACGGCGTTCCCGCGCTCGTCGCCCACGTCCAGGTGGAGGCGCTCTTCCCGAACGGCACCGCGCTGGTCGCGGTGGACGCGCCGATCGGCCCGCCACCGGCCGAGGGCCCGGGGGCGGTGCGGCTCGCGCCCGGCGACGTGGAGATCAACGCCGGCCGCGAGCGGAGCACGCTGCGGATCACCAACGAGGGCGAGCGCACCGTGTTCGTCTCCTCGCACTTCCCGCTGAGCGAGGTGAACGCCGCCCTCACCTTCGACGGGCCCCCGGACGGCCTCAGGCTCGGCATCCCCGCGGGCACGGCGACCGCGTTCCGTCCGGGCGAGACCGTCGAAGTGGAGGTCATCCCCTCGTGAAGCGCGAGACGTACAACGCGATCTACGGCCCCACGACCGGTGACCGGGTCAGGCTCGGCGACACCTGCCTGTGGGCCGAGGTGGAGCGGGACGACGTCCCGCACGGGGACGAGCTGCTGGGCGGCTGCGGCAAGACGCTGCGCGACGGGCTGCTCGCCAGCCCGCGCGGCGCCCGGGAGTCGGCGCTGGACCTGGTGGTCGCCGGGGTGGTGCTGATGGACCCGGTGCTCGGCGTGCGCAAGACGCACATCGGGGTGAAGGACGGCAGGGTCGTCCCGGTCGAGGGGGCGGTCATCGACTCGCACACCGCGATCGTCCCCGGCGAGGGCCTGATCGCCACGCCCGGCATCGTCGACTCGCACGTCCACCTGTCCTCGCCGGAGATCGCCCCGGCCGCGCTCGCGTCCGGTGTGACGACCGTGGTGGGCATGGGGCTCGGCGGGGTGTGGGACGTCGGCGTCAACCCGGCTCGCAACCTGCACACGCTGATGGCGGCCTGGCGCGGCACCCCGCTGAACGTGGCGTTCCTGGCCAGGGGGTCGTCCAGCTCGCGGACGCTGCTGGAGGAGGCGGTGCTGGCGGGCGCGGGCGGCTTCAAGATCCACGAGGACTTCGGGGCGACGCCGCGCATCATCGACACCTGCCTGGACGTGGCCGAGGCCGCGGACCTGCCGGTGGCGCTGCACTCGGACTCGATGAACGAGTCGGGCTACCTGGCCGACACGGTCGCGGCGACGCGCGGCCGCACCGTCCACGCGTACCACGTGGAGGGCGGCGGCGGGCACCCCGACCTGCTGGAGATCCTCAGCGAGCCGCACATCCTGCCGTCCTCCACCACTCCGACGATCCCGTACACGACGAACACGGTCGGCGAGCTGTTCCCGATGACGATGACCGTGCACCGGCAGAACCAGCACATCGGCAGCGACGTCGAGGTGACCAGGAGCCGGGTCCGCGCGCACGGCATCGCGGCGGAGAACGTCCTGCACGATCTGGGCGCGATCAGCATCGTCAACTCCGACTCGATGGGCATGGGCCGGGTCGCCGAGACGGTCCGCCGCACCTGGCAGCTCGCCCATCTCAACGCGCTGCGCGACCCCGGGGGCCAGGCGGACGGCAACGCGCGCATCCTGCGCTACCTGGCCAAGCTGACCCTGAACCCGGCCGTCGCGCACGGCCTGGCGCACGAGGTCGGCTCGCTCACTCCCGGTCGGCTGGCCGACATCGTGCTGTGGCATCCCGCCTGGTTCGGCGCGAAGCCGGAGCTGGTGATCAAGGGCGGCTTCGTCGCCCACGGGGTGTCCGGCAGCGGCTCCGGCTCGACCCGGCTGACCCAGCCGCGCGCCTACCGCCCGTACTTCGGCGCGCTGGGGGACGCGCCGAGCCTGCTGTCGCGGATCTTCGTCGCGGGTGACGCGCTCGAAAACGCCCGCGACGAACTGCCCGACGGGCTCCGGTACGCGGCCATCAGGCACGCCCGCGGCCTCACCCGAGCCGACATGTCCCGAAATACTGCGACACCGCAGGTCAGAGTGCCGCGCGAGCCCGGCCCCGTCCTCGTGGACGGCGTCGAGGTGAGCCTGTCACCCGCGACCGAGGTGCCGCTGGCCCAACTCCACCACTTCGCCTAGGACCCCCCATGAGCTCTACCAACGCCCGCGGCGCGGGCATCGCCTCCTTCGTCGGCACCTCCATCGAGTGGTACGACTTCTACATCTACGGCACCGCCTCCGCGCTGGTCTTCGGCAAGCTGTTCTTCCCCGAGGCGAGCCCCGCCGCCGGAGTGATGGCGTCCTTCGCCACGTTCTGGGTGGGCTTCCTGGCCAGGCCGCTGGGCGGCGTCGTCTTCGGCCACCTGGGCGACCGGATCGGCCGCAAGGGCACCCTGGTCGCGACGCTGCTGCTGATGGGCGGCGCGACCACGCTGGTCGGCGTGCTGCCCACGTACGCGTCGGTCGGCGTGCTCGCGCCCGTGCTGCTGGCGGCGCTCAGGCTCGTCCAGGGCATCGCGGTCGGCGGTGAGTGGGGCGGCGCGGTGCTGATCGCGGCCGAGCATGCGGGCCCGAAGCGGATCTTCTACGCCGCGTTCGCCCAGCAGGGCTCGCCCGCCGGGTCGATCCTCGCGACCGGCATGTTCGCGCTGGTCAGCCTGCTCCCCGAGGACGCCTTCCTGTCGTACGGGTGGCGGCTGCCGTTCCTGGCGTCGGCGGTCCTGCTGGTGATCGGCCTGGTCATCCGGCTGCGGGTAGAGGAGTCGCCGGAGTTCGTCCGGATGCGGGAGCAGCGCGAGGTCGTGAAACTGCCGGTCGCGGAGGTGTTCCGCACCTCGTGGCCGCTGGTGCTGCTCGGCATCGGGGCCAGCGGCGTCGGCATCGCCTCGGCCTACTTCACCAACACCTTCATCCTGTCCTGGGCCACCACGGACCTCGGCATCACCAAGGGCTCGATGCTGAACGTGCTGCTCATCGTGTCGGTCACCCAGTTCGTCACCCAGCCGATCGGCGCGGTGCTCGGCCAGCGGCTCGGCGCGGCCCGCTACATGCTGATCGCGTTCGTCGCGCTGATCGTCTGCACACCGATCACGTTCCTCCTGGTCGGCACCGGCTCACCCGCGCTGGCGACGCTCGGGCTGGCGCTGAGCGTGGTGTTCAGCGGCTCGTCGTACGCGGCGCTGGCCGGGTTCCTGGCCGAGGCGTTCCCCTCCAAGGTCCGTTACACCGGCATCTCACTGTCCTACCAGCTGTGCGGCGCGCTGATCGGCGGCACCACGCCCCTGATCGCCCAGGCGCTGCTCAGCTCGACCGGGACCATCTGGGCGGTCGTCGTCCAGTACCTGGTCGTCATCCTGCTGACCATGGCCTGCGTCATGGGCCTGCACCGGCTGTCGGCCCGGCGGCAGGCACCGGTCTCCGTGGAGGCCTGATGCGTCTCGACGTCCTGTTCGTCAACGGCCGGTTCACCACCCTGGACGCGGACCGCCCGTCGGCCACCCGGCTGGGCGTGCTGAACGGCCGGATCGCCGGTCTCGACCAGGAGGTCGACGGCGTCCCCGCGGACGTGGTGATCGACCTGGGCGAGGCGCCCGCCGTCCCCGGGTTCAACGACGCGCACCATCACCTGAGCATGCGCGGCCAGCGGCTGCGCGAACTGGACGTGCGGGTCGGCACCCTGGACGAGCTGTACGCGCGGGTGGCGGAGCGGGCGGCCACGCTGCCCGAGGGCGCGTGGGTGCGCGGCGCCGGGTACGACCAGAACAAGCTGGGAGGCGCCCACCCCACCCGGGAGGCGCTCGACAGGACGGCGGGCGGGCGTCCGGTCTGGCTCCAGCACACCTCCGGGCACATGGGCGTGGCCAGCACGGCCGCGTTCGCACTGATGGGCTTCCCCCACCTGGAGGACGTCCCGGACGTCCCCGGCGGTTCGGTCGGCCGTGACGCCGCCGGCCTCCCCGACGGGCTGCTCGCCGAGCAGGCGCAGGACCTCGTCCACCGGGTGCTGCGTCCGGTCGGGCACGCCGACTTCGTCGAGGGGCTCGCGCTGGCGAGCGCGCTCGCCGCCGCCGAGGGCCTGACCAGCTTCACCGAGCCGGGCGTCGGCGTCGGCCTCGCGGGCAACGGCCCGTGGGACGTGGCCGACTTCCAGTCCGCGATCCGGCAGGGCCTGCTCGCGCAGCGGGCCACGCTGATGCCGGGCTCGCCCAGCCTGCACGAGGTCGGCCCGGAGTTCGGGCTCGACCTGGGCGTCCGCAGCGGGCTGGGGGACGAGCGGCTGCGCATCGGCCCGGTCAAGGTCTTCTCCGACGGCTCGCTCATCGGCAGGACCGCGGCCATGTGCTGCGACTACGAGGGCGACCCCGGCAACAGGGGGTTCCTGCAGGAGGAGGCGTCCGCGCTGCGGGAGTTCATCCTGCGGGCGCACGCGTCCGGCTGGCAGATCGCCACGCACGCCATCGGCGACGCGGCGATCGACGTCGTCCTCGACGCCTACGCCGAGGCCCAGGCGCGCCTGCCGCGCCCCGACGCCAGGCACCGCATCGAGCACTGCGCGGTCACCAGCGACGCCCAGGTGGCCCGGATCGCCGAGCTCGGCGTCATCCCCGTCCCGCAGGGCCGGTTCATCTCCGAGATCGGCGACGGCATGCTGGCCGCGCTCGGCCCCGAGCGCTCGCGCGGCTGCTACCGGCAGCGCTCCTTCCTGGACGCGGGCATCGTCCTGCCGGGCAGCTCCGACTGCCCGGTGGTGGAGGGCGCTCCCCTGCTGGGCATCCACGACCTGGTGAACCAGCGGACGGCCACGGGCGCCCCGTTCAACCCGGACGAGGCGCTCACGGTGGTGCAGGCGCTGCGCGCCTACACGCTCGGCTCTGCCTACGCCGTGCACGAGGAGCACCTGAAGGGCACGCTCAGCAGGGGCAAGCTGGCGGACTTCGCGGTCCTGTCGGACGACCTGCTCGCCATCTCGCCTGCCCGCATCAAGGACGTGACGGTGACCGCCACCGTGATCGGCGGCGCCGTGGTGCACGACCGGGCGGACCTGCTGAGGTGAACTCTGCTGGGGTGAACGACGTGAAGAGGCGCCCGCTCGCGCGATCCGGCCGCCCCCGTATGGCCGGATCGCGGTCCGGACTCGCGGCCACAGCGGGCGCCCCTTCACGTACCCGGCCGGCGGGCCCTACCCCCCGGTTGAGGGCCCGACAACCGCGGTGACCACGTGGGTCACCGGTGGATCCGGCGCATCAGGCCCGTATGAGCCTTCTGGCCCAGTCCCCCCCAATGCGCCGGGTGGCTTTCCGATGCGGAAACACTACGGTTGCGATCTTGTGGGCGAAACCCCGTTAACGGTCAGCTCGTCGAACGGTCTGTAGTCATCGCTGTACGGAGAGTGTTGACGCGACGAGCGGTCGGTACGCCACGACGAGCGGCCGATTCCGGAGCCTCGAAGATCCTCCGGCAGGCGTGTCAAGGTCGCCGCCCGCAGCCCCTCGAAGTCACTCGACCGGGTGTGACCAGGGAAATCGCCACGATCACGACGAACCGGCGGCCCGCACGCCGTTCGGCGCGGGGGGCAGGAAGCCGCCACCCCCGCGTTCACACCCGCCCGTTCGAAGGCGACCGGCAGGGAACGAGACCGAAACCGGCCCCGGACAGGCGATCAGGAGATCGCGCCCCGGTGCTGGTGCACGAGCTGCTCACGGACCTGCCGGCTGTGCCTCCTGCTGACCGCCAGGGTCTCGGTGCCTACCGTCAGCAGCACCCGACCCCCCTCGAACCTCAGCTCGCTGACGTGCCGCGCGGAGACCAGCGTGCTGCGGTGCACGCGGATGAACCCCGCCTCCGCCCAGCGCCGCTCCAGCGCGGCCAGGGACGCCCGGACCAGGTAGCTGCCATCGCCGGTGTGCAGCCGGACGTAGTCACCCTTCGCCTCGGCGAACCAGACCGCCTGCTGCGGCACGAACCTGGTGCGCCCGCCCAGCTCCACCGGGATCACGTCGTCGTGCACCTGGTCGGCCGGGGGCGCGGAGGCGGCCTCCAGCCTGCGCACCGACTCGGCCAGCCGCTCGGCCCTGACCGGTTTCAGCAGGTAGTCGACGGCCTCCAGCTCGAACGCCTGCACCGCGCAGTCGTCGTGCGCGGTGACGAACACCAGCCCGGGCGGGCTCGGGAAGCCGCCGACCAGCCTGGCCAGGTCGAGGCCGTCGAGGCCGGGCATCCGGATGTCGAGGAACACTCCGTCGAGCCGCTCGCCCGCGCCGATCATCTGGACCATCTCCTGCAGGGCCGCGACACCGTCGGACGCGGTGGTGACGTGCCCCACCCTGGAGTCGCGGCGCAGCAGATACGCCAGCTCCTCCAGAGCGGGCACCTCGTCGTCGACAGCCAGAACCCTAAGCATGCGTCCACGTTGCCGCATGCACGCCGGGGCCACAAGCGACATGGCAACGTTCCGTAAAGATTTGACTACGAAGTGCTGAGTCTCGCCTTCGGCACGCGCAGCCGGACCCTGGTGCCCGCCCCGAGCGCCGTCTCCACCACGAGCCCGTAGCCCTCGCCGTAGATCTGCCGCATCCGGACGTCCACGTTGGCCAGGCCGATGCCGCCGCCCTCCCGCCTGGGGTCGTCGTCGAGCATCCGTCTGGCGTGCTCGGGGTCCATCCCGGTGCCGTCGTCCTCGACCGTGATGTGCGCCTCGGGGCCGGCGTCGCGGGCCACCACCCGCACCTCGCCGCCGCCCCTGCCGCCCATGCCGTGCTTGATCGCGTTCTCCACCAGCGGTTGCAGGCAGAGGAACGGCACGGGCAGCGGCAGCACCTCAGGGGCCACCTGCACGCTGAAGCGCAGCTTGTCGCCGAAGCGGGCCCGTTCGAGCAGCAGGTAGCGGTCGACGCAGGTCAGCTCGTCGGCCAGGGTGGTGAAGTCGTGCGCCCTGCGCAGCGCGTACCGGGCGAAGTCGGCGAAGTCCAGCAGCAGCTCGCGGGCCCGCGCCGGATCGGTGCGGACGAACGACGCGATCGTGGTCAGCGCGTTGTAGACGAAGTGCGGCGAGATCTGCGCCCGCAGCGCCCGCATCTCGGCCTCCAGCGCCCGCCGCCGCGACGAGTCGAGCTCGGCCAGTTCGAGCTGGCCCGACACCCAGCGGCCCACCTCGGTGACGGTGCGCACCAGCGCCGCGCTCAGCTCCGCGTCGAAGGCGGCCAGCGTTCCCACGATCTTGCCGTCGACGGTGAGCGGCACCACGACGGCGTCATACGGCTCGCCCGCGAACACCTGCGCCCGCCCGGACCCGAGCACGGCGCGGGCGTGGCTGAGCACCTCGTCGGTGCAGGGGCCGTCCCAGGCGAGCGCGGCGTCGGTGGAGGTGATCGCCACCGCGTAGGTGCCGAGCAGGGCGTGCAGGTGCCGGACGGCCTTGCGCGCGGACTCGCGGTGCAGCCCGGCGCGCAGCGCGGGGGCCGCCAGCGCGGCGATGTGCAGCGTGGCGTACGTGGCCTCGCCCTTCCAGCCGCCTTCCGGTGCTTCCGCCTCCGGGCCGCCTTCCGGCGGTTCCGGGCGCCGCCGGGCGAGGACGTAGCCGAGGACGAAGGTCAGGCAGGAGAGGGCCACCCATGCGGTGGTCAGCATGCGGGCGGCCGCAGCGCGTCGTCGAACAACGCACGCGCGCAGCCGAACGGCCGTGCCAGCGCGAACCGCTGGGCAGGGGTGGGGTCGATCAGGAGGGAGAACCGCAACTGCACGCGATCAAATTACCGTACGTTCACGGATGGCTACCCAACGATATCAGAACTGGTTGGCGTGGCGTTTTCGCCTGCCAAACCCCGTGTTCTTCCGTAGCCTTGTGCCGGCGCGAGCCGTTCGGGCTACTCCGGGCCTTCTCCGGGTTCCTCCTGGTAGGAGTAGCGCTGTTCGCGCCAGGGGTCGGCCACGTTGTGGTAGCCGCGCTCCTCCCAGAATCCGCGGCGGTCCTCGATCAGGTACTCGATGCCGCGCACCCACTTGACGCTCTTCCACGCGTACAGGTGGGGCACCACGATGCGCAGCGGGAAGCCGCGGTCGGGGCTGAGCGGTTTGTCGTCGAGTCCGGTCGCGAACAGCGTGGTGGGCGCGACGAGGTCGGACATCCGCAGGTTGGCGCTGTAGCCGTACTCGGCCCAGATCATCACGTGGCGGACGCCCGCGTCGGGCGGCACGGCGGCGAGCAGCACGGACGGGCTCACCCCGCGCCACTCGTTGCCCATCAGGGAGAACTTGGTGACGCAGTGGAAGTCGGCCAGGACGTCGGTGCGGGGCAGCTGTTCGAACTCGGGCCAGCTGAAACTGCGCTCCTCGCCCGAGGCGGTCGCCCCGAAGATGCGGAAGTCCCAGCTCTCCGGCTTGAACTGGGGCACCCTGCCGTAGTGGATCACGGGTCGGCCGCGCGGCACGTACTGGCCTGGAGGCAGGCGCGACTCCTCCACGATCACTCCCCTCGCTGGTCTCGTGGTCTTGGGCCATCCTGCCATCGCGGTCGCGCCGGGGTGCGCCCGGGTCGAGTGCGGTAGTATTGCGGTCTATGCGCACCGCGATCAGCTTTTGGTATGGCGACGGACCCGACTCCGTTCGCCATCTGACGCTGCGCTAGCAGACAGGCGAACAGAAGGCCCCGGGTCCAGGAGGACCCGGGGCCTTCTGTGTTTTCCAAGGGAGAGACACATGGTCATCGTGATGGGGCCGGAAGCCACCGGAGACGACGTCGCGTCCATCGTCGCGGTCGTCCAGGCGGCCGGAGTGGAGGCGTTCGTGAGCAAGGGCGTGCAGCGCACGATCGTCGGGCTGGTGGGCGACGTGACACAACTCGACGCGGCGAACCTGCGGGGCATGAGCGGGGTGCGCGAGGTGATGCGCGTGTCCACCCCGTACAAGCTGGTGAGCAGGGAGAACCATCCGGATCGGTCCACCGTGCACGTGGGCGGTGTGCCGATCGGCCCCGACACCGTCACGCTGATCGCCGGTCCGTGCGCGGTGGAGACGCCGCAGCAGACGCTGGAGGCGGCCAGGATGGCGCAGGCGGCGGGCGCGACGCTGCTGCGCGGCGGCGCCTACAAGCCGCGCACGTCGCCGTACGCCTTCCAGGGGCTGGGCGAGAAGGGGCTGCGCATCCTGGCCGACGTGCGCGAGGAGACGGGCCTGCCGATCGTGACCGAGGTCGTCGACGCGCACGACGTCGAGCTGGTGGCGTCCTACGCCGACATGCTCCAGGTGGGCACCCGCAACGCGCAGAACTTCGCGCTGCTGCAGGCGGTCGGCGCGGCGGGCAGGCCGGTCATGCTCAAGCGCGGCATGAACGCGACGATCGAGGAGTGGCTGATGGCCGCCGAGTACATCGCGCAGCGCGGCAACCTCGACATCGTGCTCTGCGAGCGCGGCATCAGGACGTTCGAGACCGCCACCCGCAACACGCTGGACGTGTCGGCGGTGCCGGTGGCGCAGCGGCTGTCACACCTGCCGGTGATCGTCGACCCGTCGCACTCGGGCGGGCGGCGTGACCTGGTGCTGCCGCTGACCCGGGCGGCCATCGGCGTCGGCGCCGACGGCGTCATCATCGACGTGCACCCGCACCCCGAGCAGGCGCTGTGCGACGGCCCGCAGGCGCTGATCGGCTCGGACCTGGGCGAGCTGGCCCAGGTCATGAACGACTTCCCGCCGCTGCTCGGCAAGCGCGCCGCCGCCGCGGTCACCGCCTGACCGCTCTCTCTCCCGCCGCCGCGCCGGCCATCCACGAGAACCGCACCGCCCCCGAGCAGCCTGCTCGGGGGCCCCGCGGTCAGAGCTTGTACTCCTGGATCGAGTCGGCGAGCTGGACCACCAGTTCCTCGGCGTCGAGCCGCTTCTCGATCTGCTTCAGGTCCGCGATCTTGGCCCTGGTCTCGGCGCGCTTGGGAGCGAGCAGGCTGCAGCAGTCCTCGTCGGGCAGCTCGGAGATCTCCAGCGTGCCGATGCGCCTGGCCTCGGCCATGATCTCGGTCTTGTCCCAGCCCACCAGCGGGCGCAGGATCGGCAGGTCGACCGCGTTGTCCTGGGCGGTGATGTTGGCCAGGGTCTGCGAGGAGACCTGGCCGAGCGCGTCGCCCGTGATCAGCGCGCCCGCCTTGATGCGGTGCGCGACCTCCTCGGCCGTCTTCAGCATGAGCCGCCGCTGCGCGATCACCGCCAGGCGGTCCTGGCCGGACGTGCGGATCGACTGCTGGGCCTTGCCGAACGGCACCACCCACAGCCGCGAGCGCCCCTGGAACCGGTCGAGCTTGCGCACCAGCGCGTACGCCTTGTAGATCGACTCGGAGGTGGTGAACGGGATGCCGGAGAAGTGCAGGAAGTCCACGTGCAGCCCGCGCTTCATCATCCGGTACGCCGCCACCGGCGAGTCGATGCCGCCGGACATGAGCACCAGGGCCCGCCCGCTGCTGCCGACCGGCAGGCCGCCCTGGCCGGGGATGCCGCCGGTGAAGACGAACACCTCGTCCCTGTCGACCTCGATGAACAGGGTCAGCTCGGGGTTGCGCAGGTCGACCGGCAGGCCGTACTCGTCGTTGATGGCTCCGCCGACGAGCCGGTCGAGCTCGTTGGAGCGCAGCGGGAAGCGCTTGTCGCGGCGGCGTGAGCGAACCGCGAACCGCGCGCCCCTCTTGGTCTCCTCGCGCTCGCCCACGAGCTCCAGGCCGGCCTTGAGCACGGCGTCGGGGTCCTTGGCGACGCGCCAGGCGCGGTGGATCCAGACCAGCCCGGGGACGTCGGCGACCCGCTGGGCCACGGCGTCGGCCTGCTCGACCCCGGCCCCCTCGGGCAGGAAGATGGCGATGACGCCGTGCCGCTTGCGCACGTCGACCTTGACGCCGACGTCCTGGAGCGCCTCGCGGATGTTGCTGATCAGCCGGCGCTCGAACACCTCGCGGTTCTTGCCCTTGAGAACGATCTCGCCCAGCTTGAGCAGCACGCACGGCTCGCCCAGGGCAGACATCGTCATGGTGGAACCTCCGGAAGTATGGGGAATGCACGCGGTCAGGCCAACGCCGCGACCCATCGAGTTTAGTCCGCGCCGGGCGGTCGCTCGAGCGCCTGTCGCACCAGCTCCACCCCCTTGCGGACGTTCCCGTGGCGGGGTGGGGGCCATCTGACCGCCATCTGTGAGCACCTCTCACGTTGCCTACTGACAGGTTGACAGATAGTCGAGATATCCATGCATATGGGACAGGCCTCCTGGCACAATCCGGGGACCCCTAATGCAAGGATTGTCGTTATATGTCCGTTGTTAACCACTTCACCCAGGGCCCCCTCACACCGGCCCTCGCATACCTGATGTCGTGCATAGGGTCGATGCTCGGACTACGGCTCACCGCCCAGGCACACGCCTCGCGGGGCGCCTCCCGGATGCGGTGGCTGATCGGCGGGGCCATCTCCATCGGCGGCACGGGCATCTGGGTCATGCACTTCATCGCCATGATGGGCTTCGCGGTCGACGGCACGCCGATCAAGTACGACGTGCCGCTGACGGCCGCCTCCGCCGCCGTCGCCATCGTGGTGGTCGGCACCGGGTTGTTCCTGGTCTCCTACGGCAAGGGCCGGGTGCCCGCCCTGCTCGGCGGCGGCGTCCTCACGGGCCTCGGCGTGGCCAGCATGCACTACCTCGGCATGTACGCGATGAACATGTCCGCGCACGTCGCCTACGACCGGCTGTACGTGGCCCTGTCGGTGGTCATCGCCATCGTGGCCGCCACCGCCGCGCTCTGGTTCACGCTGCGCGTCAAGAAGACCATCTGGATCACCGGGGCGGCGCTCGTCATGGGCGTGGCCGTCTCCGGCATGCACTACACCGGCATGGCCGCCATGATGGTCACGGTCGACCCCGAGCCCGGGGTCGTGGCGGGGGCCGACGCGCTGGACTTCCTCGTCCCGCTGATGACCGTGATCAGCCTGATCACGCTGACCATGCTGCTCATGGTGATCCTGTCGCCGTCGGAGCAGGAACTGCACGAGGACGCCGAGTTGGTGGCCAGGCTGGAGATGCGCAGGCGCGCGACCGAGGAGCAGCAGCTCACCTACCCCGCCCCACCGGTTCAGCAGCAGCGGATGCCGGTGAGAGGCCGGCGGAGATAGGCGAAACCCCCTGGGTACGACTTGCGACGCGTGGTGGGCCGCCTACTCTCCGCGGCGCAAGCCGTACCCTGAGGGGGTTCGTGGCGGTGACCCGCCCTTCACGAAGGTACGGCCCGCCACTTGCAAGTCACTTAACGTCAGCCGAAGAAGACCTCAGCCTCGGCGTAGCGCTCCACTGGCACCGTCTTGAGCTCGGCCGTCGCCTCGTCCAGGCCGACGCGGACGATGTCGGTGCCGCGTAGCGCGACCATCGTGCCGTAGTCGCCCTCGTGCGCCGCGTCGATCGCCTGCAAGCCGAACCTGGTGGCGAGCACCCGGTCGAACGCGGTCGGGGTGCCGCCGCGCTGGATGTGGCCGAGCACGGTGGTGCGGGCCTCCTTGCCGGTACGCTTCTCGATCTCCTTGGCCAGCACCTCGCCGATGCCGCCGAGCCGGACGTGCCCGAACGCGTCGAGCTCGCCCGCCTGCAGCGCCATCTGGCCCTCGATCGGGTGGGCGCCCTCGGCGACCACCAGGATCGGCGAGTAGCGGGTGCGGAAGCGCGACTCGACGTACTCGCAGACGCGGTCGATGTCGAACGGCTTCTCCGGGATGAGGATGACGTTCGCGCCCCCCGCCATGCCGGCGTGCAGCGCGATCCAGCCCGCGTGCCTGCCCATGACCTCGCAGATGAGCGCCCGGTGGTGCGACTCGGCGGTGGTGTGCAGGCGGTCGATGGCCTCCGTGGCGATGTTGACGGCGGTGTCGAAGCCGAAGGTGTAGTCGGTGCCCGACAGGTCGTTGTCGATCGTCTTGGGCACGCCGACGACCTTCACGCCGCGGTCGAAGAGCTGCTTGGCGACGCCGAGGGTGTCCTCGCCGCCGATGGCGATCAGCGCGTCGACGCCGGTGGCCGCCAGGTTCTCCTTGATGCGGTCGACGCCGCCCTCGATCTTGATCGGGTTGGTGCGCGACGAGCCGAGGATCGTGCCGCCTCGTGGCAGGATCCCCCGCACGGCCTGGATGTCCAGCGGCATCGTGTCGCCTTCGAGCGGGCCGCGCCAGCCGTCACGGAATCCGACGAACTCGTGCCCGTAGGCGCTCACCCCCTTGCGGACCACAGCCCTGATGACAGCGTTCAGACCGGGGCAGTCGCCACCCCCGGTGAGTACTCCAATACGCATGGCGGGTTCCTCCCGATGGGCTTCACGACCAGAATCGCATTGTGCCCGCCCGCGCGGGCAGTGGTCTAGACCAAACGCGAGCGGAGCGAGGGGCGATTCAGTGAGTGTGTTGGCCATCGACGCCGGAACGACGGGAGTCACCGCGCTCGTGGTGACCGAGGACGGGCGGATCGAGTCGCGGGGCTATCAGGAGTTCGCCCAGCACTTCCCCGAGCCCGGCTGGGTCGAGCACAACCCGGAGGACATCTGGCAGGCCACGCTGGCCGCCTGCGCCGCCGCGCTGGCCGGGGCCGCGTCCACGCCCGGCTGCGTCGGGATCACCAACCAGCGCGAGACGGCGGTGCTGTGGGGCCGGCACACGCTGGCCGCGCCGCGCCGCGCCGTCGTCTGGCAGGACCGCCGCACCGCGGGCATCTGCGAGCGGCTGCGCTCGCAGGGCCACGAGCCGCGCGTCTCCGAGCTGACGGGGCTGCGCCTGGACCCGTACTTCACGGCCACCAAGCTGACCTGGCTCGCCGAGCACGACCCCCGGGCGTGGGACGAGGTGCGGTCGGGCGACGTGGTGGTCGGGACCGTGGACTCGTACCTCATCGCCCGGCTCACGGCCGGGGCGCGGCACGTGACGGACCCGTCCAACGCCTCGCGGACGCTGCTGTACGGGCTGGACTCCGGCGGCTGGGAGGAGGAGCTGTGCGAGCTGTTCGGCGTCCCGGTGGGGGCGCTGCCGGAGATCGTCCCGAACTACGGGCCGCTCGGCCGGACGGACCCCGGCGCCTTCCTCGGGCTCGACCTGCCGATCAGCGGCGTGGCGGGCGACCAGCAGGCGGCGCTGTTCGGGCAGACCTGCTTCGGCGTCGGCGACGTCAAATGCACCTACGGGACGGGCTCCTTCATCCTGACCAACACCGGTGGCGAGATCGTCCGCTCGGAGGCCGGGCTGCTGACCACGGTCGCCTGGCAGACCCCGGCGGGTGAGCTGACCTACGCGCTGGAGGGCTCGGTCTTCGTCACCGGCGCGGCGGTGCAGTGGCTGCGCGACGGGCTGGGCCTGATCGGGACCGCGCCCGAGTCCGAGGCGGTGGCGCGCACGGTGCCCGACAGCGGCGGCGTGGTGTTCGTCCCGGCGCTGACCGGCCTGGGGGCGCCGTACTGGGATCCGGAGGCGCGCGGGCTGATCACCGGCATCACCCGCGGCACGACGCGGGCACACCTGGTCAGGGCGACGCTGGAGGCGATCGCGTTCGAGGTGCGGGACGTGGTGGAGGCGATGACGGGCGACTCGGCGCCGGTGCTCAAGGCCGACGGCGGGGGCAGCGGCAACAACCTGCTCATGCAGCTCCAGGCGGACCAACTGGGCACGGTCGTGGAGCGTCCGGTGATCCAGGAGACGACCGCGCTGGGGGCGGCGTTCCTGGCGGGGCTCGGCTCGGGCGTCTGGGCCTCGGCCGACGAGCTGCGCAAGACGTGGCAGCTGGATCGCCGGTTCGAGCCGGGCGAGCGCGACGACGCCGCCTACGAGCGCTGGCGGGCAGCGGTGAGCCTGGCCTCCCAGCGGTAACCATCACCGAGTATCCGTGACGCTGGTCTCGGATTCCTCGATCGACGTTGCGACGCTGCTGCGGGACATGATGCTGCCCTTGCCGCTGCGTGAGGACTGGGGCGAGGAGCTGGAGTGGCCCTATTCCGGGGTTGCCGGCTGCGGTGGTGGCGGAGTTCGCCGGGCACGAGGTGGCCGCGCTGCCGTTCTTCACGCCGGAGACGGTCACTCACCGACCGCTACGCCTCGGGACCAGCGGCGCTGGCCTGGCACGAGCGCGGTGAACTCCTTCGGGTGGAGGACGCTCTGGCCGCCGCCCGCGCCGATCCGAGCCCCACTATCGCGATCGCGCTCGTGAAGCCGACCATGGAAAGCACGAAGCGCATCCTCCGTGAACTGGACAACGACAGGTCTTCTCGGTGGCTTGGCGGCGCGAGGGGCGAGCCGACGTCGCTGCAAGTCGATCTCAGACGTTCGATAGCGGCCACAAGGCCGGACAGCCGCTGCCCCGGACGCAGCACCCTCAGTTAGGCCCAGAGCTGTGGATCCTCGGCCGCCGACCGCGAGAGCCGGACCTACCGCTCTCGGAGATCAACGGCGATCACCTCGGCGGAGACTCGGCCACCGGCTTCAAGGGACTGTTCGTCTTCCACTGCCCCCATGGCTCCCACGAATGCCGGGCCCCCGCACGTCCTACCCAGCCGCCAACCACACCTGGGAACCGCCATCTACGTGGATCTCGGCACACAGGAAGAAGTCAGTCCGAAGCCGACGTCTGGCAGCGCCCGGCCCAGGAAGCTGCTCCTGCGCGCGCTCGCGGGAGAGCGTACCGAGCGGCCGCCGATCTGGCTGATGCGGCAGGCCGGACGCTACCTGCCCGAGTACCACCAGGTCCGCGAGACCGCCGGCGGCATGGTCGGGCTCTGCAACTCGCCCGAGCACGCTGTCGAGGTCACCCTGCAGCCGATCCGCCGTTTCCCGCTCGATGCCGCCATTGTCTTCGCGGACCTTCCGCAGGTTGCCGCCGCGCTCGGCCAGACCTTGGACTACCGCGCCGGCGACGGGCCGGTACTGACGCCTCCCGTCCGCTCGGCAGCGGACATAGCCGACTTCCTGGGCGTTTCCCGTCTCCATGAGGAACTGGCCCCGGTCTACGAGACGGTCAGGCAGCTCACCCGTGCCCTGCCTCCCGAGGTGACACTGATCGGGTATGCCGGCGCGCCGTGGACCATCGCCACCTACATGGTCGAAGGACGCGGCGGCGGCTCGTCAGAGCACGCCGTCGTCAAGCAGTGGGCCCTGAGCGACCCGGAGGGGTTCCAGCCCCTGATCGACGTGCTCACGACTGCTGTCATCCAGTTCCTGGGCCGCCAGATCGAGGCGGGCGCGGAAGCGGTCCAGTTGTTCGACACCTGGGCCGGGATCCTCCCCGACGCCCTCTTCGAACGCTGGTGCGTCAAGCCAGTCGCCGCCATCATCGCAGCGCTGAAGGACAAGTATCCGGGCGTTCCCGTCATCGCCTTCCCCCGGGGCGCCGGGCTCGCCTACGACGGCTTCGCCGAGGCGACCGGCGCGGACTGCATCAGCCTGGACGTCACGGTCCCCCTTGACTGGGCCGCGCAAAATCTACAGCGCGGCCTCGGCCGCTGCGTGCAGGGCAACCTCGACCCCCAGCTCCTGGCCGCCGGCGGCCCGGCACTCAACGCCGAGACAGACCGCATCCTGCGTGCCCTGAGCGGGGGGCCGTTCGTGTTCAACCTGGGACACGGCATCATCAAGACCACGCCCCCGGAGAATGTCGCCGCCCTTGCCGAGCAGGTGCGCTCCTGGACCACGCCCGTCCCGCCGCACCCGCTGGGTCATCACACGGGGCACCGGCCGCCCAGCGAGTAGACCGCTTCGTGGAACTGGCGACAACCCTCATTTGGGCGCAACCGCTGGTGCCGGCAATCCCGGCCATCTGGTGCGAGGCACCAGGTGCACCCAGGCCGCGTCAGCGCGGCCAGAATGTGCAGGTAGCCGGCCGCCTTGGTGCGGTCACGAACGCTAGCCGGCTCGGGCGGGGAGAGTTCCGGAGGGCGCTGGAGCAGGGACTGCGGCGTCAGGCTCCGCGCCGGCTTTGCCTGGCGGCGTAGCTGCGAGGCGCCCGCAGGAAGTCGATCTCGCGGAACGCGGGCCAGTAGGCGTCGCAGAAGTACAGCTCGGAGTGCACGGTCTGCCAGCGCAGGAAGGTGGACACGCGCTGCTCACCGCTGGTGCGGATGACGAGGTCGGGGTCGGGCTGCCCGGCTGTGTACAGGTGCCGGGCGATGTCGTCGGTGGTCAGGGACCCGGCGAGCCCGGCGAGCGTGCCGCCGCCGTCTGCCTGCTCGTATAGCAGTGCGCGGATCGCGTCGAGCACCTCCTGGCGCCCGCCGTAGCCGATTGGGGCTTATCTCGGGTGAGCCACGCCCGGCAGGCTCCCGGGCCGGCCGTCCCTGAGCCACTGTCCGTTCTCATCCATCGTGTCAGGGAGCCATGTCGGCGAGCTGCGCACCGACAACTGCCTTGCGACAAGACGGGCGAGCAATCCAGCTGGGGATCAATGGGCTTGGACGTCACAGGGTCGATGTCCCAATGGTCTTGTCAGTTCCGGTGAGCGCTGACCAGGCAAGTGACAGAAGCGCTGAGACCCCGCGCGGTGGAATCTCATCGATCTTGTCAGTTTCCGAGTCAACACCGCCTCATCGGAACGTGGCGTGGCCGCCGAACGGGCGCTCCAACGCGCACTACGCGGCATGAGCGGAAATCGTCCGGCGGTGTCCTACCGAAGCGTGGTCCCTCTCGACACGTTATGTGAAACCTACGGCTTGGCCGACGAGATCATCGGTAGTCCGGCCGACGCCCCGGAGTCCGGCACCCCTGCGTAGTCGGGCAGCTCGACGCCGTTGATCGCACGCTCGACCAGTTCGGTGAACCAGTCGCTGGCGAAATCGGGGCTCGGCTCGGCGTCCGGCCCCGGGACCTCGAGGCTGTGTACGTGCAACCGGCCGATCTCCTGGTTGGCCTCCACGAACGAGCGCATCCGAGCCTCGTAGCCGGCGAACCCGGCCTCCGGGTCCCACCCGGCGGCGGCCAGCTCTCCGGCCAGCAGGTAGGCGCCGACCAGAGCCAGCCCGGTGCCCGCCCCGGACATCGGCGACGCGCTGAACGCCGCGTCCCCGAGCAGTCCCACCCGTCCGCTCGACCAGCGGTCCATCACCACCTGAGCGACCTGGTCCAGATAGAAGTCCGGGGTGTCGTCCACGTGCGCGAGGATGCGCTGGGTCAACCAGCCGAAACCGTCCATCCGCTCGCACAGCAGGCGCTTCTGCGCCGCGACGTCGCGGTAATCGACGTCGAAGTCGGCCGCGGGGAAGGAGAACATGGCCATCGCCCGGGTGGCGTCCGGGATGGGCCGCAGGCCGGCGGACCGTCCGGCCTCCTGATAGTCGATCATCCAGCGGTCCACTCCGAACTCGTTGGGCACGCTGTAGAAGGCCAGCACGAGCCCGAGATGGCGGATGAAGTGCTCGCGCGGCCCGAAGACCATCGCTCGCAACTGCGAGTGCAGCCCGTCGGCCCCGATCACCAGGTCAAAGCGCCGCCGGTCGCCGCCAGCGAAGACCACGTCAACCCCGTCCGCGTCCTGGCTGAGCTCGGCGATCCGGTCACCGAAGACGTACTCGACACCGTCCCGGGTGTCGTCGTAGAGCACCTGGGACAGGTCCCCGCGCAGGATCTCGATATCCGCGATGAACCCGTCGCCACCGTCGTCGTCGGCACGGAAGGTCTCCAGCACTTGCCCGTCCGCGTCCACGGTGTGCGCGCCGGCGGTGTCGGTGCACGCCGCGCGCACCGCCGCGTCCAGCCCCATGCGCCCGATGACCTCCTTGGCGACCCCGCGCGCGTCCACCGCCTGCCCGCCGGGACGCAGCTCGGGAGCCCGCTCCACCACGGTCACCTCGGCCCCCCGCCGGCGCAGCCAGTGGGCCAGCGCGGGTCCCGCGATGCTCGCCCCCGCCACCAACACCCTGGGACCGCTCACCCGCGTCCCCTGCTCGCCAGTCCGGATGATGTGCTCCTGCTTGGAGTCGTCGACGTTCATCACTGCCTCCATGTGCTTCCTCCCGCGCTGAACGTTCCCAGCACAGGCCCACCGCAGTCGGTGTGTCCAGCCGTATCGACCACGGATCCGCACAAAACTCATCGGCACGACCGAAATCGCGTCCACGCTCCCGCAAGCACCCTGAACTCGGCATGTGCGTGCGACGGGCATGGTCATGATCGCCTCGGCCTCGGCAGACATTGATGAGAAACGCCAACTCCGATGACGCCCACATCAGCCCAGACTGGTGCAAACCGGGCGAACCAGGCCGTCAGCTAGGCATCGCTGGGATGTGACAACTATCCCTGGCAGTCTCAAATCGTCAACGCAAGGTTGACGATCCCGATTCGTCAACCTATGGTTGACGCATGGAATCACACGTACGCCTCGACGACCTCATCAACGCGATCAGGAGCCGCCACGACGGCGACCCGCTGGGCGAGCTGTCCGACGCGGTGACCCTGGGCGAGCACCTGGGCGAGGTGGCCGACCACCTGATCGGCCACTTCGTCGACCGGGCCAGGCACGCGGGCGCCTCCTGGACCGACATCGGACGCAGCATGGGCGTGACCAAGCAGGCGGCCCAGAAGCGGTTCGTCCCCAAGGAGGGCGGCTCGCTCGCCGACGACCTGAGCACCTACACCCGCTACACCCAGCGGGCCCGCAATGTGGTGGTGCAGTCGCAGGAGGAGGCCCGCGGCTCCGGGCACGACCACATCGGCGTCGGCCACCTCGTGCTCGGGCTGCTGCACGAGCCCGAGGCGCTGGCCGCCAAGACCATGGTGACGCTCGGCGCGCCGCTCGAGTCGGTCAGGACCGCCGTCACCGCCACGCTCGGCCCGCCGAGCGAGTCGGTGCCCAACCTCCTGCCGTTCGCCGCGCAGAGCCGGAAGGTGCTGGAGCTGACGCTGCGCGAGGCGCTGCGGCTCGGGCACAACTTCGTCGGCACCGAGCACCTGCTGCTCGCCGTGCTCTCACTGGACGACAGCCCGGTCGCGGACGCCCTGGCGGGGCTGGGCGTCACCAAGGAGCCCGCGGAACGCGAGATCAAGAGCATGCTCCACGCGATCCTTCAGGCTCGCGAGGGCAAGGACTGACCCGCTGAGGCGGCCGGACCGGCCCCTTGGCGAACCGCGTCAGGATGTTCCTCGTGGCGCGGCGGGTGAAGGCGGCGGCCGCGTCGGTCACGCCGTGGCCGCACCGCTTTCCGCGCATTCCGCACACCCAGCGCATCGTGCCGGAGGCGAACACCCCCGCCCCGCTGGGCGCGGTGTAGTAGGTGGTGTCGGTGACGGTCGCCCGCCCGCCGCAGTTGACCGGCGAGCTGGCCAGCACGCTGACGTGCTCGGGAGACCCCTTCGCCACCCTGTCGGTCTCCACTCCCGCGAGGCCGGGGAAGCGCCTGCCGTGCGTCCCGCGGAAGATCCAGTGCCCGGGCCGGCGCACCAGGTAGGCGGCCTCGGCCGGGAAGCAGTCGTACATCTGCCCGACCAGCGAGCTCTCCGGGTTCGAGTCCCGCCACAGCGGGCACTGGGTCTCCTTGTCGCACGCGACCATCCGGCCGTAGAGGCCGATCCGCCAGTAGACGGCGTTGGCGCCGAGGAAGGCCAGGTTCACCCCCTGGTCGCGGGCCCGGGTGACGGCGGCGCGCATGGCGGGCGACCAGTACTCGTCGTGCCCGAGCGACACCACCGCGCGGGCGCCGTCCAGGGCTCCCGGCCGCAGGTCGAGGCTCGTCAGGTAGGCGAGGGGCACCCCGCTACGCTCGGCCACCTCGATGGCGTCCTTCTCGAAGTCGAGGAAGAGCCGCGCGCCCGAGGTGTCGTACGGACGGTCGAAGGTGACCTTCCGCGAGCGGTCGTCGAACCCGCCGGGCCCGGTGTAGAGGCTCCGACCTCCCCACGAGTTGTAGGCCTGCCAGGTGGTGACCGCGTTGACGAGCACCACCCGCCCCTGCGTGGACGCCGAGCGCACGGTGATCGGGACGTACCGCTGCCCTCCAGTGGACGCGTCGAGCCGCACCAGGTACGCGCCCTCCCGCCAGCCGGTGGTCTCGACCGTGAGCGACGGCTTCCAGTGGGCGGCCGTCACCATGCCCTGGACCGTCTTCGGCGGCTCCTGCCGCACCCCTGGAATCTTCCCGGACTCCCACACCTCGGTGGGATTCACCCCCATCCGGAAGACATGGACGGTGAAGCGCGGCGCGGTGGTGGAGACGCGCAGCCGGAACCGCTGCCCCGGCAGCACGCTGACCTGGTCGGCGAACCCCTCGATCTCGTGCTCGCCGCCCTCCTTGGTGATCCGCCACGCCTCCTGCCGCGCGCCCGGCTCCGACGGGACGGCCTGGGGCGGGGCCGCTGAAGGCGCGGCGGACGGCTTGGCGGGCAGATTCACTGGGGGCGCCGCCGGGCCGGAGCAGGCGGACAGCAGCAGCGCCAGGGCGGTGCTGCACGCGGTGAACAGCAGGGCCACGACGGCGAGGGTCTTGCGCACAGCCGCCATCGTCACCGACTCGGACGCCCCGCGCCCCCGGCTTAACCGACTGATTACCCGACCAGCACGCAGGCCGGGCGTTCCACCTCGATCACCTCGCCGGTGGGCCGGGGCACCCCGTCGTCGAGCGCGAACACGGCGACGGCGTCGGACTCCTGGTTGGCCACGTACATGCGGTCGCCGTCGATGGCGAAGTGGCGGGGCCAGTCGCCGCCCGACGGCACCTCCGCGACCGGCTGGAGGTCGTCGGCGCGCAGCACGGACACGGTGTTGGGGCCGCGGTTGGCCACGTACACGAGGTCGCCGGCGAGCTCCAGGTGCGAGGGGTGGTTCACGCCCCCGGCCCGTGAGGCGGGGGCGCTCACGAGCTCGTCGCCGTCGATGGCGGTGACGGTGCCGTCGAGCTCGCCCGCGACATACAGCCGGGAGCCGGAGAAGGCGAAGTGGCGCGGGCCCGTGCCGGGCGGCAGCTTCAGCGGCGGCAGCGGCTCGCCGTCGAGGGTGTAGCGGCGGATCTCGTCGGTGCCCAGGTCGGAGACGTGCAGCAGGCCGTCGTGGAAGACGGCCTGGTGGGCGTGCGGGCCTTCCTGGCGGTCGGCGACCGGCCCCGAGCCCTCGTGGCGCAGCACGATCGGCTCGCCGGTGAACGCGCCGCGCGAGTCGAGGCGGTGCAGGCTGACGGTGCCGTCGCCGTAGTTGGCGGCCGCCAGCAGGGTGCCCGACGGGTCGACCGCCACGTGGCAGGGGCTGTCGCCCTCGCTGGAGCGCTCGTCCAGCGGCGCGAGCCCGCCTTGCGTGGTGAACGCGGTCAGCCAGCCGCGGGCCAGTTCGCCGGCCGCGTAGAGCACGGGCAGGGAGGGGTGGGCGGTCAGGAACGAGGGGGACGCGACGCGGGTCAGCTCGCCGCCGGCGGTGAGGATGCCGGGGCCGTATCCGCCGATGTAGAGGGGGTGCTTCACAGGAGGCATCCTCTCATGCTTGACTGTGGCAATGAATTCGTTGACAGAGGCAAGGGTCTCCGAGGTCAAGGCCTTCAACCGGTTCTATACCAAGTTCATCGGGGTCCTTCAGGCCGGCCTGCACGACTCCCCCTACTCGCTGACCGAGGCGCGGGTGCTGTTCGAGCTGGCGCAGGCGGGGCCGATGGAGACCGGCGACCTGCGCGTCCTGCTCGACCTCGACGCCGGCTACCTGAGCCGGATCCTGAGCCGCTTCGAGGCCGACGGCCTGGTCTCCAGGGAGCGCTCGGCGGCCGACGCCCGCAAGCAGGTGGTGCGGCTGAGCGAGGCGGGCATGGTCGCCTACACCGGGCTCGACGCCAGCTCCGCCGAGGAGGTCGGACGGCTCCTCGACGGGCTCGCGGACGAGGCCCAGCAGCGGCTGGTCAGCAGCATGACGACGATCAGGAGCGTGCTCGGCGAGGCCGACCGGCGCGAGCCGTACGTCATCCGGCCGCCGCGCGTCGGCGACCTCGGCTGGGTCGTCTTCCGGCACGCCGAGCTCTACAGCCGCGAGCAGGGCTGGGGCATCGAGTTCGAGCAGCTCGTCGCGCGGCTCGTCGGCGAGCTCGACCTGGCACGCGACGCGGGGTGGGTCGCCGAGGTCGGCGGCGAGCGCGCCGGCTGCGTGTTCCTGCAGCACCAGGACGAGACCACCGCCAAGCTGCGCATCCTGCTGGTCGAGCCGTCCGCCAGGGGGCTCGGCATCGGCCGCCGGCTGGTCGAGGAGTGCGTGCGCCACGCCAGGGCCGGCGGCTACAAGCGGATCGAGCTGTGGACGCGCAGCTGTCTGGTGAGCGCGCGGCGCATCTACAAGGCGGCCGGGTTCGTGATGGAGTCGGAGCAGAGGGGCGTGGAGAACGGGGTCGAGATCACCGACGAGGTCTGGGCCCGCGCCGTCTAGGCCACCAGTTCAGCGGCCCGGCCAGGCGCATCAGGCTGGGCACGAGCACGGCCCTGATCACGGTCGCGTCCACCAGCACCGCCACGGCCATGCCGACGCCGAGCATCTGCACGAACGTCACCCGCGCGGTGGCGTAGGCGGCGAAGGAGAGCGCCAGGATGCCGCCCGCGGCGGTGATCAGCGGCGCCGACCGCTGCAGCCCCGTCGCGACGGCTTCCTCGGTGTCGCCGGTGCGGTCGTACTCCTCCTTGACGCGCGACAGCAGGAACACCTCGTAGTCCATCGACAGGCCGTACGCGACGCAGAGCATGAGGATGGGGATGCTCGGGTCGAGCGTCCCGGTGGGGGTGAAGCCGAGCAGGCCCGACAGGTGCCCCTGCTGGAAGACCCAGACGATGGCGCCGAACATGACGCCCAGGCTGAGCAGGTTCAGCACGGTCGCCTTGAGCGGCACGACCAGGCTGCGCGTCATGAGCAGCAGCACGGCGAACGTCACGGCCGGCATCAGGCCGAGCAGCAGGGGCAGCCGGTCCACCACCGAGGCGCGGTAGTCGGCCAGCTCGGCCGGGTACCCGCCGACCAGCGTCTCGAACGGCGCCCCGACCTGGCGGACGGCCTCCACGAGCTGGACGGGGTCGCCGGCCAGCAGCTCGGCCGACGGCACGACCGACAGCCACGTTCCCCCGGCGCCGGTGAACCTGGCGGGGTCGCCGTCGCCGATCCGGACGCCCCGCGCGTACGAGCCGGCGGCGGAGTCGACCTGGGTGACGCCCGGCAGGCGCGACAGCTCGGCCGCGTAGCCGCTCACGTCGCCCGCGGCCCCTTCGGAGACGACCTGGATCGCGTCGGTCTCCTCGGCGGGGAAGCTCTGGCGGATGACCTCCTGGGTCTGCCGGGAGGACGCCTCCGGCGGCAGGATCCGGTCGTCGGCCGTCCCGAACCGCAGGCTGAGGAAGGGCGAGGCGAGCAGGAGCAGGACCACCGCCGCGACCCCGCCGAACACCAGCGGCCTGCGCATCACGCGGGCGGCCAGCCCGTGCCAGAAGCCGCCCTCCCGCTCGGGCCGCTCCCGCTTCGGCAGCGTCGTGCCGCCGATGGAGGCCAGCACGGCGGGCAGCACGAGCACCGCCGCCACCAGCCCGCCGATCACCACCGCGATGCCCGCGTACGCGAACGAGCGCAGGAAGTCGAAGGGCAGCGCGAACAGCACGGCCAGGGAGGCGGCCACGGTGAGGCCGCTGAAGAGCACCGTCCGCCCGGCGTGCTCGACGGCTCCGGCCACCGCCGCCGCCCTGTCGTGTCCCAGGCGCGTCTCCTCGCGGAACCGGGCGAGCACGAACAGGCAGTAGTCGATGCCCAGCCCCAGCCCCATGGCCAGCGTCAAATTCAGGGCGAACGTCGAAATATCGGCGAACATCAGGACGCCTCGGAGCAGCGCCAGCCCCACCACCATGGCGAACACCCCGGCCAGGATCGGCACCAGCGCGGCCACCGCCCGGCGCAGGTAGAGCCAGAGCAGCACGAACGCCAGCGGGAAGATCACCAGCTCGGCCCGGACGAAGTCCTGCCTGGCCAGCGGCACGGTCTCCCTGAACACCTCCTCCCCTCCCCCGGCCCGCACCTGGAGCAGCTCGTCGCCCTTGGTGATCTCGGGCACGAGCCGGGGCAGGATCCGGGCCCGCACGTGGTCGGCGTCCCCGGGGATGCGGACCACGATCAGCGCGTGCCTGCCGTCCTCGCTGCGTAGCGTGGCGGGCCTGCCGCGGGTCCAGTAGGACGCGGCCTCCGCCACCCCCTCCTGCCGGGCGACCCGCGCGGTCAGCTCCGCGCCCGCCGCCGCGACCCGCGGGTCGTCGACCGTCCCGGCCTTCGCGGTCACCAGGAAGATCATGTCCGGGCTGCCGGTGTGGAAGCGCGCGGCCAGCTCGGCCTGCGCCCGGTCGGACTCCGAGCCCGGGGCCTCGAACCTGGCCAGCGACAGCCTCGGCACCGCTCCGGCGGCCAGCGCCCCGGCGACGACCAGCGCCAGCAGCGCCAGCGTGAGGACCCACCTGCGCCGCCGCACCAGGACGCGGCCCAGCCTGCGCAACGGCGGCCCGGCCTGCTCACGCGACGGCGGCCTGCGCGTCACCACGGTCTCCATAGGCTCTCCCCGACAAAACTCGGTAAACTACTCGTGTTTCCACCTTCGATCCAGAAATACAAGTAAATGCTCGTATTTGTCAACGAGGTGCCTCATGACTGAGCGCGTGGTACGGCGGCAGGCGCGTGGCCTGAAACGGATGGCCGAGATCCTCGACGCGGCCGAGCTGGTGATCGCCGAGATCGGCTACCCGGAGATGACGACCAACCAGGTGGCCGCCCGCGCCGGGCTCTCACCCGGGTCGCTGTACCAGTTCTTCCGCAACAAGGAGGAGATCCTCGACGGGCTGGTGACCCGCTACACCGACGACCGGCAGGAGTTCTGGGCCGCGCGGCTGGCGTCCGTCACGCCCGAGGTGCCGCTGGAGACGCTGATCGGGCGGCTGGTGGACGAGAGCGTGGCGTTCAAGACGCGGGCGCCCGCCTACTGGGCCCTGCTGTACGGCTCGGCGACGAGCGACAGGCTGAGCGCGGCGGCCGGACGCCTGCACGACGCCATCGCAGGGCAGATGGCCGGGATGCTCCGCCGCCGCACCCCCGCACTGACCCCGGACCGGGCCCTCCTGCTGGCGACCATGTCGGTGGCGGCGGTCAAGGCCGTCATGCCGCTCGTCTCCACCGCCCAGCCGGACCAGGCCGCCGACCTGGTGGCGGAGCTGAAGGTCATGCTGCTGCGCTACCTGAGCTGACCCGCACGCCCCGACGCGCTAGGGGCGGAACGGGCCCGCGACCTCGAAGGTGTCGCCGTCGCTGCGCCCGCGCTTGGCGGAGAAGTACAGCCGACCGCCGTCGGGCGAGAACGCCAGGCCGGTGAGCTCGGCGCCCGCGTGCCCGTCGAGCACGCAGAACGGCGTCACCGACCGGTCGGGGGAGATGACGTGGATCTCCGTCGTCTCGCGGGCCACGTACAGGTCGCCCGAAGGGGCGGCGGTGATCGCCCGGACGCCGTCGTACACGCGGTCGAGCGTGGACGCCTCCGCGTCGTAGGCCCACAGGACGCCGTCGCCCTTGGTGGTGAAGTAGCAGACCCCGCCGGCGTAGTGGCAGGCGTCGCCGCCGTCGAAGTGGCGGGCGTCCTCGACCTGGTGCCGGGACGCCTTGAGCAGCGCCGCCGGCGACGGCACCGGCCGCCAGGCGCCGGAGACGCACAGCACCTCGAGGGTCCCCTCGGTGAGGTCGCCCCAGTCGCTGGGCCTGAAGCGGTAGAAGCAGCCGTCGGGCTCGCCCTCGGTGAGGTAGACGACCTCGCGGTCGGGGTCGCAGGCCGCGGCCTCGTGCTTGAACCGCCCCATCGCCAGGCGGGGGCGGGCGGCGCGGACGCCGTACGGGTCGCACTCGAAGACGCGGCCCCGATGCCCCAGCTCGCACGACAGCCAGCTGTGCCACGGGGTGGCGCCTCCCGCGCAGTTCAGATCGGTGCCCGACAGGATGCGGTAGGCGTCGCCCACCGAGCCGTCGGCCCGGAAGCGCAGCGCGGCCGCTCCGCCGAGCAGCGGCAGCTCCGAGTTGGACACGTAGATCCAGCCGGGGCCGTCGGGGAAACAGGCGCCACCGTCGGGGGCGGCGTGCCAGGTGAGCCCGGCCACCTTGCGACCGGAGCGCGCCACCACCCTGCCGGTGAAGCCTCCGGGCAGGGCCAGACCGTCGGCGCCCGGCGGCTGGATCGGGCCGTACGGGCTCTCCGCGCCCTCCCAGAGCGGGCCCGTGCGGAGAAGAGTCTTGTGGGACATCGTGGGCCTCCCTCTAGTGGCCACGCTAGTCGACCGCACCGACATGAATGGCAGGGACTCGAGAGATCAAACTCTGCGCAAACCCGCGGCCACCAGCCCCTCCCAACCACCGCACACCGACCAGCGGCGCCCATCGAGGCGACCGGCCCGCCGACGCCGTCCGGCGGTGTCGAGCCGCGTATCCAGGGCGTTTCCAGGGGCGGCGCGGGGGCGGCGATGTGATCGCGCTCGGACGTGACCGCGTTCAGCGGAGGGCGGCGAACCAGCGGCCCGCCGACTCCTCGCGGTGGGTGATCATGAAACCGGTCGAGCTCCCCAGCGCGGGAAGGTCCGTGAGGGAGACCGTCGCCCAGGGGAACCAGGCGCCGGTCGCGGCGCCGTGGCGCAGCCGGACGCGGTCGACGGCGCTGGGCGTGTCGGGCGGGGCGACCTCCGCGACCACCTCGCCTCCCGTCCTGACCAGTTCACGCATCCGCCGCAGCAGGGCGGCGGGGTCGCCGCCGATCCCGATGTTGCCGTCGGCCAGCAGCACCGTGGACCAGCGGCCGCTGCCGGGCACCCGGTCGAAGACGTCCCGGCACAGGGCCAGGCCGCCCGCGCGGCGGGTCAGCCGCACGGCGTGCGGGGTGATGTCGATGCCCAGCGCGGCCACGCCCCGCCGGGTGAGTGCGACCGTGAGCCGCCCGGGGCCTGAGCCGACGTCGAGCGTGGGCCGCGTGCACCGCGCCAGCATCGCCTCGTCGCCGTCGATCGGCTCCAGCCAGCGGGTGGCGTCCAGGGGGTGGCGGCGTCCGTCGGCGTACTCGACCTCGATCGCGGCCCCGTCGAGCGAGCGCGCGTAGAGCGGGCCGATCACCCGGCCGCTCCCGCGCCGAGCCGGGCCAGCGTGGCGGCGAAGCGGGTGCCGGGTGCCAGCCCGGCGACCAGGCGGGCGTCGGCGGCGTCGTCCACGTCGGTCAGGGACGGCAGGACGGCCACGTCCAGGCCGGCCTCGCGCAGCCGCCCCAGCTGGGCGCGTCCGGTGCCGGGGCTGGACATGGGGACGCCCAGGAGCAGTGCGGGATCGGGCCGCCGCAGCCCGAGCAGCCAGAAGCCGCCGTCGGTGGCGGGCCCGAACACGGCGTCGTACCCGCGCAGCGCGACGGCCGCCCGCTGGAGCAGAGCGGGGGTGAGTTGCGGCGTGTCCATCCCGACGAGCACCACAGGGACGGGCCGCCGCCGGTGGACGTCCTCGAACGCCCACGCCAGCCGCTCGTCCAGCCCGTCCCCCCGCTGCGGAACCACCCCGAACCCCCGCGCGCGCCCGTCCCATGGGCCCTGCCGGACGTCGTCGAGGGCGAGCACCCGGTCGGCGGCCGGGGTCGCCGCGACGGCGCGCAGGGTGTCGTCGAGGGCCGCGGCTGCCAGCTCGGCCGCCTCGGACGGCGTGTAGGGCGGGGTCAGCCGGGTCTTCACCCTGCCGGGGACTGGGCGCTTGGCGAGCACGACGAGCTGCGCGCGGTCGGTCATACCCACGCACGCTAGATCGCCAAGAGGCGATCACCTCTTACGTCCTGCTTACGCCGACGAGCCGCCCAGGACGTGGCAGGCTTCCGGGCGGTTCAGAGCTGGGCCTGGAACATCCAGCGCTGCTTGTCGACGTCCTGCGAGACGGCGATGAGGATGTCCTGGGTGACAGGGTCGGGCTCTTCGGTCGCCCGCACGCGTTCGCGCATCCGCTTGCCGATGCCGTCGAGGGTGTCGGTCATGCGCGCGACGACCTTGCCGTCCTCGATCCAGCCGTACTCGGGCTGCGGAAGCCTGGTCGACTTGGCGACGGTGCTGGACCGGCCGTCGGGGTTGATGCCCAGCGCGACGGCCCGCTCGGCGACCGTGTCGGCGTGCTCGCGCGCCAGCGCGACCACCTCGTCGAGCTGCAGGTGGATCGGGCGGAAGTGCGCGCCGATCAGGTTCCAGTGCGCCTGCTTGCTCGCGAGTGAGAGGTCTATGAGATCCACCAGGGCGCCCTGCAGAGCCTCCGTGACGGTCTTCTTGGCGTCGCCGGAAAGCGGGCCGGTGATCGTAGCCATGATGTCGTACCTCCCCGTCGTTCTGACCTCACTGTCCCCTTGGGACAACGCCCCTCTCTGCCCGGATTCTTCCGGTTGACACTGCAATAATGACAGTGTCATTGTGAAGGTATGAGCAAGACCTGGACCATCGGCGAGCTGGCGCGACGCGCCGCCGAGGCGCTGCGCGCGCACGCGCAGCCGGTCAACGGCCGGGTCCGTGAGGTGCCGGGAGAGCGCCTGATCAGGTGGTACACCACGATCGGCCTCGTCGACCCGCCACTGGCCAGGCGGGGCAGGGTCGCCCAGTACGGCAGGCGCCACCTGTTGCAGCTGGTGGCCGTCAAGCGCCTGCAGGCGGCGGGGCACTCGATCGCCGACATCCAGGCCGCCCTCACCGGCGCGACGGACGCAATGCTCGAAGACGCCGCCCACCTGGCCCCTGCCCGCACCGGGAGCGCCGCACCGCCCACCGTCCCGTCCGCTCCCGGCGAGGCCCCCCGCGAACGGTTCTGGGCCGAGCGGCCTGCACGCCGCGCCGGAGCGCTGACGGTCCCCCATGAAGACGTCCCCCTGGCGCAGGCGGGGCCGCAGACGGGGGCCCTCACCGGCGGCACGGACGGCCGGGAGCCGCGCGCCCTGGTGGACCGGGCGCCCGAGGCGGGCGGCGGAGCCGGTGCGGTCTGGGGCGTCCGGCTCGGCGACGGGGTACGGATCGTCGTTGACGGCGCCGGGCGCTCCCCATCCGATGACGACGTCCAGGCGGTGCTCGCCGCGGCGGCGCCGCTGGTCGCGGTGCTCGTAGAGAGGAAGCTGGTATGAAGATCACTTCGCTCGAGCCGGCCCGGTGCCTGCCGGTGCCCGACTCGGGGTTCGGGGCGCTGCGGACCGAGCGCGGCAACCTGCCACTGGAGAGCGTCGACGTCAAGGCCGACATCTCCGGGCTGATCGCCGGGGTCGAGGTGACGCAGGGCTTCCGCAACCCGTTCGACGTCACGCTGGAGGCCACCTACGTCTTCCCACTGCCCGACAGGGCGGCCGTGACGGCCTTCCGGATGGAGGCCGACGACCGGGTGATCGACGGCGTGCTCAAGGAGCGCGGCCAGGCCAGGGCCGACTACGACCAGGCCCTGCGTGAGGGCAGGCGCGCCGCGATCGCCGAGGAGGACCGCCCGGACGTGTTCACGATCCGGGTGGGCAACCTGCTGCCCGGCGAGCGCGTCTCGGTACGGCTGACGTTGAGCCAGCCGCTCCCGTACGAGGACGGAGCCGCGACGTTCCGGTTCCCGCTGGTCGTCGCGCCGCGGTACATCCCCGGCAGCCCGATCGACGGGCCTCCGGCCGGTGGCGGCGTCGCGCCCGACACCGACGCGGTGCCCGACGCCTCGCGCGTCACTCCCCCGGTGCTGCTGCCCGGCTTCCCCGACCCGGTGCGGCTCTCGCTGTCGGCGACGGTGGACCCCGCCGGGCTCGACCTGCGCGAGCTGGCCTCCAGCCTGCACGTGGTGGAGGAGGAGGGGAACACCGTACGGCTGCGTCCCGGTGAGCGGCTGGACCGTGACTTCATCCTGCGGATGTCGTTCGACGCGTCCACGTCGCTCCAGCTCGACGGGCGCGGCACGTTCGCGCTGACGGTGGTGCCGCCGGCGCTGGAGTCGCGGCGCACGCCGCGCGACCTGGTACTGCTGCTGGACCGGTCGGGCAGCATGGGCGGCTGGAAGATGGTCGCCGCCCGCCGGGCGGCCGCGCGGATCGTCGACACGCTGACCGAGCACGACCGTTTCGCGGTGCTGACCTTCGACTCGGTGGTGGAGCAGCCCTTCGACGACGGCCTGCGGGAGGCCACCGACCGCAACCGCTACCAGGCGGTCGAGCACCTGGCCAGGGTGGACGCCCGTGGCGGCACCGAGCTCCTGGAGCCGCTCCGCCAGGCCGTCGGGCTGCTCGGCGACTCGTCCAGGGATCGCGTCCTGGTGCTGGTCACCGACGGGCAGGTGGGCAACGAGGACCAGATCCTGGAGCAGGCGGGGGGCGCGCTGTCGGCGATGCGCGTCCACGCCGTCGGCATCGACCGGGCGGTGAACGCCGGCTTCCTCGGCAGGCTGGCGGGGCTGGGCGCGGGCCGCTGCGAGCTGGTCGAGTCCGAGGACCGGCTGGACGCGGCCATGGAGCAGATCCACCGCCGCATCGGCGCCCCGCTGGTCACGGACCTGTCGCTGAAGGGGCTGGACGTCGAGCCCGGCACGGTCACCCACCTGGGGTCGCTGTTCCCGGGCGTCCCGCTGCGGGTCCACGGCCGTTACCGCGACGGTTCGGCGGTGACGGTCCGCGGCCTGGCCTCGGCGGGAACGCCGTGGGAGCAGCAGGTCACCGGCACGGTCGTAGACAGTCCGGCGATCCGCGCCGTCTGGGCCCGCGCCCACCTGCGCGAGCTGGAGGACCGGTACGCCATGGGCGAGCACGAGCTGGAGTCCCAGATCGTGCGGACCTCGCTGGAGTTCGGCGTGCTGTGCCGCTTCACCGCGTACGTCGCGGTGGACACCAGGCAGGTCGCCGAGGGCGAGCCCGAGCACCGCGTCATCCAGCCGGTGGAGCCGCCGAGCGGCTGGGAGCTGCCCGCGAACCCGCCGATGGCGCCGGGCTTCATGGCGCAGGCGGCGCCCATGGCCGCGTTCCGCTCCAGGTCACCCGGCTTCGGCGCCGCCATGGACGCGGGCCTCGCCGGCCCGGCCGCGAGCGGCCCGCTGGCGGGCGGCCCCGAGGGTGGCTCCGCGGGCGGATCGATCGGTCCTCGCGGCCCGCTGTTCGCCACGCCCGCCGCCTCCCGGCCGCCTCGGCGCGGCCTGGAAGCGGTCAGGTCCCAGCTGGTGGCGGAGCTCGACCGGCTCCGTGCGCTGCGCGCTCCCGACCCGCTCTACCTGGCCGACCTCGGCTCCCGCCTGTCGGCGCTGTCGTCCTTCCTGGGCGGCCACGCGGAGCTCTCCGCCCTGGCCCGCGAGCTGGAGGCGGCCGACCAGCCGGGCGCGGACGCGGAGGCGCTGCGGCTGCACGCCATCGAGGTCCTCACCGCACTGACGGGAACCGCGAGCGCGCCCGGCGCCCCGGAGGCCCGCCGCCCGTTCTGGAAGCGCACCTGACCCTGCGCCACGTTCCGGCTCCTGCCGCCTGATCTCGGCGGCGGGAGCCGGGTGAACGGCGTCGGCCAGAAAATGCGAATAGCCATCTGTCCGGATTTCACGGCGCGTTTCCGTCATGGCCACTCACGTATTGGCCGCCTATTTTCACTCTCAGGCACCCATGATGAACACCGCGTATCGCCACGGCGTGATCGCATCCCATCGCCCGCGACCGCCCGGTCACACAGGGCAAAGAGAGAGCTGTCTGAGCCGCTCAGCGCTTTACGCGACCGATATTCGACCCGCGCCGATAATGCCGTTCCGTGCCATACGGGAAAGGTAATCCGGTAATTCACCCCGGACACACGCGGGCGGCGGGTCCGGCGGGGCACGGCGGGCCCATAAGCTGGATGGGTGAGCACAATCGTCATGGACGGCGGCCTGTCCACCCATCTCGAGACGCTCGGCGCCGACCTGAGCGACGAGTTGTGGTCCGCCCGGCTGCTGCTGGAAGACCCGGCCCTGATCCGGCGCGTCCACGCCGACTACTTCGCCGCCGGGGCGACCGTGGCCACCACCGCCAGCTACCAGGCCACGCTCCAGGGGTTCGTGACCAGAGGGCTGGACGTGGCCGGCGCCGAGCGGCTGATCAGGCTCTCGGTCGAGCTGGCGGCGCAGGCCCGCGACGAGGCGGGCGGCGGCCTGGTGGCCGCCTCCGTCGGCCCGTACGGCGCGTTCCTGGCGAACGGCGCCGAGTACACCGGCGACTACGACCTCGACGAAGACGCCCTGCTCGACTGGCACCGCCCCCGCTGGGAGATCCTCGGCTCGGCCGGGGCCGACCTGCTGGCCTGCGAGACCATCCCGTCGTATGCGGAGGCGCGGGCGCTGGCCCGCCTGATCGCCGAGACCCCGTCGGTGAAGGCGTGGGTGAGCTTCTCCTGCCGCGACGCCGAGCGGCTGAACGACGGCACCCCGATCGTCCAGGCGGCGGCCCTGTTCACGGGCAACCCGCAGGTGGTGGCGGTCGGCGTCAACTGCACCGCGCCGCGGCACATCCCCGGCCTGATCGCGCGGCTGGCGGGCGGCCTGCCGGTCGTCGTCTACCCGAACTCGGGCGAGAGCTGGGACGCGGTGAACCGCCGCTGGCTCGGCCTGGCCGACCCGGTGGAGTACGGCCAAGCGGCCAAGGAGTGGCAGGAGGCGGGCGCGTCCATGATCGGCGGCTGCTGCCGTACCACTCCCGAGCACATCAGGCAGGTGCACGCGCATCTGTCCTGAGCCACCGCGCGACGAGCAGCGCCCCTGCCAGCACGACCGCGGCCACGGCGCGGTAGCCGGCGCCCATCCCGTGTGTGGCCGTCACGGTGCCCATCACGGCCACTCCGACGGCGCTGCCGAGCTCCCGGGTGGCGCTGTTGAGCCCGGAGCCGAGCCCGGCGCGCTCGCGCGGCAGCGACGCCATGATCTCGTGGGAGAGCACGGGCGTGCTCCCCCAGCCTGACTCAGGGCCCTCGATGATGCCGGCGATCAGCGCCACCGACGCCGCCGTGAGCAGCTCGCGGCGGCCAGGCAGGTGTTCGCGCCGCCGGGCGAGCTGGACCTGGCGCAGCTGGGCCACCACGCCGACCTCGACCTGCCGGGCGCGGTGTTGCGCGGGTTCGTCATCCTGGCCAGCGACGCGGTGGTCACCGCCGTGAGCCTGGCGCTGCTGAAGGAGGCGCCGCCGGGGGTGACGTTGCACTTCCTGCCGGAGGGGCACGGCGACGAGCGGGCACTGCGCGAGGGGACGGCCGACCTGGAGGTGACGGTGATCGCCGATCCCGCTCCGGAGACGCGGGTGGAGCCGCTGCTGACGGACCGCGCGATCGGCGTGGTGCGCCCCGGCCACCCGCTCCTGGGCGCCCCGGTCACGGCGGCGCGGCTGGCGGCGGCCGAGCACGTCATCGCCTCCCGCAGGGGCCGCACGTCGGGGCCGGTCGACGAGGTGCTCGCCGGGATGGGGCTGAGCCGCAGGGTCTCCGGATCAGTGCCGACGTTCGGCGCGTCGCTGCTGGCGGTCAGGGAGTCGGACCTGGTCGGGATGACGCCGGAGCGGCTGACCCGGCCGCTGGTCGAGGCGCTGGGGCTGGTGACGTTCCCCATCCCGTTCGAGCTGCCGGAGATGACGCTGTCGATGGCGTGGCACCCCCGCAACGACGACGACCCCGCGCACGCCTGGCTCCGCGGCCGGGTGCGCGAGGTCTTCGAACGCCTGGAGTCGCGCTAGGCGACAGATTCTAGGCGACGGACACGGCCGGGCGGCGGCGGCTCCACAGGTTGTCGAGCGCCAGCGCGCCGCCCCCGGTGAAGCCGACGGCCAGCGACGCCGCCGCGAGCGTCAGGACGAACTCGTAGCCGCCCTTGTCGGCGCCGAACCCGTTCGCGCCGTGCACGAACAGGATGGCGCCCAGCATGTCCAGAGCCAGCAGGACGCCGGCGATCGGCAGGGCGGCGCCGAGGATCAGCGCCAGCCCGCCGGCCACCTCCACGACCGCGACCACGGGGGCCGCGACGCCCGCCAGCGGAATGCCCATCGACTCGAACATCTTGGTGACGCCCGCGATCCCCGTCGTCGCGAACTTCTGGTAACCGTGCACGAGGAAGACAACGCCGACGGCCACCCGGGCGAGGAGGAGAGCGACGGATCGGGCCTGGTCGAGCATGTGAACTCCTTCAAGTGGTTCAGATTTGAACCGTCACTCTAACCGGAATGTTCAAATCTGAACAATCAGTACACTGGGGCGGTGACGCAGACCCGGTGGCTCGACGCGACGGAGATGGCGGCCTGGCGCGCCTTCCTGTCCACCTCCCACCTCCTCGAACGGCGCATCGAGGAGCAGCTCAAGGCCGCGGCGGGGCTGACCCATCCGCAGTACGAGATCCTGGTGCGGCTCGCCGACGCCCCTGGCCGCCAGATGCGCATGACGGAGCTGGCCAAGGGCGTGGTGGTGTCCAAGAGCGCGCTGACGTACCAGATCACCCAGCTGGAGAAGGCGGGCCTGGTGGAACGCGCCACCTGCCCGTCGGACGACCGCGGCGTGCTGGCCGTCCTCACCGACGACGGGATGCGCTGCCTGGAACGGGTGGCCCCCGGCCACCTCGAGGTCGTGCGGGCCTACCTGATCGACCGGCTCACCCGCGACGAGCTGGAGACGATGACCACCGCCATGCGCCGGACGGAGCAGGCCCTGCGGCGGTGATCAGGCCTTCGCGGCGGCGCGGGCGGCGCGCTCCATCTCGACCTTGGCGCTGGCCGCGTACTTGTCGACGTACTCCTGGCCCGACAGCTCCATCAGCGCGTACATGATCTCGTCGGTCACGGCCCGCAGCACCAGCCGGTCGTCCTCCATGCCGTAGTACCGGGAGAAGTCGAGCGGCTTGCCGAACCGGACGCCGGGCCGGATACCGAGCTTGGGAAGGGGATGGCCGGGCGGCATCATCTCGAAGGTGTCGACCATGGCCCACGGGATCACCGGGGCCCGCGACTCCAGGGCCAGCCGGGCGACGCCGGTCTTGCCCTTGTAGAGCCGCCCGTCGGGTGAGCGGGTGCCCTCGGGGTAGATACCCAGGATGTTGCCCTCACGCAGCACGCGCAGGCCCGTGCGCAGGGCCGCCTCGCTGGCCTTGCCGCCCGAACGGTCGATGGGCACGGTGCCGACGCCGCTGAAGAACAGGCGGGTGAAGAAGCCTTTGATCCCGCGCCCGGTGAAGTAGTCGGACTTGCCGAGCGAGATGACCTTGCGACGGAGGTGGAGCGGACCGAAGAAGTGGTCGGCGAACGACAGGTGGTTACCGGCCAGGATGACCGACCCCTGCCTGGGCACGTTCTCGGTGCCTTCCGCCCATGGCCGGAAGACGATGTGGAGGAACGGCCCCAAGATGGCCTTGACCACCCAGTAGAACACCCAGCCACCTCTTCCCGAGAACTTTTGTCCGCAAGCAGAGTCATCTTCGCATCCCGATTCCCATGCTCCTACATCAGCGCTCGCACAATCACCCTGAACCGTGCGACGATCGGGCAGTTCCGGGATGAAATTCCACGGAGGAGCTGTTATGCCGCTCATGCCAGGCGCAGAGCCCTACCACCACGACGCAGGCCAGGTCGGCGTGCTGCTGTGCCATGGGTTCACGGGCACACCGCAGTCGATGCGGCCCTGGGGCGAGTATCTGGCCGCGCACGACGTGACCGTCTCGCTGCCCCGTCAGCCCGGCCACGGCACCACCTGGCAGGAGATGAACCGCACCCGCTGGGAGGACTGGTACGCCGAGGTGGAGAAGGCGTTCGAGGACCTCCAGGGCCGCTGCACGGACGTGTTCGTGGCGGGGCTGTCGCTCGGCGGCTGCCTGGCGCTGCGGCTGGCCGAGGTGCACGGCCCAGCGATCAGGGGTGCGGTGCTGGTCAACCCGTCGATCGCGAACGACGTGCCGTTGATGCGGCTGGCCCCGGTGCTCAAGTGGTTCCTTCCGTCGGTGCCCGGCGTGGCGAACGACGTGAAGAAGCCGGGCGTGACCGAGCTCGCCTACGATCGCACCCCGGTGAAGGCGGCCGCCTCACTGCCGGGGCTGTGGTCGCTCGTCCAGGCCGACCTGGGCAGGCTCGTCCAGCCGCTGCTGGTCTTCCACAGCACGGACGACCACGTGGTGAAACCGGCAAGCGTGCAGATCATCCGTCAGAAGGTCCCCCATGCCACGATCGAGGAACTCGCTGATAGCTACCATGTTGCGACGCTGGACAACGATGCCGACAGGATCTTTGCAGGGAGCCTCGACTTCATCAGGACGCATGCCTCGGTACCCTTGCAGAGGGACTGATCGCACCCAGGGGGAAGTCGCGATCGCTGCGGAGAGGCCCATCTAGGTGACGCCCCAGAGTGACGAGGACGAGGTCTGGCGGCAGATCGTCGCGTCCTTCAACGACACGGCCGAGCGCGACTCGGCTGACCAGCCATGGCCCGACAGCGAGAACGTCTCGCCCGAGCCCACCCGCCGGGTGGTCCGCCCTCCCGAGGAGGACCTCGATCGCCTGCCCGCCCCCTTGGCCGACCCGTTGGACGACTCCCTCGACGACAGGGAGCCGGACGACGACGAAGGGCACTTCGAACCGCCCCCGCCGCCCCCGCTCCCCAAGCTCGACCTGCCGACCAAGCTCGCCTGGGTCGCGCTGTTCGGCGGCCCCGCCTACCTGCTGATCGCGGCGATGGCCAGCTGGCAGATGGAGGGGTGGGCGCTGTTCGCCGCGGTGGCGGCGTTCATCGGCGGGTTCGTGGCGCTGGTCGTGCGCATGGGCGACGGCCCGCCCAACGACTCGGGCTGGGACGACGGGGCCGTGCTCTAGGAGTCGCGCGGCTGGCCGGCTTTCGGCCCGAAGGACTCGACCACGTCCGTGTAGCGGTCGGCCGCGTCGATCGCGTGCCCGACCGCCCACACCGCGCCCTTGCCCGCGAGGTAGGCGACGGCCTGCAGCCGCACGCTGTTCCTGCCTCGCGCCGCGCCGCCCCTGATGATCTCGCAGTCGTCCTTCTCGCACCGCAGCATGTAGGGCTCGGCCGCGCGGGCCGGGTCGTAGCCGGAGATCCAGTAGCGGCCCTTGCCGTCGCCGGTCACGCCGTACAGGCGCGCGTCGGTGGCGGGCAGCTTCTGGCGCTTCCAGCTCTTGCCGTTCCACGTCAGGACGAGCGGCTCGACCTGCCCCGGGCCGTGGTAGACGCCGCCGACGGCCATCGCCCGCTTGGCGCTGTCGACCTGCACGTCACGCAGGTAGCCGCCCGGGATGTCGGGCAGCTCCATGGCCTTCCACGAGGTGCCCGAGTAGTGCATGACGAGTGGGGTGGTGCCGGTGTCGCCGACGGCGAACCCGCTGGACACCGCGTAGAGCGCGCCCTTCTCGTCGAGCCGCTGGACGGTCCACTGGCCGCCCTGCCCGGTCACGATGAGCCCCTTGCGCTCGCGGCTGCCGACGGCCACGACCTTGCCGGGCCTGGCGTCGATGCCACCGAGCCAGTCGCCCGCCCGCAGCCCCTGCGCCCGGACCCGGTCGAAGCCGCCCGTGTCGCCGTGCGCCAGGTACGGCAGGCCGTCGTGGCCGTCGCCGACCGCCCACACGTCCGACGGCCCGGCGGCGGCCACGCCGCGCAGGCTGCCCGCGCCCGTGGCGTCGCGGATCGCGATCTCGGACCAGCTCGTTCCGTTCCAGTGGCGGATCGTGCCGCGGTTCTTCCAGACGTCCCAGATCTCCTGCTGGCCCACGGCCCAGATGTCACCGGAGGAGAGCGCGAGAACGTCCGAGAGTGAGCCATCGGCGTCGAGGCGCACGCTCGTCGACTGCTGCCACGCCTCGATCGAGGCGGGGCGAGGATCGGCATGCGCGGCGGGCGTGACCTGCGGCAAGGCCACGGACGTCGCCAGAATCAAGGAGAGCGCACGCCGCTGAGAGCGACGGGTCATGAGCAAATGCTACGGGCTCGGCGCCCCCGATCTTCCTTTAGGTGCCAACTCGGAACTCTGCGATGACCGGGAGATGGTCGCTCGCCCGGGTCAGGTCGTCCTGTGCGGCGTCCACTTCGCCGCAGGACAGCAGGCGCGGGCCGGGGCCGGCGAACAGGCCGTCGATGCGTCTCTGGGGCTTTGTGGAGGAGAAGGTGAGCCCGGCGCCCTTCGGCGCGGCCCGGTAGCAGTCGGCGAGCCGGCCGGTGAGGTAGCGCCAGGCGGGCTGGTCCGCCTGCTCGTTGACGTCGCCGCCGATCACGAGGGCCGCGCCGGCCCGTGCGGCCGTCCGTTCGGCGAAGGCCACGGCCTCGGACACGTGGCGCAGCCTGGCGGCGGCGTGCAGGTCGAGGTGGATCGAGCCGACGGCCAGCCGCGCCCCCTCGACCTGGACGACGGCCAGCGCCAGCGCGCGCACCTCCAGCCCGGCGAAGACCCGCAGCACCCGGCTCTCGGCGCGCAGCACCTCGGCGCGCGGCCCGGTCAGGACGGCAACCCCGCCGAGCCTGCCCCCGGCCGCCACCCGCAGCCCGCACGCCTCGGCCAGCGCGCGCCGCCTGGCGCGCCAGTTGACGAAACGGGGCGCCTCCTGCACGCACAGCACGTCGGGACGCATCGCGGTGACGACGCGCACCAGCGCGGGCACGTCGTCACGCAGGCCGTGCAGGTTATAGGTGCCGATCCGGACGGTCGCCGCCGCGTCACCGGGCCGGGTACGGGCCTGTTCGGTCGCCGCATCACCCGGCCGGGTGCGAGCCTGTTCGGACGCCGCCTCACCAGGCCGGGTGCCGGCTGGTTCGGTCAGCGCCGCCTCGCCAGGTCGCCGGCGCCCACGACGCCCGCGGAGGCGCCCAGCTCGGCCAGCCGCACCTCGGCGACGGGCCGGTGCCCGCGCCCGGTCAGGCACCTCTCGAACGTCTCGCGGGCCTGGTCGAGGAAGAGGTCGGACGCACGGGACACGCCGCCGCCCACGATGAAGCAGCTGGGGTCGAGGATGGCGGCCAGGTCGGCCATGCCCTGGCCGAGCCAGTCGGCGAGGTTGGAGAACGCGGCGAGCGAGGCGTCGTCGCCCAGCCGGGCGGCCTCGGTCACCTCCTCGCCCTCGATCTTGCCGTCTGCCAGCCCGAGAAGGATCTCGGCCCGTTCCGGCTGCGCGGCGACGATCTCTCTGGCGTCGGCCACCAGGGCGTTGCCGCTGGCGTACTGCTCCCAGCAGCCGCGCTGGCGGCACCCGCACAGCCGCCCCTCGGGCACGACCTGCATGTGGCCGAGCTCGGCGCCCATCCCCCACCGCCCCCTGTACAGGGAGCCGTCGAAGACCAGGCCGCCGCCGATGCCGGTGCCGATCGTGATGCAGACGACGTGGGTCTGCCCGCGTCCGGCGCCGAACCTGGTCTCGCCCCAGGCCATCGCGTTGGCGTCGTTCTCCACGATCACGGGCAGGCCGACGAGTTCGCCGATCTTCTTCTGCAGCGGTTCCTCGCGCCAGGCGAGGTTGGGAGCGAAGCGCACGATCGACCGGGTCTCGTCGACGAAGCCGGCCGCGCCGACGCCGACGGCCTCGATCTCCCTGCCCTTGGCGAGCTCGCGCACGACCTCCGCCACCGTCTCGGCGACCAGGTCGGGCCGATCGGCGGGCGTGGGCTTGAGCGTGTGCTCGACGATCTCGCCCTCGTCGTCGACCACACCCGCGGCGACCTTGGTACCGCCGATGTCCACACCGATCGTGAGCATCTCCCAGAATCCCCCTATCCGAGGTCTATGTGTTCCACATTCTCGCGGCCGCGATCGTCCTGCGGCCTGCGGGGGGCTGGTGGCTTGCTCAGCGCGTCGAAGGCGCCGCGGACCGCGGCGAACAGCTCTCCGCCCGCCGCCACCAGGTGCCCGGCCACGTCGGAGCCGGACTCGCGCTGCGCCGCGATGGCCCGGCAGACCGGGCAGGCGCGGCAGATGTACTCGTCGTGCTCGGGCTCGGACACCGCCTCGTCCCAGACGTCACGCTCCTTGCGCCCGCCACCGCCGCCCGTGAACGAGCTGATCACGGTCTTGCCGACCTGGCGGGTGGCGCGATCCTGGATCGCGTCGAACAGCTTGCGCGCCTCGTCGGCGACGGTGCCGATCGGGTCCTTGTCATTCGTCTCAGTCATCTGGCCCTCCTGAGCTGAACCGTACCCGGAGGACGCCGTCGCGGAGCGCCGCGCCGTTGGTCTTCCTGCGGGCGAGAGCCGCCGGCAGCGCGATGATCCGCCGGTACGGCCCGGCCGTGACGATCAGCTCGTCGCCCTTGCGGGCCAGGTCGACCTCGCTCCGGTCGGCTCCGGGCAGGTCGAGGGTCAGCTCGTCGGCCGACAGCCGCAGCGGCGGCTCGACCGTGGGAGCGGCGAACGGGTCGGTGTCGCCGTACAACGCCTCGCCGACGGCGGCCAGCGCGTCCTTGCCCACCGGCTCGGCGGGCAGGTACGGCACGATGTGGACGGGCAGCGGCGCGAACGACTCCTCGGCCTCGGCCAGCAGTCTCGACTGGGCCGCCACCCACTGGGCGCGCCACTCGTCGGCGCCCTCGCCGGGGAAGACCCGGTTGGCGATGACGGCGTCGACGCGGTAGCCGTACAGGTTCAGTGATGTCAGCGTGCGCCTGGCCTCGGCGAGCACGACGGACTCCGGCGTGAGCACCAGCCGCACCGAGGCGTGCTCGCCGGTGAGCAGCTCGCGCACCTCCAGCAGGCCGCGGTGGAAGCGCTCGCCGGCGCTCATGACCTCCTCGCCGGGCGCGGTGACCCTGGCGACGCTCCTGACGAACGGCGACACCAGCTTCATGATCTTGCGGCCGACGGGCATCAGCCTGGTCATGTGCCAGTCGAGCGCCTCGGGCAGCGCGAGCAGCCGCAGCGTCTCGGCGGTGGGCGCGCAGTCGACGACGATGACGTCCCAGCTTCCCGCCTGGGCGTGCTCGCGCAGCTCCAGGAGCGCGATCACCTCCTCGGCCCCGGGCAGGATGGTGATCTCCTCGGACGTGACCTCGTCCAGGCCCAGCTCGGCGAGCAGCCCCTTGGCGTACTGCTGCAGCTCGCCCCAGTGGCGCTCCAGCGTCTTCTGGGTGTCGACCTGGTGCAGGTGGAGCCCCGGCGCGACCTCTCCGGGCTCGACGCCGAGCGCGTCGGCCAGCGAGTGCGCGGTGTCGGTGGACACGACGAGTGTCTTCAGGCCGCGACTGGCCGCGAGCGTGGCGGTCGCCGCGGCCGCCGTGGTCTTGCCGACGCCGCCCTTGCCCGTGAAGAGCAGAACCCGCGGGTTCAACTCAGCGCCCTTCGACGCGCTTCTTGAGGCCCTTGAGCGCGGTGTCCACGATCACTTTCTCCGCCTTGCGCTTGATCATGCCGATCATCGGCACCTTGAGGTCGACGGACAGCTCGTACGTCACCTCGATGCCCCTGCCCGTGTCGGAGAGCCGGTAACTGCCCATGAGCTCGGAGACCATCCGGCCCGGCTCGCTCACCTGCCAGGTGACGCTCTGGTCGTCCTGCCAGGTGTAGCCGAGCGTGTAGGTGTCGCTGATCACGCCGGCGTCGAGGACGAACCGCACCGCCTCCGGCCTGCCGTCGGAGCCGGCGATGACGACCTCGGCGTTCTTCACCTGGCCGGCCCATTCGGGGTAGGAGTCGAAGTCGGCGATGACCGCCATCACGGCGGCCCGATCGGCGTCGATGGTGATGCTCGAAGTGGTGCGATCAGCCATGCGACCACCGTAATGCAGAATCCGCTACTTGCGGCGTACCGCTGGACTCGGCCCGCCGTTCGGTCAGGTCACCATTCGAGGACGAACGGAACGCCCTTTCCGCGGAAGTGGCCGACGTTCACGCACTCGGTCCGTCCGATGCGGGTGCGCTGGTGGAGCGGCTGGTGGACGTGGCCGAAGAGCGCGTAGCGCGGCTGCGTGCGCCTGATCGCCTCCAGGGTGGCCTCGCTGCCGCGCTCGAAGCGCCTGGCGACGACGTCGTAGAGCAACTCGGGCACCGCGGGCGGGATGTGGCAGCAGAGCACGTCCACCTCGCCGACCGCCTCCACCTTGGCGGCGTACTCCTCGTCGCTGATCTCGTTCGGCGTGCGGTAGTCGGTCCTGAGGCCGCCGCCGACGAACCCGAACCGCAGCCCGCCGATCTCCACCGTCTCCCCGTCGAGCACCCGGTGGCCTTCGCGCAGGTAGTCGGGCCACAGGCGCGGGAGGTCCACGTTGCCGTAGGTGAGGTAGGCGGGGGCGGGCATGGCCGCGAACAGGTCGGCGTACTGCTTGCGGACGTTCCGCTCGATGTGCTCGCGTGGGTCGCCGTCGAGGGCGGCCCACAGCGCGGCCGACATGGCCCTGGCCTCGTCGAAGCGTTTGGCGGTGCGCAGGGCGATGAACTCGGCGGCCTTCTCCGCGCCGAACAGGTCGGGGAAGATGCCCTGCGCGTGGTCGTCGTAGTCGATGAAGAGGATCAGGTCGCCGAGGCAGATCAGCGCGTCGGCGCCGTCTCCGGCCCTGGCCAGCGCGTCGGCCCTGCCGTGCACGTCGCTGACTACATGGACCTTCATGGGGGAAATCCTATGACTGTGGCTGCTAGCGTGACGAAAGCCCTTCATAACGCATCAATGACGAGGCTACCGGCGCGTAACTTAACGCGGTAACGTCCAGGCCGTCCCAGAAGAGGAGTTGATCCGTGCGCGAGTACAACGTCCCCGTGCTGGTGGATGTGCCTGTCTCCGCGAGCCTGCCCGACACGGTCTTCAGGCGGGGCGAGCAGGAGCCCGGCGCCATCGCCCTGCGGCGCAAGGTGGGCGAGGGCTGGGCGGCCGTCACCGCGAGCGAGTTCCGCGACCAGGTGGTCGCGCTCGCCAAGGGGCTGATCGCGGCGGGTGTCGAGCACGGCGACAGGGTCGCGCTGATGTCGCGCACGCGCTACGAGTGGACCCTGATCGACTACGCGATCTGGTCGGTCGGCGCGGTCTCGGTGCCGATCTACGAGACGTCCTCGGTCGAGCAGGTCAGGTGGATCCTGTCCGACAGCGGCGCGAAGGCGGCCTTCGTCGAGCTCGACACGCACGAGGAGACGGTCCGCGCGGCCGCGCCCGAGCTGAAGTCGGTCTGGCGGGTCGAGTCGGCCCTGTCCCTCGACGGCCCGCTCGACGGTTCCGAGCTCGACGACTCCGAGGTGCTGGAGCGCCGCGCCGGGGTCACGTCCGCCGACCTGGCCACGGTCGTCTACACCTCGGGCACCACCGGCAGGCCGAAGGGCTGCCGTATCACCCACGACAACCTGCTGTTCAACGCCAGGAACGCGGTGTCGGGGCCGATGGAGTCGATCTTCGCCACCGACGAGCCGGCGGCGCTGCTGTTCCTGCCGCTCGCGCACATCCTCGCCCGCCTGATCCAGGTGGCGCTGGTGGAGGCGGGAGCGATCCTCGCGCACACCCCGAACATGAAGAACGTCGCTCCCGACCTGCAGGACTTCAGGCCGACGTTCCTGCTGGGCGTCCCGCGCGTCTTCGAGAAGGTCTACAACGGCGCCGAGCAGAAGGCCATCGCGGGCGGCAAGGGCAAGATCTTCGCCCGCTCGGTCGACGTGGCGGTCGCGTGGAGCAAGGCGGAGAGCTCCGGCGGCGCGCCCCTGGGCCTGCGGCTGCAGCGGGCGCTGTTCGACAGGCTCGTGTACGGCAAACTCCGCGCGGCCACCGGCGGCAGGCTGTCAGCCGCGATCTGCGGCGGCTCCGCGCTGGGCGAACGGCTCGGGCACTTCTTCAGGGGTGTCGGCATCGAGGTGTTCGAGGGCTACGGCCTGACCGAGACCTCCGCCCCCAGCACGGTCAACATGCCCGGAGGCAACAAGATCGGCACGGTCGGGAAGCCGCTGCCGGGCGTGACCGTGCGCATCGACGACGACGGCGAGATCCTGGTCAAGGGCCGCCACATCTTCGACGGCTACTGGAACAACGACCAGGCGACGTCCGACGTGATCGACGACGACGGGTGGTTCCACACGGGCGACGTCGGCGAGCTGGACTCCGACGGCTACCTGCGCATCACCGGCCGCAAGAAGGAGATCCTGGTGACGGCGGCGGGCAAGAACGTCGCCCCGGGCCCGATGGAGGACTCCCTGCGGGCTCACCCGCTGATCTCCCAGGCCATGGTCGTCGGCGACAACCGTCCCTTCGTGGCCGCCCTGATCACCCTGGACCACGAGGCCCTCGAGCACTGGCAGCCGGCCAACGGCCTGGCCTCGGCCACGCTCGCGGAGCTGCGCACGGACCCGCGGATCCTGGCGGAGGTGCAGGGCGCGGTCGACCGGGCCAACGCGATGGTCTCGCGGCCTGAGCAGATCAAGAAGTTCACGATCCTGGACGCGGACATCACCGAGGAGAGCGGCCACCTGACCCCGACCCTCAAGATCAAGCGCGACATCGTCATGCGCGACTTCGCCAAGGACGTGGACGCCCTCTACGACCCGACCGCCTGACCCGCGGACTCCGTCGCGGCCACGAGGCCGGCCAGGGCGTCGTGGGCGGCTGGCCGCCAGCAGGGTGCGGACATGTACGGACATATCCTGACCAGCGGATTCACCGGTCCCCCATAAGCCAGAACAGCACCGAGAAACGCCTATCGCGGCGGGAATCTCTCAGCTACTCTGCGGGCAAAGAAACGGGACCGGAGATCCCTAACATCCCCGGTCCCTACCGACAACGGTAGGGGAGGGCCCCTTGACCATCAAGGACGCAGGCATCAAGTTCACCACTGCGATCGAGAAGGAGATGATTCAGATTCGTGCCGATCAGATGGAACTCGGCCAGCAGCTCACCGAGCGGATCAACGGCGTGGGCGACCGCGTGAAGGTCCTCGACGGCAAGGTCACCTCCTTGCAGCACGACGTCACCATGCTGAAGAGCGACGTCACCATGCTGAAGAGCGACGTCGCCTCTCTGGACGACAAGGTCACCGACCTGGAGAAGGGCCAGAGGTCTCTACAAGAGGGCATGAAGACGATGCAGCGGACTCAGTCCGACATGATGGACATCCTCGTCTCCATCCAGCGCAAGTTCGACTGCAACTAGCGACCCGCCTCCGGCGTGGTGCGGCGCGTCCGCACCACGCCGGAGGCGCGTCCGGGCCCGGACGCGGGGTCTCCCGCCGCGTCAGCCCTTGGTCGCGCCGCCCGTCAGGCCCTTGACGAACTGCTTCTGCAACAGCAGGTAGAAGATCAGGATGGGCAGCGTGGCCAGGAACATCAGCGCGAACATCCCGCCGAAGTCCGCCGCGTACTGCCCGAGCGACTTGTAGATGCCTGTCATGATCGTGGTGCCCTCGCGCGGCCCGTAGATGATGAGCGGGTTGAGGAAGTCGTTCCAGATCCACACGCCGAGGAAGATCAGCACGCTGGCCGTGGCGGGCCGCAGCAGCGGGAACACGATGCGCCAGAACGTCTGCCAGCGGGTGGCCCCGTCGATGGCCGCGGCCTCCTCCAGCTCACGGGGCACGCCCTTCATGAACCCGGAGAAGACGAAGACCCCGAACGGGACGTAGTAGCCGACGTTGAACAGCACCAGCCCCTGGAGCGTCGACATCAGCCCGAGCGCCTTCAGCACCTGCGTGATCGGGATCAGGATCACCTGCGGCGGGATCATCAGCCCGCACAGCAGCAGCACCATGATGGCCTTCGACCACCAGCCGGAGTGCCTGGCGAGGTAGTGGCCGAGCATGGCCGACAGCAGCGTCAGGATGATGATCGACAGCCCGGTGACCAGCACGCTGGTGCGCAGGGACGACCAGAACAGGCTGTCGGGGCTGGTCAGGACGCGCGACAGGTTGTCGAAGGTGGGCGGGATCGGCAGGGACATGGCGCCGCTCGCGACCTGCCTGCTCTCCTTGAAGACGTTGATCAGCGCGATGTAGAGCGGAATGAAGAACAGCGCGCCGACGGCCAGCGCGGCCAGCGGGCGCAGCCAGGGCACGGTCGACCGGGTCACAGTTGCACCTCCCTGCGCTGCAGGATCCGCAGCGAGACCACCGACAGCGCCGCGATGATGATCAGCATGACGACCGCCTCGGCCGAGGCGTAGCCGGTGCGGTTCTCCACGAAGCCCTCCTGGAGCACGACGAACGCCACGCTCGCCGTGGTGCCGGTGCCGGGCCCGCCGTTCGTGATGACCTTGACATGGTCGAAGATCTTGAAGGCGGAGATCAGCAACACCACCGTGTTGATGGTCAGCGCGGGGGCCAGCAGCGGCCAGGTGACGTTCCAGAACCGCCGCACCGCTCCCGCGCCGTCGATCGCCGCGGCCTCGGCCAGCTCCTGGGGCACGCCCTGGAGCCCGGCGAGGTAGACGACGACGCAGAAGCCGAGCATCTGCCAGCAGACGATCGACGACAGCGAGTAGAGCGCGATGTCGGGGTCCGACAGCCAGCCGGGCGGCTCGCTCACGCCGAGCGCCCGCAGCGCCTGGTTGACGGGTCCGTCGTCGGCCAGGATGCGCGTCCAGATGACGCTGATGACCACCGAACTGATCACCATCGGAGTGAAGAAGACGCTGCGCAGCGCGTTGTAGAGCCAGCCGCGGCGGTCGAGCAGGACGGCGATGGCCACGCCGAGCACGTTCGGGACGACGACCACGATCAGCGAGAGGATCGTGGTGACCTTCAGCGACTGCAGGAACGTGTCGTCCTGGAGCAGCAGCTGGTAGTTGCGCAGCCCGACGAACTGCGTGTGCGGCCTGAGCAGCGCCTGGTTGGTGAGGCTGTAGCCGAAGCTCAGCGCGATGGGCAGCAGCACCAGGCAGAGGTAGATGAGAGTGCCGGGCGCGGCGAAGGTCAGGAAGTGCCACAGTCCCGGCCCCACGGGGCGCCTGGGGCCGGATCGGCGCCCGCGCGCCGGGCTTCCGGCGCGGCCGGGACTGCGACGGGTGGTGTCAACGGCCATCGAAAGCCAGAGTCCTCCTCTGTCGGGGGGCGGGGCCGCCTGCCCTGTCAGCCGGTCTTCTCCCACTCGGTGTCGAGGAACGACAGCGCCTGGTCGACCGTCTTCTTACCGCTGACCAGGTCCTGGGCGGTGGACCAGAACTTGCCCTGCATGCCGGGCAGCATCCCCACATCGCCCGCCTCCCAGCTGAAGGCCGGGACGGTGGCCTTCTCGCTGAGCGCCTTCTGCCACAGGTCGTAGACGGCCTTGAAGACCGGGCCCGTGTCGGACGGCGGGGTGTAGCCCTTGATGGCGGGGAAGAGCGCGTCGGCCTTGACCGAAGCGTCCAGGTTCTCCTTGGTCAGCTGGAAGGCCAGCGCGAACTTCTTGGCGGCCGCCGGGTTCTTGGCGGTGGCGCTGACGGACAGGCCGCCGCCGGTGAAGGTCGGCATGTGCAGGCTGCCGTCGTCGCTCGGCCAGGGAAAGACGCCGATGTCGTCCTTCATGGGCGACTGGTCGGCCGCCGCGGCGAACCAGCTGCCCATCGGGTACATCGCGCCCTTGCCGCCGAGGAACGCCTCCTGGGTCTTGGGGTAGTCCTGGCCGATCTGCCGCTTGTCGAGGTAGCCCTTGGCGGCGAGGTCGGCGAACTTCTGGGTGGCGGCCTTCATGGCCGGGTCGCCCGCGAACTTCACCTCGCCCTTGCGGCGTCTGGTCATCCAGTCGGGCGTCTTGGCGTACAGGTCGGTGGCCAGGATGGCGGTCCAGGGCTGGGACGTGACGAACACGCCGCCGCTGACGAACGGGGTGATGCCCTTGGCCTTGAGCTTCTCGGCGTCGGCCAGCAGCTCGGCGTAGGTCTTCGGCGGCTCGGCGATCCCGGCCTGCTGGAAGAGCTTCTTGTTGTAGTAGACGTTCGGGATCGTCTGCGTGTTGGTCGGCAACTGGAGGATCTTGCCGTTGACGGCGCCGCAGGCGGGGCAGAGGAAGTCCTTCAGTTCCGCGTCCGTCCAGGTCGCCAGGCTGGGTTCCAGGGCGATCAGGTCCTGCATGCCGATCTGCACGTCGGGAAGCTGGCCGGAGGCCGCGAGCTGCTTGGCGTAGTCGTTGCGCTCCGACTCCGAAGGCGCCGCGACCAGTTCGACCTCCAGGTCCGGGTTGGCCTTCGTCACCAGGTCGACCTGGGCCTTCCAGTACGACTCGGGCAGGTTCGGCGACGGGAAGACCAGGAAGGAGACCTTCTGCATTCCGGACGCCGACGAGGGTTGGCCTCCGCCGGACGTGCTGGAGCAGGCGCTGAGCCCCAGAGCGACGGCGAGTGTCATCGCACCCGCCGCGAACACCTTGTTCACCGTGCCACCCTTCCTGGGGGACCCAACTCATCCGATCATTACGGGGGTGTGCCGCGACGCATACCGGCAATGTAGGCGTGCAATCCCGCGATAGGTAGGATCACTTCTATGTGGCCTGCGTCACAATTGTCAAGGCATGCCCGGCGATCGCGCTCCAACCGACACCTCGGCGCACCCAAAGGTAGGATCACCGGCCGGCCCGCCCGAGCAGGGTTCGTCAGGCGATGACCAGTTCGCCGACGTGCTCCGCCAGCGCCTGGCGGGCCGATTCGGGGAGCCCGGCGTCGGAGATGACGACGTCCGCTTCGGCGAACCTGGCGATGGTGCTGATCCCGACCGTCCCCCACTTGGTGTGGTCGGCCGGGACGACGAGCCTGCCGGCGGCCTCCACCAGGGCGCGGTCGGTCTCCGCCTCCATCATGTTGGGGGTGGTGAACCCGGCCCTGGCGGTCATTCCGTGCACGCCGAGGAAGAGCACGTCCACGTTGAGCAGCCGGATCGCGGCCACCGCCACCGGGCCGACGAGCGCGTCCGACGGGGTGCGGACGCCCCCGGTGAGGACGACCGTCTGGTCCGGCCGGCCCGCGCGCTGGAAGACGTCGGCGATCCGCACCGAGTTGGTCACCACGGTCAGGCCGGGGATGGTCACGAGCTGGTGCGCGAGGGTCCAGGTCGTGGTGCCCGCCGACAGGGCCACGGCGGTGCCGGGCCGGACCATGCTCGCGGCGCGGCGCGCGATGGCCCGCTTCTCCTCCTGCTGGTGGCCGGACTTGGCGGTGAAGCCGGGCTCGTCGGTGGAGCCGATGCCGGTGGAGCCGACAACGGTGGCGCCGCCGTGCACCTTGGCCAGCAGGCCGCGCTCGGCGAGCGCCTCCAGGTCACGGCGGATCGTGATGTCGGAGACGCCGAAGGCGCGTACCAGCTCGACGACCCGGACGCCGCCATTGAGCCGGACGAGTTCCAGGATCGCCTGCTGCCGCTGCGGGGCGAGCATCGCATCACCAGACCCAAACAGGTTCCGACATACCCGTTCGGTTCGAATCATGACACGCGCTCTCGGGAGTTCAAGTCCGAGCGTGGGGAAACATGTCGAAATGCATTCGTGACACTGATGGGTCTTGCCCGATCGTGGCGGTTCATGGTCCCTTTTTGGTAATAAACCTTCTTTACTTGAGAGGCTTCGCGGAGAGCTCGTGCCATCGTCGCGAAAGCGTGCGTTGACAGGGCGAAATGCGTGCTTTTCAGTGAAGGAAAGTGAGCGAACTCGGGGGAATCTGAGGGTCCGGTCAAGGAGGAACCACCATGACCCCACGCCAGCGCATCTCCCGCCGAAACCTGCTCCTGGGGACGGCAGCCGCGTTCGGAGTCCCTGCCGTCCTGGCTGCGTGCAGCTCGGACAAGCCCGCGCCCGGCAGCTCGTCCAGCGGCCTCGGGACCGTCACGCTGGGCTCCAACGCCTCCGACGAGATCCCGAAGAAGTCCCTCGACACCGTGGCCAAGGCCTTCACCCAGGCCCAGGTGAAGATCAACACCGTGGACCACAACACGTTCCAGGAGAACATCAACCGCTACCTCAAGGGCACGCCCGACGACGTGTTCACCTGGTTCGCGGGCTACCGCATGCAGTTCTTCGCCGAGCAGGGCCTGGCCACCGACGTCTCGGACGTGTGGCGGGAGATCGGCGGCGACTACACGCCCGCCTTCAAGGCCGCCTCCACCGGCATCGACGGCAAGCAGTACTTCGTCCCGTTCACCTACTACCCGTGGGCGGTCTTCTACCGCAAGAGCGTCTGGCAGGAGAAGGGCTACCAACCGCCCAAGACGCTGGACGAGTTCACCGCCCTGGCCAAGAAGATGAAGGCCGACGGGCTGATCCCGATCGCGTTCGCCGACAAGGACGGCTGGCCCGCGATGGGCACGTTCGACATCCTGAACATGCGGACCAACGGCTACGACTTCCACATCTCGCTCATGGCGGGCAAGGAGTCGTGGACCGACCCCAAGGTCAAGCAGGTCTTCGACACCTGGCGCGGGCTGATGGAGTACCACCAGCCCGCGGCGCTGGGCCGTACCTGGCAGGAGGCCGGGCAGTCGCTCCAGCAGAAGAAGACCGGCATGTACCTGCTCGGCATGTTCGTCGCCCAGCAGTTCCCGGAGAACGAGCGCGACGACCTCGACTTCTTCACCTTCCCCGAGATCAACCCCGCCTTCGGCACGGACTCGATCGACGCGCCCATCGACGGCTACATGATCTCGGCCAAGGCCAAGAACGTGGACGGCGCGAAAGCGCTGCTCAAGCACCTGGCGCAGGCGTCCTCGCAGAACGTCGCCACCAAGCTGGACCCCGGCACGCTGGCCGCCAGCTCCAAGGCTGACACCAGCGGCTACAGCGCGCTGCAGAAACGCGGCGCCGAGCTGGTCAGCAAGGCCACGCACATCGCGCAGTTCCTCGACCGCGACACCCGGCCCGACTTCGCCTCCACGGTGATGATCCCGTCGCTGCAGTCGTTCGTCGCCAAGCCCGCCGAGATCGACTCGCTGCTGTCGAGCATCGAGAAGCAGAAGGCGAACATCTTCCGCTGATGGCAGTCAAGACCCGTCGCTACTCCGGCCGCGACGTGACCATCCTGGTCATCGGTCTGGGGGTGGCCGTCATCGTCAACGTGGGCCTCATCTGGGGGCCCACGCTGGCCTCGGTCGCGCTGTCCGGCACCGACTGGAACGGCATCGGGCCGATCAGGTGGGTGGGCGGGCAGAACTACGCCGACCTGGCCGGCGAGTACCCGCCGTTCTGGTCGGCGGTCCGCAACAACCTGCTCTGGCTCGGCTTCCTCGGGCTGATCGCGACCCCGTTCGGGCTGTTCTGCGCGGTGCTGCTCGACCGGCGGCTGCGCCTGTCGCGGGTGTACCAGAGCGCGCTGTACATGCCCGTCGTGCTGTCGCTGGCCGTGGTGGGGTTCATCGCGCAGCTCGTGTACTCCTCCGACTACGGCGTGCTGAACGCGGTGACCGGGCTGAGCGTCGACTGGCTCGGCGACCCGTCGATCAACATCTGGGTGGTCATGGTCGCGGCCGCGTGGCGGCATGTCGGCTACGTGATGATCATCTATCTGGCGGGGCTGAAGGCGGTGGACCCGGCGCTGAAGGAGGCCGCGGCGATCGACGGGGCCAGCGAGGCCCAGTCGTTCTTCCGCGTGGTGTTCCCGACGCTGCGGCCGGTCAACGTGATCGTGCTGGTCATCACGGTGATCGAGGCGCTGCGGGCGTTCGACATCGTCTACGCCATCAACAAGGGCAGGAACGGCCTGGAACTGCTGTCGGTGCTGGTCACCGAGAACATCGTGGGCGAGGCGAGCAGGATCGGGTTCGGCTCGGCGATCGCGGTCATCCTGCTGGCGATCTCGATCGGGTTCATCGTCACGTACCTGTCGCAGCTCTTCAGGGAGGAACGATGACGCTCACCGCGCCCGTCGCCACCGACCCCGTCCAGCGGCGGCGCGGGTCCCCGCGCCGCCCGGTGCGCCCGCTGCGCGTCCTGCTGTACGCCTTTCTCACGCTGGTGGCGCTGGGCTGGCTGCTGCCGCTCGCGCTGGCCGTGTACGCCTCGCTCAGGCCGTACGACGAGACCGCCAGGCTCGGCTACTTCTCGCTGCCCGAGCACCTGACGCTCGACTACTACGGGCAGGCGTGGAGCCAGGCGGAGCTGCCCCGCTACTACCTGAACACGCTGATCATCGTGGTGCCCGGCATGCTGATCACCCTCATGCTCGCCTCGTTCACGGCGTTCGCGATCGCCCGCCTGCGCATCCCCGGCCGCAAGGTGCTGCTGATCGTGTTCACCGCGGGCAACCTGCTGCCGCCGCAGGTGCTGATCACCCCGCTCTACACGCTGTACACGCTGATCCCGCTGCCGTCGTGGCTGTCGGACTCGCAGTCGCTCTACGACTCCTACCTGGGGTTGATCCTCATCCACGTGGCCTTCCAGTTCGGGTTCTGCGTGTTCGTGATGGCCAACTTCATGCGCACGATCCCCGAGGAGATCACCGAGGCGGCGCTGGTGGACGGGGCCGGCGTGTGGCGGCGGTACTGGCAGCTGACGCTGCCGCTGTGCCGTCCGGTGCTGGCGGCGCTGTCCACGCTGCAGTTCACCTGGATGTACAACGACTTCCTGTGGGCGCTGGTGCTGATGTCGTCGGGCGACAAGCTGCCCGTCACCTCGGCGCTGAACAACCTGCGCGGCCAGTTCTTCACCGACTACAACCTGCTGGCGGCCGGGTCCGTGCTGGTGGCGCTGCCGACGCTGATCGTCTTCCAGATGCTGCACAAACAGTTCGTCGCCGGGCTGACGCTCGGCGCGACGAAGGGCTGAGCAGAAAGGTCGAACACGGCTCAGAGCAGGGCGCGGAAGCGGGCGGCGACCTCGTCCCAGGTCCACTCGCGGACGATCCAGTCGCGGCCCGCCTCGCCCATCTTCCTGGCGCGGCCGGGGTCCTGGAGCAGGTCGATCAGGGCGGCGGCGATCTCGTCCGCGTCGGCTCCGTCGACCACGAGGCCCGTCTCGCCCTGCCGCACGGCCTCGGGCGCGCCGCCCGAGGCCCCCGCCACCACCGGCAGGCCGGTCGCGGACGCCTCCAGGAACACGATGCCGAGCCCTTCGACGTCCACGCCGCGCAGCCTGGTGCGGCACGGCATGGCGAACACGTCGGCGGCGGCGTAGTAGCCCGGCAGGCACGCCGCAGGGACGGTTCCGGTGAAGCGGATCGACTCCTGCCCCCGCGCGAGCCGGACGAGCGTCTTCCGGTACGGGCCGCCGCCCACGATCAGCAGCACCGCGCCGGGCACCGCGCGCAGCACCCGCGGCCAGGCCCTGATGAGCTGGTCCTGGCCCTTGCGCGGCACCAGCCTGGACACGCACGCCACGACCGGCCTGCCGTCCAGGCCCAGCTCGGCCCTGGCGGCCCCGGGATGGAACTGGCCGGTGTCGACGCCGGGCGCCAGCCGTACCAGCTTCCCGGGCGGGATCGCCGCGGCCAACCGGGTGCGGGTGTACTCGCCCAGGTAGGTGACCACGTCCGCATGCTCGCCGATCCTGCGCAGCGCGGCGCGGAACAGCGGGGCGCTCGCCCACGACGCCTCGTGGCCGTGGGTCAGCATCACCACGCGCCGCGCCCCGGCCGCGCGCAGCTTCGGCGCGAGCAGGCCGAGGGGGGCCGCCGCGCCGAACACCACCGTCCGCGCGCCCTCCTCGGCGACCAGCCTGGCCGCGGTCCGCGCGACCTCGGGCGTGGGCAGCATCAGCGAGGTGGGGTGCCGGACGATCCGGTACGGCTGGCGCCGGTCGAACTCCGCGGCCCCCCGCCAGGCAGGGGCGTAGACGGCCACGCCGGGGGTGCGCAGCGCCAGGCCGTGCACGAACGACTGGATGCCACCGGGCCTGGGCGGGAAGTCGTTGGTGACGAACACCACCCCGGTCACGGCTCGCCGACGCCGTTCAGCCGTGCCCAGGACCGGGCGATGGCGATGCGCTCGGGAGCGGTGGGGTGCGAGGCGTACATCAGGTAGTCGAAGAGATTGGGAGAAACGTCCGAGATGTTGGTCACGGCCAGGCGCTTCTGCATGGCGGCGAAGGTGACGGGGTCGCGGGTCAGGTCGAGGGCGTGCACGTCGGCGCGGGCCTCGATGTGGCGGCTGACGACGTTCTGGGCCGGGCCCGACAGCAGGGTGCCCAGGCTCATCAGGCCCATGAGGACGCCCACCGCCCGCGGGTCGGCGACCGAGACGACCCCGGTGCGCCGGCGTACCGCGCCGAACACCACGTACAGCAGGATCGAGCCGAACGCGGCGGCCAGCCCGCCGATCAGCGTGCCGGTCAGGACGTCGCCGCGCTTGGCGTGCCCGAGCTCGTGCGCCACCACCAGCTCCACCTGGGGCTGGGGAGCCTGGAGCAGCGTGTCGTAGACGACGATGCGACGGGTGGCGCCGAAGCCCGACACGTAGGCGTTGAGCGCGGTCGTGCGCCGGGAGGCGTCGGCGACCAGCACGTCCTCGACCGGGACGTGGTCGCGCTCGGCCATGGCGAGCAGGTTCGTCCTCAGCGGGCCGGCGGGCATGGCGTGGAAGTCGTTGAACAGCGGCTCGAACACCACCGGGTAGACGAACGAGGCGGCCACCGTGAACAGGAACGCGCCGACGGCGGCCGGCAGCCACCACCGCCTGAACCTGCGGGCCAGCGCCACCAGCACCACCAGCATGATCGACAGCAGCACCACGTTGACGGCGAGGTTCTTCAGCCTGTCGGCCGTCCAGCCGGCCCAGTCCTGCGTCGACAGGCCGTAGGCGCGCAGCCGTGTCTCGACCCACATGCCGAGCGGCCACCGCAGGGCCTCCCTGATCGCGGTCAGCAGCAGCACGCCCTCGATCACCCGCAGCCACCAGGGGCCACGCAGCCGGCCCAGCACCCTGGCGCCGAACGGGGTGACGACGAGCAGGCCCGCGAAGACGACGGTGAGCGCCAGCGAGAGATAGCCGGGGATGGCGGTGGCGGCGTCGAAGGCGTCGGCCCTGGCGATCTGCGCGGCGGTGAAGTCTCTCGCGGGGTCTGGCGGGACGTCCGGCGCCCCGGGCGGCAGCACCCGCCAGGGCGTGCTGAACGCCGCCACCGCCAGGATGGCGGCCCCGAGCACCATCAACGCGCCCCCGGCCTGCCGCCGCGCACGCCGGTCCAGCCACTCCTCAGTCTCCGGCTCCCCCGGCCGCCCGCCGCTCTCCCTGCCCCCGGACTCGGTGTCGCCAGATTCGGCGCCGCCGGACTCGGTGCCCCCGGCCTCGGTGCCGTCCGGGGGATCCGGGACGGGGTCGGCTGGGATACCCGGTTCGGTGTCAGCCGGGCCGGGCGTTCCGGAGTCGGCTGGAGCGCCCAGTTCGGAGGCGGCTGAAGCGGCCTGCCGGCCTTGGGCGGCGGATCTGGGCGGGCCCGCGTCGGGCATGTCGTTCACGTCCTGACGATCGTCCATCTGCGTCCCCTTACGCCAGCTCGTCCCGCACGTAGTCGCGCCACCGTGCCGTCAGTGTCTCGACCGAGAGGCCGAGCGCCGCCAGAGCCGCGTCGACGCCGCGGCTCTGGGCATCACGGTAGAGCCTCACCAGGGTCCTCTCGCCGAACCGTCCGGCCAGGAAGCGACACGCCAGCCACGCCTCCTGGTACGCGCGCGCCAGCCGTCCCGGCTCACGCGCCGCGAACGCGGCGGGCCCGGGGAGCTCGCGCGGCAGCCGCCCGGCCCGGACCTCTGCGGCCAGCTCGGCCGCGGCCACCGGGACGGCGAGGCCCGCGTCGCGGTAGCCCACGTAGTCGGCGAAGCCCTCGTACAGCCAGGTGGGCAGGTGGTCGGTGCCCGCGGCGACGTGCGTCAGCTCGTGGGTGAGGACGACGTCCCGGCCGGTGGGGGTGAGCCGGGCGAACGCGGTGGGCAGCACGATCACCCGGCCGTCGTCGGCGACGGCGGCCAGCCCGTCGAGCCCGGCCACCCCTGTCAGCCCCGCCAGGCGGGCGCCGTCGGCGGTGGAGTCGGGGACGAGCACCAGCGGGCGCACCTGGCCGCCCAGGACGGCCGAGACCCGCTCCCCCGCCGCGTCGGCCCTGCGTGCCAGGTCACGGAGCAGCCCGGCGTCGGCGTGATGCCCCACGACCAGCGATCGGGCGCCGCGCACGGTCCGGGCTCCGTCAGGCCAGAGATCTCGGAGCCCGTCATGCGCGAGCGGGCCGCCCGGCGGCGCGCTGGCCGAGGCCGCCGCGAGGAGCACCACCCCCGCCAGCGCGGCTCGACGGCTCACCTGCACGGACACCATGCCAGATCGTAGCGGCCCGGCCGACCGGAGACGGCCGCGAGGCCGCAGGTCACAGCGCGGGGAACGCAGGCCCCCAATCGTCAAGACCGTGCTGCCGCAGGCGCGAAACCGGACACCACCCGCAAAGCCGCGGAGCGCCACAGCGGAACGCGGCCTGCCGCAGGCGCGAAACCTGGCACCGCCCGCAAAGCCGCGGAGCGCCACAGCGGAACGCGGCCTGCCGCGGGCGCGAAACCTGGCACCGCCCGCAAGGCCGCGGAGCGCCACGGTGGAAGGCGGCCTGCCGGATGACGGCACGCGAAAGCCCCGCCCCTGGCAGGGGCGGGGCGTTTCGTGATCGGTCACAGGCCGGGACGTACCGCGCCGACGAACGACGCCTTGCGCCAGCCGCCGAGCTTGTCGATACGCACCGATTCGCCGGTCCTCGGCGAGTGGATCATCTTGCCATGGCCGACGTACATGCCGACGTGTCCGAGCCCGCGGAAGAACATCAGATCGCCCGGCTTGAGACTCTTCCAGGAGATCTTCTTCTTGATGCGCGCGAACTGGCTGTTCGTCACGCGCGGGATCTTCACTCCGGCCTTCTTCCAGGCGTACTGGACGAGTCCGGAGCAGTCGAACGAGCCAGGCCCGGTGCCGCCGAACCGGTAGGGGTCACCGACCTGCTCCTTGGCCACGGCGACGGCCTTGCGGGCCTTCGCCATCTGCCGAGAAACCGTGGCCGTCTTCGCGGTCCCGACGGTCTTCGCCGCCGCGGTCGTGGAAGTGCCGGCCCTTTCGCTCGTCGTCGCCGCCTGCGCCGCCGGGGCATGGAGGATCAGCCCTCCAGCCGCCACGGACATCGTGAGCGCAACGCCACTCACGGCAAAACGGGACAGACGGGGGTTATGCGGGTGGGTAGACAGGATTTCTCCTTGGATCTTCCACGAACGCCTACCGGGTTAGCTGACGGATTCGGGCCTGGAAGTCGCCCTACGGCGCGTAACGCGCCGATTCACCCCTGATCCCTGGGGAACGGGATCGCTGGGTCCCCGGCTCCGTGCCTCCTGGCTGCACGGATTCGGCAGGCCTCACCGCCGGGTGTCGTGCTCGGTGGGAGTGGCGGCGGGCCAGCGGATGACTATCTCGTCCACATCGGGGGGACCGATGTCGATTCGCGGCGCCATGGCTTGGCACCGCGACGGCCAGAAGCTACGCCGAAAGTTCTGGAGCTGGCAAAGTCCGAGTCAGCCTGTAAAGATCAGATAAAGGTGTCAGTAAGGGGACGAATGCCTGCTGGAAGCCAGGCCGTCGTTACTCAAATGTGACCCTGCTCACAGTTGACGACACAGGTTCGAGTCAGGTCCCATCTGTAACTCTTGTCACATCCGTCACGTGGCAAGGGTCACCCGCCCCGCCGTACCGGCGGCCCGCCGTCCGGTGTGCCACGAAGATCTGCCACCAGCGCTCGGCCGTCTGGACCATGTCGTCGCCGAGGTACCCGAGGAACCGGCCCATGTCCCCCAGCCGGGCGCCGGCGGGCGTGGCGGCACCGAGGACGTCGGCTCCGCCCCGGGCGGCGTCGGCCAGCATGACGGTCATCTGGGCGCTCGCCAGAAAGGCTCGATACCAGACGTCGTCGTCGATGACGTACCGCTCGCGCCGCCGCCCGGGGTCGCGTTCGCGCCTGAGCAGCGCCTGCTCCTCGAGGTAGCCGACGGCCATGGAGATCGACGCCGGGCTGACCCGCAGCCGCTGGACCAGTTCGGCGGCGGTGAGGCTGCCGGAGTCGGTGGTGTACAGGCAGGTGAGCACCCTGGCCGTCGTCCGCGGGACCCCGGTCTGGACCAGCAGCGCCGTGAGGCCCTCCTCGAGGTCGCGCACCGCTTCCGGGTCGCGCCCGTATCCGCCGGTGGCGACCTGCGGCGCCGGTGACGGGGCCCGCCTGCGCCGGCGGGCGCGCCCTTCGGTCGCCTGGTGCGCCCGGTCGGCCCGGTAGCCGCCGGGCCCGCCGTTGCGCGCCACCTCCCGGCTGATCGTGGACGTCGGCCGCCCGAGGCGCCTGGCGATCTCGGCGTACCCGAGCCTTTCGGCGAGCCCCGCGGCGATGCTCTGACGGTCCTCGTAGGTCAGCCTGCCTCCCGGCATCCGCACTCGCCTCCCGTTTGCTCTTCCGCTCGACACACCGGGCGACAGTATTGCGTTTGTGCACACCTCATTGCAACTAAAGACACGGGAGACGTTGCATTCACCTTCAAGTCCATTGCAATTCTCTACTCTATTTAGCTGGCCAGACAGGGAAATCGGCGAATCACTGATTGACAGATTCATTGAATGCAACGTAGCTTTTGCTAGCAGTCGAACACGTACTATCTCGATGACCAGCCGGTCCAGAAGGAGCAGAGATGACCGAATCCCTCCCCGTCCTGGCGGGGTTGCCCGTGACGCGTCCCGCGGGCCGCCCGTTCGATCCCCCCGAGGAGCTGGGGCGGCTGCGCGAGCAGCGGCCGTTGAGCCGGATGACCTACCCCGACGGGCACGTGGGCTGGCTGGTGACCAGCCACGCCCTGGCCCGCGCCGTGACGGCCGACACCCGCTTCAGCTCACGGCATGACCTCATGCGCTCCCCGGTGCCCGGAGCGGCCTACGCCGGGCAGGCCCCGCCCGCCCCGCCCGGCATATTCATCGGGATGGACCCGCCCGAGCACACCCGCTATCGCAAGCTGCTCACCGGCAGGTTCACCGTCCGCCGGATGAACCTGCTGACCGCGCGGGTCGAGCAGATCACCGCCGAGCACCTGGACGCCATGGAACGGCACGGCCCGCCGGTGGACCTGGTGGAGGCGTACGCGCAGCCCATCCCCGCGCTGATGATCTGCGAGCTGCTCGGCGTCCCCTACGCCGACCACGAGATGTTCCAGCGGCACGCGGCGGCGCTGAACGACCACGACGCCACACCGGAGGCGCAGTACGCCGCCGTGACCGCCCTGCAGGGCTACCTGCACCAGCTGGTGCTGGCCAAGCGCGCCCAGCCCACCGACGACCTGCTCAGCGACCTGACCACCGACGACCTCACCGACGAGGAGCTCACCAACATCGGAGCCCTGCTGCTGGGCGCCGGCCTCGACACCACGGCCAACATGCTCGCGCTGGGCACCTTCGCCCTGCTGAGCCACCCGGACCAGCTCGCCGCCCTGCGCGCCGACCCCGGCCGCACCGACCAGGCCGTCGAGGAGCTGCTGCGCTACCTGAGCATCCCCCACACCGGCGTGCGGACGGCGGTGGCAGACGTCGAGCTGGACGGCCACCTGATCAGGGCCGGCGAGTCCGTCACCGTCTCCATCCAGGCCGCCAACCGCGACCCGGCCAGGTTCGCCGACCCCGACACCCTCGACCTGCGCCGGCAGCCCGCCGGGCACGTGTCCTTCGGCCACGGCGTCCACCAGTGCCTCGGCCAGCAGCTGGCCCGCGTCCAGATGCGGGTCGCCTTCCCCGCCCTGGTCGCCCGGTTCCCGACGCTGCGCCTGGCTGTCCCGCCCGAGGACGTGCCGCTGCGCACCAACTCCGACATCTACGGCGTGCACCGGCTCCCGGTCACCTGGGACGCGGCGTAACCCGCGGACGGGCCGGCTACGGACGGATCGCGCCCACGAGGCTGCGGCCCGTGAGCGGAGAGATCTTGACCACGTCACCGGTCTGGGGGGCGTGGACCATCTTGCCGTTGCCCGCGTAGATGCCGACGTGGCCGAGCCCGTTGCTGAAGATCAGGTCGCCGGGCTGGAGGTCGTTCACGGAGACCTTGCGGGCGGCGCCCCAGGCCCACTGCGACCAGGTGGTGCGCGGGAGGGAGACGCCCGCGGCCCGCCACGCCGCCTGGGTGAGGCCGGAGCAGTCCCAGCCGCCGGGCCCGGTGGCGCCGAACACGTACGGCTTGCCGATCTGGGCGTAGGCGAAGCGGAGGACGGCGGCGGCGTTGCCCGAGGCGGGGCCCGTGTACTTCAGACCGGTGCTGTTCGGGTCGCCGGTACGGTACGCGCCGAGCTTCTTGAGCAGCTTCTTCTGCTGCTTGATGAGGGCGAGGATCTCGGTGCGTTCCTTCTCGACCCCGTCCCGCTTGTCGTCGGCGGCCGAGAGCGCGTTCTGCGCGTTGTCGCGGTCGGACTTGAGGCTGCGGTTCTCCCGGTCGAAGGCCACCAGCGTCTCGGCGCGGGCCTGCGTGATCCGCCCGGCCAGCACCAGCCCGTTGAGCATGCCCGACGGATTGTCGGCTCCCAGCATGGAGGGCCAGGACAACATGTCGCTGCCCAGCTGGTAGTTGTCGATCGCCATCGAGACCACCTGCGCGCGCAGGTCCGCCACGGTCGCCAGCTTGCGCTTGTAGCTGTCGTTCAGCTTGGTGTAGAGCTTCTTGGCGTCCTTGTACTTCTCGTTCGCCGCGTTGTACCGGTCGACGACCTTGTCGGCCCGGTCGTTCAGCTTGTCGAGCTTCGCCTGGGCTTGCCGCAGGGTCGGTCTCGGCTCAGCCAGTGCCTCACCCGTTGGTGTAAGCATCAGCCCGGCCACAAGACCCGCGGCCACCGGCACCCGGCCAAACCTCACAGCGTCGCCTCCCAGAGATCAGATCTGGGGCGAAATAGTACAGAAGTGGCCGGTGAGGTCTCACCTGTTCCGCAGATTTGTAATCTAGGCCCTACCGAGGCGGCGCAGCAGCAGACCTGACGGAACCGGTCTGGCTCCCATGCGCCGCACGGACTCCGCCACCTCCCGGTCCGACGACACGACGGCGATGGCCCGGCCCAGCGGCTCGGCGCGGACGAGCTGGCGGATCAGGTCGTCGGCGATCTCGTCGGGCGCGCTGAACAGCACCCGCACGCCGCGCGGCGCCACCACCTGGACGGGCGCGTTCAGCTCGGCGCCGTCGAAGACCACGGTCACCTCGACCCTGGTCTGCGCGACGAGCCCGCCCAGGCCGGTCATCAGCCGGTTGCGCTGGTCGGCGAGCGTGAGCGTGCCGTAACCGGTCTTGGTCACGTTGTAGCCGTCGATGATCAGGTGAACCTGCGGCAGCGCCAGGAGCTGGTCGAGGAGCTGCGGATCGTCGTCCGCCAGGGCGCGGGCAGGCACGCCGCGCACGCCCGGCGTGCCGGGAGCCACCGCGGCGACCGAGTCGGCCGGCCTGCTGATCGTGGTGGGCAGCGCCAGCTCCCTGCGCAGCCCAGCCGAGGCGTCCTGCAACGCGTCGAGCAGGACCCTGACGCGGGCGTCCTCGATGCTCCGGCCCTCGCGGGCGGCCCTGCGCGAGGCTTCGAGCTGCTTCTCGGCGTCGGCCAGCCGCTCACGCAGGCGGCGCAGCTCCGACTCCCCCGCGCTGCCCGCCGCCGAGGCCGCGGACCTCGCCTCATCGGCGACGTGCTCCATCTCCTCGGCGCGGCGCACCGCGCCCTTGGCGCGCTCTCGGGCGTCGTGGAGCTTGCGGCGCAGGTCGGAGTTCTCGGCACGGGCCGCCCTGAGCTGCTCGCGGAGCCGGTCGGCCTCCTCCTTGGCGGCGCTCTTCTGCGCGGCTAGTTGCTCGCGCAGCCGGGTGACGGCCTCCTCGCGCTCGGAGCCCTCGGCCGCGACGGCCGACTGCTCCAGGTCGGCCCTGGCGGAGTCGACCATGTCCGCCCAGCCGGGCGGGCGCGTGAGGTAGGCGGCGGCCGCCACGAGAACGGGGTCGGCCGCCGGCGGGACGTTGCCCTCGGCCAGCGCGGCGACCAGCTCCGGCCACCCGGCCGCCACCGACTCGGCGACGACCTCGCGGAACTTCTTGTCGTTCTCGAGCTGCGCCGCGATGGGCGCGCTGCCGAGTTTGGCTCTTTTGCGCGGGTCGAACTTGGCGATGCCGCGCAGCGGCGGCGGGACGGAGACAGCAGGCATCGAGCCGAGGACCTGAGCCGCCAGGTCGACGACGTTCAGCCGCACCTGCTCGGGAAGCGGGCGAGACAGGCCTTCACCCGCTGAACTCATCCCACTGTCCCTTCGTGACATGCCCTTTCACACAAGGGTACGGCTGTCGCGTACCGGCCCGTGACGGCCGCCCCGATATGGACAAGCGCTTGGTTGGCGAGGTACGACTGAGCCGGGACCGACGCTCGCCCAGGAGGCCTATCGTGACGGAGCAGATCCGCACCTCCACCCGTGACCTGGAAGAACTGCGGGACCGGGTGTCCGCCTGGCTCCGGGGCCAGGTCGGCTCCCCCGTCACGGTCTCGGAGCTGTCGCGTCCGTCGGGGAACGGCCTGTCCAGCGAGACGCTCTTCTTCACCGCCTCGTGGGGGCGCGAGCGCACACGCTGCGTCGCCAGGCTCGCACCAGCGGCGGAGGCGGTACCCATCTTCCCGTCCTACGACCTGCGGGCCCAGTTCGAGATCATGCGCCTGGCCAGGGAGAAAGCTGGAGTTCCCGTTCCTCGGGCGCTCTGGCTGGAGCCCGACCCAGGCCCGCTGGGCTCTCCGTTCTTCGTCATGGAGCGCGAGGACGGGGACGTGCCGCAGGACCTCACGCCGTACACCTTCGAAGGCTGGCTGCGCGACGCCCGCCCGCAGGACCGGCGCAGGCTCCAGGACGCCACGGTAGGCGTCCTGGCCGCCCTGCACGACGCCCCCTTCACCGGCGACGACCTCGCCGTGCTGACCCCGGGAGGGCCGAACCGTGCCGGGGCGGGCGGCGGAAGCGCGAGCGGGCTGCGCGCGCACGTGGACGAGCAGCGCGCCTACTACGAGTGGGCTCACGGCAGCCTGCGGGTCCCGCTGCTGGAGCGGGCCTTCGACTGGCTGGAGGCGCACTGGCCGGACGACCCGGGCCCCGACGTCCTCTCCTGGGGGGACGCGCGCATCGGCAACGTGATCTACCGGGACTTCAGGCCGGTGGCGGTCCTCGACTGGGAGATGGCGGCGCTGGGGCCGCGCGAGCTCGACCTCGCTTGGATGATCTTTCTGCACCGTTTCTTCCAGAACATCACAGAGTCCCTGGGTCTTCCCGGCTTGCCGGACTTTATGCGCCGAGACGACGTCTGCCGTACATATCGTGATCTAACCGGCTATGAGCCCCGCGACATGGGCTTCTACGAGATGTACGCCGCCCTCAGGCACGGCGTCATCATGGCCAGGGTGTGGCGGCGCCGGATCCACTTCGGCGAGCAGGCCATGCCCGGCGACCCCGACGACCTGGTGCTGCACCGGGCCACCATCGAGGAGCTGCTCAGAGGCTAGCGTCGTAGACCAGCAGCGCGATCTGCACCCGGTTGTTCAGCTCCAGCTTGGTGAGGACGCGCGAGACGTGCGCCTTGACGGTGGCGACGCTCATGAACAGCTCGCGCCCGATCTCCGCGTTGGACTTGCCCTGCCCGACGGCCACCGCCACCTCACGCTCGCGCTCGCTGAGCCGTCCGAGCAGCGTGCGGGCCCGGTCGGCGCGGCGCTCGGGACCGCCGTCGGAGACGTGCGTGATGAGCTGGCGGGTCACGACGGGCGACAGGATCGGCTCGCCTGCGGCCACCTTCCTGATCGCCTCGACCAGCTCGCCGGGCGGGATGTCCTTCAGCAGGAAGCCCGCCGCCCCGGCCCGCAGCGCCCGCAGCACCTGGGCGTCGGCGTGGAAGGTGGTCAGCACCACCACCTCGGGCGGCGACTGGGCGGCCCGCAGCAGCTCGGTGGCGGTGAGGCCGTCGACGCCGGGCATCCGGATGTCCATCAGCACCACGTCCGGACGGTGCTCGGCGACCAGCGGCGGTACCTCGGCCCCGTCGCCGGCCTCCGCGACGATCTCGATGTCGCCCGTCCCCGCCAGGATCATGGAGAGCCCGGCCCGCACCAGGGCGTCGTCGTCAACGATGAGCAGCTTGATCGTCATGGGGTCCACGGTAGCCAGGCTCGCAGGAGGAAGTCGCCCTCGGCGGTCTTGCCGTGCTGCAGCCGGCCGCCTGCCAGCTCGGCTCGCTCGTTCAGCCCGATGAGCCCGGCCCCCGCCCCGGGCAGCCGCATGGGCTGGCGGCCCCCGAGGGGGTTGCGCACCTCGACCGTGACGCCGTCGTCCTGGCCGCCCGTCACGGTGACGGTGACGGGAGCGCCGCCGGCGTGCTTGCGCGCGTTCGTCAGCGCCTCCTGGACGATCCGGTAGACGTTTCTGCCGAGGCCCTGCGGCACGTCCGGGTCGGCCGCAGGTCGCCGTTCCCCGCCGGCGGACGTGGCGAGCGGGACGTCGAAGCCGGGCGTGGAGAGCGTCACGTCCATGCCCGCGTGCCCGCACTCCTCGACCAGCGCGGGCAGGTCGCCCAGCGTGGGCTGCGGCCGGTCGGGGACGGGGCTGTCGGGGTCGGCGCCCGGGTGGCGCAGCACGCCGATCACCTCCCGCAGGTCCTGCAGCGCCTGGTGCGCGCTGTCCCTGATCGCCCCGGCGGCCCTGGCGATCTCGCCGGACGAGGCGTCGGGCCGGAACTCCAGCGCCCCCGCGTGCAGGCTGAGCATCGAGAGGCGGTGCGCGAGCACGTCGTGCATCTCCCTGGCGATGCGCTCGCGTTCCAGCCGCTTGGCCTCCTCGGCCGCGATGTCGGCGCGCTGCCTGAGCGACCAGACGAGCTGCCGCCTGGCCCGCACCACGACGCCCCAGGCGAACACGGTCAGCACGATGGCGACGCCGAGGACGATCGCCCCCCAGAAGCCGAGCTCTCTGTCGGGCCTGAGCATGACGTAGGGCACCAGCGTGACGAGGCTGAGCAGGACGATCGGGCCGGAGAACTTGAACGGCCGGTGCACGGCCACCGTGAACAGCCCCACCACCGCTGCCCCGCCCACCAGCATCAGGAACGACGACACCACGGTGGTGACCAGGGCCAGCCCGAACGGCCACCTGCGGCGCAGCCACACCGCGGCGCACGACAGCGCGCCCGCGACCTGCTCGATCATCTGCAGCGGCCTCGGGTCACCGGCGAGGTCGGACAGGCTCAGATAGGTGAGGCCGCAGGCGGCGAGGAACATGACGGTGTCGACGATCCAGTCGCGCGTCGAACGCTTCGCCGGGCGCCCGTCGCTGCCGTCGCCCAGCAGCACGGAGGGCAGCACCCATCGGTATTCCGTCACGTTTCCCGAGGTTAACGTTCCGGAAGGGTCCCGAACAGCGACCAAAGTAGATGGGGGACGAGACCTCCGGCCGACGCGGCTCGAACCGGCCAGGCACGAACCTGGACGCATGAAGGGACTTTTCCACGTGTTCGCCTGGCTGCTGATCATTCAGGGGCTCGGCGGGCTGCTCAACACCGTGTTCGGCTGGTGGCGCTGGGCCCACGACCTCCTGCTGGTGAACAGCCTGCCGTTCCTCGACGGCTACGAGGTCTTCGCGGCCATCGTGATCGGCGTCCTCGGGGTGGCGCTGGCGGCCGCGTCCAGTTCGGCGAGGAAGGCGGCGGACCGGACGTGAGCACGAGCGCACTGCGCCCGCCGCGCAACCAGGCCGACCCGCGGGCGATCGCCTGGTGGACCGTCCAGTCCCTGATTCTCGCCGTGCCGTTGGCCGCCGCGGCCGTGGCGGCCTTCCTGCTGTTCACCGACCGTCCCGCCTGGCTGGCGGGCGTGGTGGGCGCGTTCGCCGCGGCCTGCCTGGTGCTCGCCTTCGTCGTGCCGCGCGCGTACTACCGGGTGGAACGCTGGGAGGTCACCGGCGACGCCGTCTACACGCGCAAGGGCTGGCTGACCCACACCTGGCGGGTCGCGCCGATGTCGCGCATCCAGACGGTCGACACCGCGCGGGGGCCGGTGCAACGCCTGTTCGGGCTCGCCGACGTCACCGTGACCACGGCCTCGGCGGCGGGCGCGATCAGGATCGAGGCGCTCGACCACGAGCTGGCCGCCGAGCTGGCCGAACGGCTGACCGCGATCACGCAGGCCACCCCTGGAGACGCGACGTGAACCGGCCAGGGCCCACGACGATCCCCCAGCCCGACTTGGACGACCTGAGCTGGCGGAGCCTGTCCCGGCGGAGCCTGGCCGCCTCGGCGGTGTTGTCGCTGGCCATCGTCGCGCCCGCAGTCGTCGTCCTGGCCAAGCTGCTGTACGGGCTGCACTGGCCGCTCGCCGCCATCGCCGCCGCGTGCGCGGGCGCCGCCGTGCTGATCGTCGCGGCGGCCCTGGCGTACGACGAGATGCGGCTGCGCACGACCCGCTGGCGGCTCACCGACGACCGGGTGGAACTGCGCTCGGGCATCGCCGTGCGGCAGCATCTGTCGATCCCGCGCGACCGGGTGCGCAGCGTGGACCTGCGGGCCGATCCGGTGCGCCGGGTCTTCGGCCTCACCGTCGTCAAGGTCGGCACCGGCGAGCACGCCACCGACCGCACCGAGCTCACGCTCGACCCGCTGACCGGCCACGAAGCCGAGCGGCTTCGCCACATCCTGCTCCGGACGGCCGCGCAGGAGGAGCCGGAGGGCCCGCTGGCCGAGCTGCGGTGGTCGTGGATCAGGTACGCGCCCCTGACGGTGTGGTCGTTCGCGGGCGGCGCGCTGGTGCTCGGCGGGCTGTACAAGCTGGTCGACGCGTTCGGCGTGAACCTGTTCAGCACCGGCACGGCGTCCGGCGCGTGGGAGTGGGTGACGGGGCGGCCGTGGCTCACGGTGCCGCTGCTCTTCCTGGCGAACGTCGTGATCGGCCTGCTCGGCGCGGTGCTGCTGTTCGCCGAGGCGTGGGGACGCTACCGGCTGGAGCGCGAGCCCGGCAGGCTCAGGCTGCGCCGCGGCCTGCTGACCACCCGCTCGCTGACGCTGGAGGAGCGGCGGCTGCGCGGCGTGGAGCTGTCGGAGCCGCTGCTGCTGCGGCTGGGCGGCGGCGCCCGCGTCAAGGCCGTGGCGACCGGGCTCGGCAAGGCGGAGGAGAACGAGACCGAGGATGTGGCGGCCCTCACCCCGCCGCTCCCCCGCGACCTCGCCGAGCGCCTGGCGGCCCGCCTCGCGGGCGCCTCAGACGGAAGGCTCCTGCCGCCTCCGGAGGCGGGCCCGTTCGGCGGGGGGCTGGTGCCGCATCCGAGGGCGGCCAGGCGGAGGCGGGTGGTACGCGCGCTGGTCACGGTGGCGTCGCTGGCCGCGGCGGCGGGCGTGGCGTCCGTGTGGCTGCCCCTGTGGGCGTCCCCCTGGACGTGGGCGGCCCCGGTGGTGGCGCTGCCGGTGGCGCTCTGGCTCGCGGCCGGTTCGTACCGCAGCCTGGGCCACGCCCTCGCCGAGCGGCACCTGATCACGAGGAGGGGCGCGGTACGGCGGCGCACGGTGGCGCTCGACCGGGCCGGCATCGTCGGCTGGACGATCACCCAGTCGTTCTTCCAGCGACGAGCCGGCCTGCTGACGGTCTCCGCGACGACCGCCGCCGGCGACGGCCACTACGACGTCGTGGACGTGGGCCGGGCCGACGGCCTCGACCTCGCCGCCGAGGCCGTGCCCGATCTCCTCGGGCCTTTCCTCCGCAAGCAGTGAGCCGCGGATTCCCCTCCGGCTTGCCCATGCCCCTGTACTGGGCAAACGGATCGCGCGGTTCAAGTGCTTGTGGACTCAAGGCTATTTGTCCCACTTGCAGATGAGTTGCAGCTTGTTAATCGCTAGCCCAGGGGGCGTCAGGCAAGGTCAGGCGCAGAAGTCCGCGATGGTGTCGGTGAGGATGCCGGTGAGGCGGCGCAAGGAGGCGAGGTCGGCCCATTCGGTGGCCGCGTGGGCTCCTCCGCCGTCCACGCCGAAGAGCAGGCAGGGGACGCCGGCGCGGTCGAGGACGGCGGCGAGCTCGGCCTCGACGGTGTCGGCGTTCTCGCCCGGCACCGTGCGGCGCTCGACGGTGATCCGGCAGTGCGCCGGGTAGGTCGAGGGCTCCTCGCCGCCCCGGATGACGGAGGCGTGCACGGTGCCGGTCCCGAGCAGCGGATGCGGTTCGCCTGCCGCGAGGCGACGGCCCCAGTCCTCGAGGGCGACGAGGAAGTGGCCGGCCTTGGCGATCGCGTCGACGCCCAGCTCGGGACGCGACCCGTGGGCGGCACGGCCCTCGATGTGCACCTCGAACCAGGCGAAGCCCTTGTGCGCGACGGTCACCTCGAGATGGCTGGGCTCGGTGACGATCGCCGCGTCGGCGGTGAAGGACTCCAGCACCTCCTCGGTGCCGAAGCTGGCGTGCTCCTCGTCGGCGACGCACGTGAGGACGACGTCGCCGCGCAACGGCCCCCGACGGGTGGCACGGACCGCGGCGGCCATCATGGCGGCGAGGCCGCTCTTCATGTCGAAGGCGCCCCGGCCGAAGATCCTGCCGTCGCGGATCACCGGGCGCAGCGGGTCGCCGTCGTAGCCGGCCAGGCCGACGGTGTCGAGGTGGCCGTTCAGCATCAGCGAGCGTCCGCCGCCCGTGCCGCGGGCGACCGCGACGAGCGAGGGCCGCCCCGGGCGTCTCTCCAGGCGGTGCACCTCGAGCCCGCGTCCGGCGAGCCAGGCGCCGCAGTGGTCGGCGATGTCGCCCTCGCCCGCGCCGCCTGGCACGAGGTCGGGGTTCACGGAGTCGATGGCGATGAGCTCCGCGAGGAGCTCGACCGGATCCGGGCTGTTCGGTGTCATGTGCTTCCTGGTGGGCTGCTGAGACGGGCGATCAGTCCCGGTCTGCGAGGCGGAGCAGGGTCGCGGGGTTGGCGTCCGCGCCCTCGGTGCACAACAGGACGACGGTCGAGCCCGGCCCGACCCCCAGAGCCTGCCGAAGGCCGGCAGCCGGACCCGCGCAACGTCCGGACCCGTCGGCCGGGGCCGCCCGGCTGGCCGAACGGTGCTCGCCGGTCAGGGCCGCGCGGGCGCCTGCCAGTGCGGCGGCGCCGCAGGGGCCGGCGCAGACGCCGAGGGCGGCGAGGTCGCGGGCCGCGCGGGCGCTGTCGACGTCGGTGACCGCGACGGCGGCGTCCAGACCGTCGCGCAGGTAGGGCCAGGCGAGGCTGGACGGGGTGCCGCAGTTCAGTCCGGCCATGATCGTGGCCCCGGTCGCCACGCTGACCGGCTCCCCGCTGAGCAGGCTCGCCAGGACGCAGGCCGCGCTGTCCGGTTCCACCGTGAGCAACGCCACGCCAGCCTCAACGGGCCCGGCGGATCCGCCGGAACCGACACCGACAGGACCGGCATGTCGGCTGCGGTAGTGGGTGATGGCGGCCTGGGCGAGAGAGCCCACCCCCGCCGGGACGACCACCAGCCCCGGCGACCCGGCCCCCGCGCCGCTCAGCTGCGCGTCGAGCTCGGCGAACAGCGTGGAGTAGCCCTCGACGATCCAGCCGGGAATCTCCTCGTATCCAGGCCAGGCGGTGTCCTGGACGAGCACCGCTCCCGGCCCGTCGGCGGCGTCGGCGGCGTCGGCGGCCAGGAGGACCGCGTCGTCGTAGCTCCCCGCGACCTGGACGACCTCCGCCCCCTCGGCCTCGATGGCGGCCACCGCGGCCGGGTGGACACCGTCCCGGGGAACGAAGACCTGGGCGTGCTGCCCGAGCAGCCGCGCCATGCGGGCCACGGCACGGCCGTGATTGCCGTCGGTGGCGGTGACCAGCCGTACGGGGCCGTCGTCCGTCCGCCGGGAGAGCACCTGGTGGATCGCCCAGGACGCGCCCAACGCCTTGAACGCGGGCAGGCCCAGGCGGCGGGACTCGTCCTTGACGAACACCCGCCCGACACCGAGCTCCGCGGCGAGAGCGGGCAGTTCGGCCAGCGGGGTGGGCGCGTAGCCGGGCAGCCCGGTGTGGAAGTCCCGCACCTGCGCCGGCGCGGGCGCACAGGTCCACGCCCGCGCGGCGGGCCGCGCGAACCCCGGACGCCCCGACTCCGACGCGACCTGCGGAACCCGAGTCTGGTTGGAAGGCGAAGCCGCTGGCGAGGAGGACACAGATCCACCGTGCCTGCCAGACTCTCATCGGTCCAGCGAATGTTTCCGGCGGCGCGTGCGGCTCACCCCGCAGGCCGAGATCCTCGTCGACCACACCGAAGCGGTCCTCGAACGGCTGGAGCGGGCGGAGGCGGAGCAGACCCTGCCCGCCCTGCTCGCCCGCGACTTCGACCTGGTCATCGCCGAGGAGTACCCGGGCAACCCCAACCCCAGGCCCGCCGAACTGGAACAGGAGGACCTCTGCGACGACCCGCTGCGGCTCGCCCGCCCACAGCCCGCGGACGCGAAGGCGACGCGACCGCACGACGCGGAGGCGGCCCTACGGCGCTGGCTGACCATCCGTGGGTGATGGACCCCGAGGGAACGGCCGCCCGTCACTGGGCGATGACCCTGTGCCGCACCGCCGGGTTCGAACCCGACATCCGTTTCGAGTCCACCGACCTTCTGCTCCACCTGCGGCTCGTCGAGCAGGGGCACGCCGCCGCGTTCCTGCCCGACCTCGTGTGGAGCGGGCGCCCACCGGCGGTCGCCGTGCGTCCGCTGCCCCACGGCCATCGAACGCGCCGGCTGTTCACCGCCGTCCGCCGTGGACGGGGTGGGCACCCCGCCATCCGCGCCTGCCGGCAGGCGGCCGTCACGCTCAAGCCCTCGCCGTGACGGGTCAGCTGCCGATCGGCTTCTTGGCCAGTTCCGCCAGGTACGCCTTGGCCACCCGCAACGCGCCGCCGCGCGCCTCGTCGTCGGGCATGAGCGTGACCTTGGACGAGTTGGCGGGCTCGTCCTTGGGCCGCTGGGCCCCGGCGTAGTCGACCTGGATCACCAGCGGCCCCTGCCGCACCACGACGCTGCCGCTGGCGTTGAACACGTCCCCGTGCTTGAACTGCACGTACTGGCTGTAGGCCGCCTCCCCCAGCCCCGTGACGTCGCTGAGTTTGCTCCACGTGATGCCGCCCATGGACGAGTCGGCCGTGGCACCGGCCCGGCCGCGCTCCCCGACGTAGAACGCCTGCGCGGCGGGCTTGTCCTCGGCTCCGGCCCGGTTGGTGAACCGGTGTGTGGTGATCACGACGCTGCGGATCTTCTTGACCCCGCCGTCACCCGGAACGTCCAGGTTGAGCCAGCGGCATTCGGTCTGTGCGTCGTTGCCGGCCTCGACGCCCCGCGCCCTGGGTGTCGGGTTGGGCACCAGCTCGGTGGCGAGCTGCGTCATGGCCTGGCAGGCGGGCGGGAAGACGGCCAGGTTGGTCGGCGAGGGCGTCGGCGTGGCGGTCGGCGCGGTGGTCTGGGCCTTGTCGGGCTGGGCGAGCGCGTTCGGGTGCTGCGCCTTCCACGCGGCCACGCCCTTGGCGACGTGCCCGATCAGCATGCTCGCCTCGCGGATCGCGTTCTCCTCGGTGACCGCCTGCGCGGAGTCGTTGGTAAGGATCTTGGCGTCCTTGCGCTGCTGCCCCGCCTGGTACTTGACCTCGATCGTGACGTCGTCGACGCGCGCCTGCGCCTGCCCGAAGGCGTACCAGAGCATGCTGCCGGAGCGGCGCCAGGTGTACTGGGCGAACGCGCCGTCGCCCACGCCGGATACGTCCTTGACCGGCGAGATGTACTCCTTCTCGCCCTTCTCGAGGGTCGGCTTGGCGGTCTCGCTGTACTTCGCGCCGCCGTAGTCGACCTCGTACGAGCCCTGCGCCATGGCCCTGCCGGTCTTGGCGCCGTCGCCCCGGTGCTGCGCGATCTTGACCTCGATCTCGCGGCTGCGCCAGTACTCGCCGAACGAGATGCGCTGGTTGTTCCAGCCGCAGGAGAAGGTGACCGCGTACTCGGTGTCTCTGGAGTCCTTGGCCACGGTCGCGTCGGGCACCAGGCGCTCGGTCTCCTGTTTGGGGACCATGGAGCACGCGTCCATCGTCGCGGGCGCGCCCGCCACCGCCACGCTCTGGGACGAGCGTCCGGGGGTGGGAGCGGGGCTCTCCGCCGCACGTCTGCCGAGCAGCAGGTAGGCGCCCGCGCCGCCGCCGACCAGCACGACGACCAGCGCGGCCACCACCGGCAGGATCCACCCGCGCCGTTTCGGGGGCGGGGGCGGCGACACCGGCATGGTCGGCGGTGTCATCGTCGGCGGCTTGTACTGGCCGTGCGGCATCGGGTAGGGGGTGGTCGGCGGCTCGTACTCGTTACCGGGGTGCACGAGTTACTCCTGGGGTTTGCCTGACTTGCGGGGAGACATGCTAGTGACAACGGTTGCAAACCGCTTGCAGCGCCTCACGGTTTCAACGCGGCCGACACCAGCCTGGCGGCCTTCAGCGCGGTCTGCCGATCGGCCGGGGTGCCGGGGGCGACGTCGTCGTGGTGCAGGATCACCTCACCGATCAGGTTGCTGCTGCGGAACAGCACCGTGCTGTCGGTGTCGCCGGACTTCGCGGAGTTCATGGCCAGCACGAAGGTGTCCTGGACGAACGCCGCCTCGCCGATGCCCTGGACGTCGCTGACCCCACCGGTGGCCTTGCGGAAGACCGTGCCCTTGGCGGCTGCCCGGTTGCCACGCTCGCTGGTGTAGCGCAGCCCGGCCGCGGCGGGGCCGCTGTAGCCGCCGTTCGGCCGCTCCACCCGGGTGCGGACGGTGATCGACCAGACGACCTCGGAACCGTCGCGCACCTGCCACTGGCACTCGCCCGCCCTCGTCTGCGCGCGCTGGGCCTTCGCCTTCAGCAGGTCGGCGGCCTGGACGTCGGTCAGCAGCCCGCACGGGTCGGGCGCCGACGCGTAGCTGCCCATGTCGTCGTCGCCCTTCGGGACGCCCAGGCCGTACCAGCCGCCCGCGCCGAGCAGCACGACGGCGGCCAGCACGGCGGGCACCAGCCACCACCGGCGGCGGCGGGGCGGCCGTTCCGGGCGGGACGGCCCTTCTGGGTGGGACGGCCGCGAGCCGCCGCTCAACGCCTCGCGGACCTGCGCGGCCGTGGGACGGGACGCCGGGTTCTTGGCCAGCATCGCCATCAGCAGGCCGCCGAGGTCGCGGCCCGCTCTGGCGGGGAACGGCGGCTCGTGCAGCAGCACCGCCGCCGCCACCGCCGCGGCCAGCTCGCGCTCGAACGGGGGACGTCCCTCGACCGCCGTGTAGAGGCTCGCGCCCAGCGACCACAGGTCGGAGGCGGGGCCCGTGGCCTGCCCGTTGAGCCGCTCGGGGGCCATGTAGCCGGGCGAGCCCGCGCCGCCGTACCGGTCGCCCTGGCCGTCCATCGGGGCCGCGATGCCGAAGTCGGTGAGCATGGCCGAGCCGTCGGCGTCGAGCAGGATGTTGGCCGGTTTGACGTCCTGGTGCAGGATGCCGTGCGCGTGCGCCACGTCCAGCGCCGACAGCACCCGCAGGCCGACGCGCGCGACGAAGTCGGGCGGGAGCGGGCCGTGCTCCTTGATGACCTTGTCGAGGGAGCGGCCGGTGACGAGGTCCATGATGATCCACGGCTGGTCGCCGTCGAGCACCACGTCGTGGACCAGCACGATGGCGGGGTCGCGCAGCCGCCCCGCCGACCTGGCCTCGTGGATGGCCCGGCCGGCGAACTCGGCGCGCTCGTGCGGCGTCAGCCCGGACGGCACCCGCACCTGCTTGACCGCCACCTCCCGGTTCAGCGTCTCGTCCAGGGCTCGCCACACCGTGCCGGCGCCGCCCTGGCCGAGCGGTTCCACCAGCCGGTAACGGCCTGCCAGCAGGTACTGGTGGTCATCCCGCACGGCGCAGCGCCTGTTCCGCCGCCCGCGCGGCCGCCAGCACCGACTGCTTGACGTCCTCGTCGGTCGGCTTGTTGGCGAGCGTGGTGTACTCGACGCTCACCACCAGGTTGGCCAGCCGGTAGTAGACGTAGGCCGAGTGGATCCGGCCGCCCTGCGACGCCGAGAGCTCGAACGCGAACGCCTCCTCCCCGAGGCCGCCGAGCGCCCGGACCGGGGTGCGGCTCGCCTTGTTCCGGCCCTTCGCGCCGATCTCCGGCCAGGTCCAGTCGATCGTGTCGTACTTGGCCCAGTAGCGCTTCTGGTTGTCGAAGAGGGTGTGGGCGCCCTGGGACGTCATCGACCACGGGTCGGGCGTGTCGGAGTCCTTCTGCAGTTGCACGCCGACGCCCGTGTTCTGGATCGGCCAGCTGCACTTGGGGCCGAGCTCGTCGGAGCTGGGCTGGGGCTTGGGCGGCTGCTGGGTGCGCAGCAACTGGCCGACCTCCTGCTGGGTGAGCAGCTTGCACACGTCCATCGGGACGGTGAAGGCGGTCGGCGTCGCGTCGCCCGGGGTTCTCAGCAGGAAGAAGGCGGTCGCGGCGAGTGCCACCGCGAGCGCCGAGGCGGAGGCGATCCAGACGGCGGCCCTGCCGCGCCGCGGCACCCTGCCGGGCGCGGTGAGGTCCTGGTCGACCGGGAGCTGGGCGGGCCGGCCCTCCGCGACCTGCCTGAGCGCCTGCGCGGCGGCCTGGACGGTGGGACGGGCGGCCGGGTGACGGGCCATCATGGCGGCCACCAGCGGGCCGAGCGGGCCACGCCCGACGGGCAGCGGCCGTGTCAGCGTGGCCGTGATCCGGTCGCCGGGCGAGCCGTCGTAGGCGGGACGCCCCTCGGCGGCGGAGAACAGGGTCGCGCCCAGGGACCACAGGTCGCTGGCCGGGCCGCCGGGGTCGCCTTCGAGCCGTTCGGGCGCGATGTAGCCGGGAGAGCCGATCATCAGGCCCTGCTGGGTCAGCGTCGCCTGGCCCTCCTGCCTGGCGATGCCGAAGTCGGTCAGCACCACCCGGCCCGTGTCGGTGAGGAACACGTTGCCCGGCTTGACGTCCCGGTGCTGCAGGCCCTGGGCGTGCGCGGCGGCCAGCGCGTCGAGGACGTCCGCGCCGACGCGGGCGACCTGCTGCTGCGGCATCGGCCCCTGCGCGCGCACCGCGTCGGCGAGCGTGCGGCCCCGCAGCAGCTCCATGACCAGCCAGGGCCGGTCGTACTCGACGACGACGTCGTGCAGCGCCACGATGCCGGGGTGACGCAGCCCGGCGGTCGCCTGCGCCTCGCGCACGGCCCTGGTGACCAGCTCGGCCCGCTCCCGGGGAGGGACGCCCTCGGGCAGCGTCAGCTCCTTGACCGCGACCTCGCGGTCAAGCATCTCGTCCTTGGCCAGCCACACTCTTCCCATCCCGCCGCTGCCGAGCGGGCGCAGCAGAACGTAGCGGTTGGCAAGTCTTCCCCCGGACATAAAGGGAAGACTAACTAAGGATCTAGACGAGTAGTTATTCGCTCGCGGGGTAAGCCAACCTCTTTGACCGTCGCCTGCGGGGACGGCGAGGAGGAGGGCGGCGAGATCGCCACCCGCGTTCACCGGGCGCTCCTGAGGAGGGCCGCATGATCGCCACCCGCGTTCGCCCGGCACTCCTGAGGAGGGCCGCATGATCCGCACTGTGCGCGGCTCCCCGGCTCCCGCGGGCACGGCGGGGACGAGAGCCGCAGAATCGCCGCCGCCGGCTCCCGGGGAGCCCCCACCGGATAACTGTCGGTCGCCCCTTCTATGGTCTTGGTTCGTGGATCCCGTTCAAGGAACTCTCGACGAGCTCGGCACCCCGCTGAGCGAGGTCACGTTCGTCGTGTTCGACCTCGAGACGACGGGCGGCTCGCCCGCCGAGCACATGATCACCGAGATCGGCGCGGTGAAGGTGCGCGCGGGCGAGGTCCTGGGCGAGTTCTCCACCCTGGTCGACCCCGGGGGGCCGATCCCGCCGTTCATCTCCGTGCTGACCGGCATCACCGACGCGATGGTGGTGGCCGCGCCGCGCATCGAGTCGGTGCTGCCGAGCTTCCTGGAGTTCATCCGCGGCACCACGCTGGTCGCGCACAACGCCGGTTTCGACACCCGCTTCATCAAGGCCGCCTGCGCCGCCAACGGCTACCCGCCGCCCGGCAACCCGGTCGTCGACACCGTCGATCTGGCACGCCGGGTGCTGACCCGCGACGAGACACCGAACAGCAAGCTCGCCACGCTGGCCCGGTTCTTCCGCAGCCCGGCCGAGCCGTGCCACCGCGCCCTTCAGGACGCCAGGGCCACGGTGCACGTGCTCCACGGGCTGATCGAGCGGGCGGGCTCGTTCCAGGTCCACACGCTGGAGGAGCTCAAGTCGTTCGTCCGCGCCCCCACGCCCGAGCAGCAGGCCAAGCGCCACCTGGCCGAGCACGTCCCGCACTCCCCCGGCGTCTACCTGTTCGAGGACGAACGCGGCGAGGTCCTCTACATCGGCAAGAGCACCAACCTGCGCAACCGCGTCCGCTCCTACTTCACCGCCAGCGAGACCAGGCCGCGCATCCGCGAGATGATCGGCATCGCCGAGCGGGTCCGGCACATCGTCTGCTCCACCGCGCTGGAGGCCGAGGTCAGGGAGCTGCGCCTGATCGGCGGCGCCAAACCCCGTTACAACCGCAGGTCCCGCTTTCCCGAGAAGGTCGTCTGGCTCAAGCTCACCAACGAGGCGTTCCCGCGCCTGTCGATCGTGCGCGAGCTGAAGGACGACGGCGCGTCCTACCTGGGGCCGTTCTCCAGCGCCCGCTCGGCTGACGACGCCCGCACCGCCCTGCACGAGGCGGTGCCGCTGCGGCAGTGCACCCAGCCGGTCACGCTCCGCACCCGCCGCTCGGCCTGCGTCCTGCATGAGATGGGCCGCTGCGGCGCCCCGTGCGAGGGCCGTGAGTCCCCGGCCGACTACTCCCTGCACGTCGAGAGTGCCCGCCGGGCGATGACCCTCGACGCCTCGCTCGTCTTCTCGGCCGTGTCGGCGCGCATGGAGCGGCTGTCGGTCGAGCAGCGTTACGAGGAGGCGTCCGTCGATCGCGACCGGCTCGCGGCCTTCGTCCGGGCCGCCGCGCGCATGCAGCGCCTGACCGCCATCACCCGCATCCCCCAGCTCGTCGCCGCCAGCCCCGCCTTCGACGGCGGCTGGGACATCCACGTCATCCGCTACGGCAGGCTGAGCGCGGCGGGCGTGATGCCGCGCGGCGCGCATCCCACCCCGTTCGTCGAGTCGCTGGTCTCCCTGGCCGAGACCGTCATCCCGGGCCCGGGGCCCGTCCACGCGGCCAGCGCGGAAGAGACCGAGTGCATCCTGCGCTGGCTGGAGTCGCCGGGGGTGCGGCTGGTGGAGGTCGACGGCGAGTGGAGCCTGCCCGCCCGCGGCGCGGCCCGGCACAAGGCCCGCATCGACCTTGCCTACCGGGGCCTCGAGCAGCCCCGATAGAGTTGGGGCATGGTCACGGCTATCGTTCACATCAACGCCGAGGTTGACCGCATCCCGGAGGTCGCTGAGACGATCGCCGAGATCGACGGGGTCAGCGAGGTCTACTCCATCACCGGCGAGTACGACCTGCTGGCGATGGTGCGGGTCGCCGCCTACGAGCAGGTCGCCGAGGTCATACCCGGGCGCCTCAACAAGGTCCCGGGCGTGCTGCACACCGAGACGCACATCGCCTTCCGCACCTACTCCAAGCACGATCTCGACGCCGCCTTCTCGATCGGCTTCGCCGAATCCGACTGACGCCCTGCGCCGCGGTTGCCACGGTCACGCAGAAGGGGCCCGGACGTTCGTCCGGGCCCCTTCTGGTTGCGTGCCTAGTGCGACAGCGAGCGGTCGTCGCCGCCCGAACCGATCGCGGCGTGCTCCTCCTCGTGGCCGTGCGGCTCGTCGAGGGGGATCTTCTCCCCGCCGTACGTCTTGGACATGCGGGCGCGCAGCCTGCCCAGCGGGCCGCGCATCCCCTTGGGCGGGATACCCGCGCGGTCTTCGGAGACCGGCAGCATCAGCACCGGCTCCTTGCCCCGCATGTGCGCCTCGACGTCCTCCGACGCCGGCGTGTGCACCTCGATGAACTCGCCGTGCGGCAACCGCTTGATCACACCGGACTCCACGCCGTGCGAGACCATCGCGGAGTCGGACCGCTGCAGCCCCAGGCACATCCGGTAGGTGATCACGTACGCGAGCGCCGGCGCGACGAAGATCAGCACGCGACCCGCGTAGGTGGTCACGTTGAGGCTGATGTGGAAGTTCGCCGAGATCTCGTCGTTGGCGCCCAGCACCCAGAGCACACCGTAGAACGTGATGGCCGACATGCCGATCGCGGTGCGGTGCGGGTTGTTGCGCGGACGGTCGGCGACGTGGTGCTCGCGATGGTCGCCGGTGATCCAGCGTTCCAGGAACGGGTACAACGCCAGGCCCGTCATGATGATGCCCATCGGCACCAGCGCCGGGATGATCACGCTCAACGGCAGCGTGCCCGCGTGGGACGTGCCGAACAGGTTGATCTCCCACGACGGCATGATCCGCAGCGAGCCTTCGAGGAAGCCCATGTAGAAGTCGGGCTGCGAACCTGCGGAGATGTCGGCCGGTGTGTACGGGCCGAACAACCAGATCGGGTTGATCTGAGCGAACGTCGCGAGCCCGGCGACCACCGCGAACGTGAACAGCGTGTACGCGCCCGCCTTGGCCATGAAGGCCGGATAGAACGGCGCGCCCACCACGTTCTGGTTGCTCCGGTTCTTGCCGGGCATCTGGGTGTGCTTCTGCACCCACATGAGCACCATGTGGGCGGAGATCAACGCCAGCAGGATGCCCGGGATGAGCAGGATGTGCAGCGAATAGAACCGGGAGATGACATCCTCACCCGGATACTCCCCGCCGAACAGGAAGAAGGTGATGTAGGTACCGACCAGCGGCAACGAGATCGCGACACCCTCGGTGATCCGCAGACCCGCGCCGGAGAGCAGGTCGTCGGGGAGGGAGTAGCCGGTCAGGCCCTCGGCCAGCGCCAGCGTCAGCAGCAGGACACCGATGATCCAGTTGAGCTCGCGCGGCTTGCGGTAGGCACCGGTGAAGAACACCCGGAGCATGTGCACCATCATGCCCGACACGAACAGCAGGGCCGCCCAGTGGTGCATCTGCCTGATCAGCAGACCACCGCGGACGTCGAAGCTGATCTCCAGCGACGACGCGTACGCCTGGGACATCATGACGCCCTTGAGCGGCGCGTAGGAGCCGTCGTAGGCGATCTCGGCCATGCTCGGCTTGAACCAGAACGTCAGGAACGTACCGGTCAGCAGCAGGAGGATGAACGAGTAGAGGGCGATCTCGCCCAGCAGGAACGACCAGTGGTCGGGGAAGATCTTCCTCATGTTCCGCTTGAGGAAGTTGGCCGCCCCGATGCGCTCGTCAAGGAAGCTGGACGGGCCGGCGACCGCGTTGGGGACCGTTCTCAGGTCGCTCATGCGTTGCCTCCCTTGGACCTGGCCTCGGCCTCGGCGTCGCCGCGCTCCCAGTAGCTGGGGCCGACCGGGACGTTGAAGTCGCGCTGGGCGACGAGGTACCCATCCTGGTCGACGGTGATCGGCAGCTGCGGCAGCGGCCGGGCGGCCGGGCCGAAGATCACCTTCGCGCCGTCGGCGGCGTCGAACGTCGACTGGTGGCACGGGCAGAGGATGTGGTGGGTGGTCTGCTCGTACAGGGCCGCGGGGCAGCCCACGTGCGTGCAGATCTTGGAGTAGGCCACGATTCCGTCGTGCGTCCAGTTCTTGTTCACACCGGACTTGAGGTCTTCCGGACGGAACTTGATCAGGATCAGCGTGGCCTTGGCGAGGGCGTTCATGTCGTGCTGGTAACCGTCGGGCACGACCGACAGGATGCCGCCGGGCGAGTTGAAGTCGGCCGCGCGGATCGGCTGGCCGGTTCCCTCGACGACGAGCCGGCGTGGCTTGCCGTCCTTGGTCTTCTCACCCCAGACGGTGTGGCGCAGCGTCTTGTTGAAGGCGGCGCCGGGCATCTTGCTGTTGTCGAGGTCGCGCAGCAGCACCAGCGGCACCAGGCCCAGCGGCGCCGCCGCCAGCAGCAGGGTGCGGCGCAGCAGCTTGCGCTTGACGAAGCCGCTCTCGTTGGCGCCCTGCAGGAAGGTCTCGGCGACGACCTTGCGGCTCTCCTCGTCGGAGGCCATGACGTGGCGCTCCTGGATGAGGGAGTACTTCGGCATGATCTGGCGGACCCAGATCACGATGCCGACGGCCAGCCCCAGCAGCGCCAGGGTCAGCGTGCCGCCCAGCGCGAGAGTGGAGACTCCCGTCGCCTCCGGGCTGCCGACCTGGAACACCACGTACGAGATGATGAACGCGATGGCGGCGAGGAACGTGATCGTGAAGCAGAGCGCCACGATCTTCTCGGCCTTGCGCGCCTTCTGCTCGTCCTGCGGCGTGACGCCGGGTACCTCGGTCTCGACTACCCGTTCGTCGGCGCCGACCATCGAGGTGCCCGGCGCGGGGGTGCCGATGACGCGCTTGGGGACGCGTTCGTCCGGCTGCTCGATCTCGTGCTCGTTGTCTGTCATGACTTCTGTCGCTTCTTCGCGGTGATCCAGATGGCGGCCAGGGCCAGTGCGGAGATGCCGACGACCCAAGCTACGAGACCTTCGGTGACGGGGCCGATGCGGCCCAGGCCGAAGCCTCCGGGGTCCTTCTGCTCACGGACCTGGGTGATGTAGGCGATCATGCTGCGCTTCTCTTCGGGCGTGATCGTCGAGTCGTTGAAGACCGGCATCGCCTGCGGGCCGGTGACCATCGCCTCGTAGATCTGCTCGGGGGAGGCCTGGTTCAGGTTGGGGGCGTACTTGCCGCGCGTCAGCGCGCCGCCCGAGCCCGCCCAGTTGTGGCACTGGATGCAGTTCGCGCGGAACAGCTCGCCGCCCTTGCCGGCGTCGCCGAGGGCGGGGTCGACCTGCTCCTTGGACGGCCGCTGCGGGCCGCCGCCGAGCGACTGCACGTACGCGCCGAGCTGGCGGATGGTGTCCTCGTTGACCCAGTGGGGAACCGGCTTGCGGGGAGCCTGCGCGCCCGGGTCGGCCGCCGGCATGCGGCCGGTGCTCACCTGGAAGTCGACGGCCGCGGCGCCGACGCCCACGAGTGTGGGGGCCGTCGTGGTGCCCTGCGCGTTGAGGCCGTGGCAGCTCGCGCAGTGGACCTCGAACAGACTCTTTCCCTGTGCGACGTCGTCGAGCTTGCCAGACGCGAGCGCCGCGTCGGCAGGCCTACTCGCCTGGACAAAGGCGGCATATACCATCCCGACCAGCGCCAGCGCCAAAATCAGGACGGCATATCTCGCGAGGGGATGCCGCCGCCAAGCGGTGATCCTAGTCACAGAGATCCCGTTCCTTAACGAATGATGTAGATGGTCGCGAAAAGACCGATCCAGACGACGTCGACGAAGTGCCAGTAGTAGGACACGACGATCGCGCTGGTGGCCTGCTCATGCGTGAAGCGCTTCGCGGCGTACGTGCGTCCCAGCATGAACAGGAACGCGATCAGGCCACCGGTCACGTGCAGGCCGTGGAAGCCCGTCGTCAGGTAGAACACCGAGGTGTAGGCGTTAGCGGACAGGGTCGCGCCCTCCGACGCCAGCTCGCCGTACTCGTACAGCTGACCGGCGACGAAGATCGCGCCCATCAGGAAGCTGACGAAGTACCAGAAGCGGAGCTTGCCGACCTGCCCCTTCTCCGCGGCCCACACGCCCATCTGGCACGTCACACTGGACAGAACCAGGATGGTCGTGTTGACCGTCGCGAACGGGATGTTCAGGTGAGCGCCTTCCTCGGCGTTGACGCCCGCGGGAAGGAGCGAGGGACCCCACTCGAGGCCCTGACCCTCGCTCACCGACCGGATGGTGAAGTACATCGCGAACAGCGCCGCGAAGAACATGAGCTCGGAGGACAGCCAGACGATCGTCCCGACACTGACCAGGTTCGGTCTGCGGGACGAATGAGCTGTCGTCGAAGTTATTGCGGATGCTGTCGCCACGTGCAGCATTATTGCGGCTCCGGTGGTCGGTCCAGTGCACGCCCCCCCGTTAGGAGGTACAAACCGGCCTCCAACCTGGGACAATCAGGGCAAAACGCCCCCCAGGGACGGTGGCCTGGGATTGCACACCGGAGCACCGGTACGATCCAGAGTGACCATACCGCTTCGACCGATAGCGAGCGCGACCGTGAGCACCGACGACACGATGAGGGTCCTCGTCTACAGCGACGACGCCGCCACCCGTCAGGAGGTACGGCAGGCGATCGGCCGGCGGCCGGCCGCCGACGTCCCTCTCGTGGAGATCGTGGAGTGCGCCACCGAGCCCAAGGTCCACCAGTGGCTCGGCTCGGGCGACATCGACGTGGCCGTCCTCGACGGCGAGACCCAGCCCGCCGGCGGCATGGGAGTCTCCCGCCAGGCCAAGGACGAGGTCTACGACTGCCCGCCCATCTGCCTGATCATCGCCAGGCGCGACGACCGCTGGCTGGCCGACTGGTCCAAGGCCGACGCCGTCGTCTCCCAGCCCCTCGAGCCCATGGTTCTGGCCGACACCGTCGCCGACCTGATGCGCCGACGCTCCTCCACCCGTCTCAACGCGAAGTAGGTGCCTGCGTGGACTCCCGTACGACCTGGCCTGCCCTGTTGTCGGCGCTCCTGTCCGGCGAGCACCTGACATCCGACGAGACGGCCTGGGCGATGCGGGAGATCATGTCCGGATCCGCGACCTCCGCCCAGATCGCGGGCTTCGCGGTCGCGTTGCGTGCCAAGGGCGAGACCGTCGCCGAGGTGGTCGGCCTGGCCCGCACCATGCTCGACCTGGCCACGCCGCTGAGCGTCGAGGGCCCGGTCGTCGACATCGTCGGCACCGGCGGCGACCGCGCGCACACCGTGAACGTCTCCACGATGGCCGCCATCGTGGCCGCCTCGGCGGGCGCCAGGGTGGTCAAGCACGGCAACCGGGCCGCGTCCTCCTCGTGCGGGGCCGCCGACGTCCTGGAGCACCTGGGCATCCGGCTCGACCTCACGCCCGAGCAGACCGCCCACGTGGCGCGCGAGGCGGGCATCGCCTTCTGCTTCGCCCCCGTCTACCACCCCGCGCTGCGCTTCGCCGGCCCTCCGCGCAAGGAGATCGGCGTCCCGACCGTCTTCAACTTCCTCGGTCCCCTCACCAACCCCGCGCGGCCCGCCGCCCAGGCGATCGGCGTCTACGACGCCGCCATGCTGCCGGTCCTGGCGGGCGTGTTCGCCGAGCGCGGCGTCTCCGCCCTGGTGTTCCGCGGCGACGACGGCCTCGACGAGCTGACGATCGCGACCACGTCCACCGTGTGGGTCGTCAAGGACGGCGCGGCCACCCAGACCGTCTTCGACCCCGCGGTCCTGGACATCGCGAGGGCCGACGCGGGCGCGCTGCGCGGCGGCGACGTCGCCTTCAACGCCCAGGCGGTGCACGACCTGGTGCACGGCAAGACCGGCCCGATCCGCGACGCCGTCCTGCTCAACGCCGCGGCGGCCCTGGTGGCCCTCCACAGCCCCGGAGACGACCTCGACAGCGCGATGGCCGACGGCTACGCCAAGGCGGTCCAGGCGCTCGACTCAGGCCGTTCCGCGGCCACCCTCGACCGCTGGGTCGAGGTCAGCCGCGCCGTCAGCGCCTCCTGACCCGCCGCGCGGCCGACGGGCCGGTCAGAGGTCGTCGGTGGAGGCGGCCTTCAGCGAGCTCCACTTGAGCCACTCCTTCCAGCTCTCCTGCCAGTGCCCCCAGCCGTTGGTGGGCTCCAGCTTCCTGGGCGAGCCGGTGATGATGATCGGGTCCCCGATCAGCGTGTTCTCGATGAACCACGCCGCGTTCTCCGGGCTGACGTTCACGCACCCGTGGCTGACGTTGGAGTTGCCCTGCGACCCCACCGACCAGGGCGCGCTGTGGACGTACTCGCCGCTGTTGGAGATGCGGACCGTGTTGTACACCGTCAGCTGGTAGTACCCGGGCGAGCCCGGTCCGATGCCCGGCGAGACCATGACGGTCACCGGCTCCCTGGACATGGCCAGGTGGATGCCGGACGTCGTGTAGTACTTCCACTCGCCTCCCTGGCCGGCGCTCATCGGCATCGTGCGGACCGTCCTGCCGTCGCGCTTGACCGTCAGGACGTGCTCGTTGGTGCTGCCGCTGGTGATCTGGGAGCGTCCGATCTTGAACTTGACCGCGAGGTCGCGCTTGCCGTACAGCCCCTCACCGCCGCGCACGCCCGCCAGCCGGGCGTCCACGCGGACGTCGGTGTGGGCGGGCCAGTACTTCTTCGGCCGGAAGTCGACGTGGCGGTCGTCGAACCAGTGCCAGGCCCCCTGGACCGGCTTGGTACTGCGGACGGACAGGTTGCGCTCGACCGAGACGCGGTCGGTGATCGGCTGGTTGAAGGTGATCATGACGGGCATGCCCACGCCCACGGTCAGCCCGGTGTCGTCCTTGTTGGGCGTGACGCGTTCGACGTCGAAGGTCTTAGTGGCCTTGACCGTGGTGAACGTGCTCGTGGTCTCCTTCTGCTTGCCGTCGGCGTTCACGGCGACCGTGCTGATCGTGTAGGTGGTGCCGGGGGTGGCGGTCCGGCTGCTGCGCCAGCGGGTCCTGTCGGCGCTCAGGACGCCCCGCAGGCCTCCCGCCTTGCTCTCGACCCGGACGCTCTTCAGCGTGCCTCCCTGGGCGGCCACGACCACTGTCTGGTCGGTCGGCACGTTCTGGGATTTGTCCAGGGGGGCGACGGTTACCGATGCGTCGGCGAGCGGGGCCTGGCCCGTCTCGTCCGCGGAGCTGCTGTTCGTCGAGCACGACGTCAGCAGCGCCAAGAGCAGCAGGCCTCCCGATCCACAAGCGACTCGCCCCACGAGTCCTCCCCAGTCCGAGTTCGAGCTGTTCACTCCCTTATTACCCAGGGTGATCGATTGGCCACATCCGTGACCTGGTAAAGAACGCCAAAAAGCGGGTGACCTCCGGACAGGAGGGCACCCGCTCAGGCAGTACGGCGTTAGTGGGAGAAGTTACCCCGGTAGTACTGGAACACGAATCCGATCATGGCCATGATGACCGCGAACAGACCGATCAGGAACATCCAGAAGCCGACCACGAACCCGGCGAAGGCGAACGCCGCCGCCAGGCAGAGGAACAGCGGCCACCAACTGCTCGGGCTGAAGAAGCCGATCTCGCCCGCGCCGTCGCTGATGTCGGCCTGCTTGTTGTCCTCCGGCTGGGCGCCGATGCGGCGCGCCGTGAACATCAGGTAGTAACCGATCATGAACGCGAAGCCGACCGAGATGGCCATGGCCGTGGTGCCGACCGGCTCACCGTGGCCGGTGGCCGCCTTCGTCCAGAACCAGTAGCCGATGTCGACGCCGGCGAAGAACAGGCCGCACAGCAGGAACAGCCAACCCTGAACCTTCATCAGGCCTCAACCTCCTGAGCGGCCTTGGCGGACACGCGCGGGTAGTGCAGGTCGAACGCGGGACGCTCGGACCGGATGGGCGGCAGCTTGGTGAAGTTGTGCCGCGGCGGCGGGCAGGAGGTCGCCCATTCGAGCGAGCCGCCGTACCCCCAGGGGTCGTCGACGGTGACCTTCGGCGCGTTGCGCCAGGTCGTCCAGACGTTGTACATGAACGGCAGCACCGACAGGCCCAGCACGAACGCGCCGACCGACGAGATCAGGTTCAGGTCGGTGAAGCCGTCGGCCGCGCTGTAGTCGGCGTAGCGGCGCGGGAAGCCGAGCACGCCCAGCCAGTGCTGCACCAGGAAGGTGGTGTGGAAGCCGATGAACAGCAGCCAGAACTGCACCTTGCCGAGCTTGTCGTTGAGCATCTTGCCGGTGAACTTGGGCCACCAGAAGTAGAAGCCCGCGAACATGGCGAACACCACGGTGCCGAAGACCACGTAGTGGAAGTGCGCGACGACGAAGTAGCTGTCGCTGATCTGGAAGTCGAGCGGCGGCGAGGCCAGGATGACGCCCGTCAGACCGCCCAGGAGGAAGGTGATCAGGAAGCCGATCGAGAACAGCATCGGCGACTCGAACGTGAGATGCCCTCGCCACATCGTGCCGACCCAGTTGAAGAACTTCACACCTGTCGGCACCGCGATGAGGAAGGTCATGAACGAGAAGAACGGTAGCAACACCTGCCCGGTCGGGAACATGTGGTGCGCCCAGACCGTGATCGACAGACCGGCGATCGAGATCGTCGCGCCGACGAGGCTGATGTAACCGAAGATCGGCTTGCGGCTGAAGACCGGGAGGATCTCGGTCACGATGCCGAAGAACGGCAGCGCGATGATGTACACCTCGGGATGCCCGAAGAACCAGAACAGGTGCTGCCAGAGCAGCGCGCCGCCGGTCTCGGTGCTGAAGATGTGCGTGCCGAGCTTGCGGTCGGCCTCGAGGGCGAGCAGCGCGGCGGCCAGCACCGGGAAGGCCATCAGCACGAGCATGCTGGTCAGCAGCACGTTCCAGGTGAACAGCGGCATGCGGAACATGGTCATGCCGGGCGCGCGCATGCAGATGATCGTGGTGATGAAGTTGACGGCGCCGAGGATCGTGCCGAGGCCCGACAGGGCCAGACCCATGATCCACAGGTCGCCGCCCATGCCCGGCGAGCTGATCGCGCTCGACAGCGGCGTGTAGGCGAACCAGCCGAAGGCGGCCGCGCCGTTGGGGGTGAAGAAGCCCGACACGGCGATGGTGCTGCCGAACAGGTACAGCCAGTAGCTCACCATGTTGAGACGCGGGAAGGCCACGTCGGGGGCGCCGATCTGGAGCGGCATCAGCTCGTTGGCGAAGCCGGCGAACAGCGGCGTCGCGAACATCAGCAGCATGATCGTGCCGTGCATGGTGAACAGCTGGTTGAACTGCTCGTTGCTGGTGAACTGGAGCCCAGGCTGGGCCAGCTCAGCCCGCATGATCAGCGCCATGACGCCGCCGATCAGGAAGAAGACGAACGAGGTGATCAGATAGAGGTGCCCAATGATCTTGTGATCAGTGGAGGACAGCCACTTCGCGATCACCTGGCCCTTGGTGATGGGCCTGGCCGTCGTCGAGAGGGGTTCTTGGATGGCGGTCACTGGGGGCTCCCAGCCTGGGCGGAAACGTACTGGTCGTACTCAGCCTGCGGAACGAGCTTCACCGAGAACAGCATGCGGCTGTGGTCGACTCCGCACAGTTCGGCGCAGCGGCCGGCGTAGACGCCGGGCTTGTTGAGCGTGGTGATCTCGAAGTAGCGGCCCTTGTTGTTCGCGGGGATGCCGGGGATGACATCGCGCTTGAACAGGAACGCCGGCACCCAGAAGGAGTGGATGACGTCGGGCGACTCGAGCTCGAACTGCACCTTCTTGCCGACGGGCAGGACCAGCTGGGGGCCCTGGTGGTAGTCGCTCACCGGCTGGCCGACGACCTGCGGCAGTGTCTTGCCGTTGGTCGTGGTGGTGAAACGCCAGCTCCACTGGAACGCCTCGACCTTGACCTTCACGTCGGGGTTCGCCGACAGGTGCTCGAGGTCACGGCTGTCACGCGCGGTGAAGAAGAAGAACACCGACACCATGACGAGCGGGACCAAGGTGTAGAAGATCTCGATCGGCAGGTTGTAGCGCACCTGCGGAGGCAGTTCGGCCCGCGCCCTGCGCTTGACGTGGAAGATGCACGCCCACACGATCAGGACGATGACGACGGCACCCGTGGCGAGTGCGGCGATCCAGGCCCCGTTCCACAGACTCTGGATCGCGTCACCCTGGGTGGTGACGTGCTCCGGAAGGAGGCCACGAGACCAATCGGCCTTGGGAACGTCACTTGCACACGCCGTGGCAGAGGCCAGCAGCAACGCCAAAGCGGCGGCGCGCGGCACCCTGCGCCGGGCCAACGAACGCCGCGTCGAACGGCGAGTCGGACTCACGGATCGCCTACCCCACAGATGAAGCCCAGGATTCGCTCCTGGGCGCTCGTATTCCAACATGCACAGCTGATTGCAGACACACTAGCGTGAAGGCACCCCGCCCTCCCGCGCGCCCCCTTGATGGCGTGCCGCAAGTGGGACGATAAGAGACGTGGCGTACTTCGACGCGGCCTCGACCGAGCCGCTGCACCCCCAGGCGCGCGAGGCGCTCCTGACGGCGATCGACTCCGGCTGGGCCGACCCCGCGAGGCTCTACGGCCAGGCCCGACGTGCCCACCTGCTACTGGAGCAGGCCCGCACGGAGGTGGCCGAGGCGCTCGGCGCGCGCCCTGACGAGGTGTCGTTCACCTCTTCTGGCACGCAGGCGGTGCACCTCGGCGTGCTCGGCACCCTACACGGCAGGAGACGCGCGGGGCGCAGGCTGGTCACCGGCGCGGTGGAGCACTCCAGCGTGCTGCACGCCGCCGACGTGCACGAACGCGACGACGGCACGGTCGAGAAGATCGGGGTGAGCCTGACCGGCCGGGTCGACGCCGCCGCCTTCGCCGCGGCCGTGTCGGCGCAGGGCACAGCCCTGGCCTGCCTGCAGACGGCCAACCACGAGGTCGGCACGCTCCAGCCGGTGGCCGAGGTCGCCGCGGCCTGCCGGGAGCACGGCGTCCCGCTGCTGGTCGACGCGGCGCAGACGGCGGGCAGGATGCCGATCCCGCCCGGCTGGTCGGTGCTGACGGCCAGCGCGCACAAGTGGGGCGGCCCGGCAGGCGTGGGGGTGCTGGCCGTGCGCAAGGGCACGCGGTTCCGCTCGTTCCTGCCGGAGGACGAGCGCGAGCGCCGCAGGGTTCCGGGGTTCGAGAACGTCCCCGCCATCGTCGCGGCGGCGGCCGCCCTGAGCGCGGTGACGGCGGACGCGGCCCAGGAAGGGGCGAGGCTCAGCGGGCTCGTCGAGCGGATCAGGCGGACGGTGCCGGAGATCGTCCCGGACGTGGAGGTGATCGGCGACCCCGTCGAGCGCGCTCCGCACATCGTGACCTTCTCCTGCCTCTACGTCGACGGCGAGGCGCTGCTGACAGAGCTGGACAAGGCCGGTTTCGCGGTATCGTCAGGGAGTTCGTGCACCGCGAGTACGCTTCGTCCATCGCACGTCCTGGAGGCGATGGGTGTGCTCACGCATGGAAATGTCCGGGTCTCGCTGCCCAGGGGCACGTCCGCGGCGGAGGTCGACAGATTCCTCGCCGTGCTGCCCGAGGCGGTGCTGAGGATCCGTCAGGACGCAGGAGTCGCATGACCGAGGTAACCCAGCCGGCACTGACGATCGACGCGCTGGGCAAGAAGTGCCCGATCCCGATCATCATGCTCGCCGAGCAGATCAACTATGTTCCGCTCAATGCGGTGGTCTCCGTCCTGGCCGACGATCCCGCCGCCTACACGGACGTCCCGGCCTGGTGCCGGTTGAAGTCGCACCGGCACGTGGGCTCGTACGAGCTGCCGGGAGGCGGCTGGGCGATCCACGTGAGACGGAACTATTAACCCTTGCCCCCCGGGTAGGAACCCTCCGGACAAAAACCGACTTTCGGGGGGAAGTCACCATGATCAAGGGAAACCCACACGAGACCGCCCGTGACCTGATGCACCCGGGGGCGCAGTGCGTTCCCTCGCACGAGAGCCTGGACCGGGCCGCCCAGATGATGCGCGACAGCAACGTGGGAGCGCTGCCGGTGTGCGACGCCGAGGGCCGGGTCACAGGCATCATCACCGACCGCGACATCGTCATCAGGTGCGTGGCCGAGGGCCACGATCCCGCCAGGGTACGGGCGGGCGACCTGACGACCGGGCTGGTCTGGGTGCCGGCCGACGCGACCGTCGAGGAGGCACTGTCGCGGATGGAGGAGCACCAGATCAAGCGGCTGCCCGTGATCGACAACGGCCGCATCATCGGCATGATCAGCGAGGCCGACCTGGCCATGCACCTGCCGGACGCCCAGCTCGCCGAGTTCATCCACCGGGTCTACGCCAGCGGATGATCGCTGCCCCGCCGCCGGGCGGGGCAGGCACCGCCCGGCGTCAGGCCCAGTGTCAGGCCCGGTGTCAGGCCCGGTGTCAGGCGTGGTGGCAGCGGACGAAGGCCGCGACCTCGTCGGCCGCCTCGGCCCCGTAGGCGCCAGCGAAACGCTCGAGGAAGACGCGCTGGCCGAGCTCGTACTCCTGGCCGCCGACGCGCTCCAGCACGTGGGTCGCGGTCAGGTTGCCGATCTGGCCGCAGCGCTCCAGCGGGAGCCCCCACGCCAGGCCCGACAGGAAGCCGGCGCGGAAGGCGTCGCCGACGCCGGTGGGGTCGGCCTTGCCCCGCTCGGGAGCGGGGGCCACGGTGATGGCCGGCTCGCCCCTGCGGTCGATGACGGCGCCCTTGGGGCCGAGCGTGGTGACGCGGACGCCGACCCGCTGCAGGATCTCCTCGTCGGACCAGCCGGTCTTCTGCTCGATGAGCCCCTTCTCGTAGTCGTTGGAGAAGAGGTAGGCCGCGCCGTCGACCAGCTCGCGGATCTGCTCGTCGGCCATGCGGGCGAGCTGCTGCGACGGGTCGGCGGCGAACGGGATGCCGCGCTGGCGGCACTCGTCGGTGTGGCGCAGCATCGCGTCGGGGTCGTTCGGGCTGATCAGCACCAGGTCGAGGCCGTCGACGCGGTCGGCGACCGGCTGGAGCTCGATCAGGCGGGCCTCGGCCATCGCGCCCGTGTAGAACGAGGCGATCTGGTTGTGGTGCTCGTCAGTGGTGCACAGGAACCGGGCGGTGTGGTGGTTCTCCGAGATGTGCACGGAGCCGCAGTCGACGCCGTGGCGCTCCAGCCAGGAGCGGTAGTCGGCGAAGTCGGTGCCGACGGCGCCCACCAGCACGGGCGACAGGCCGAGACAGCCCATGCCGAACGCGATGTTCGCCGCGCAACCGCCGCGGCGGATCTGCAGGTCGTCGACCAGGAATGACAGCGACACCCGATCGAGTTGCTCGGCGATCAGCTGGTCGCCGAAACTCCCGGGAAAGGTCATCAGGTGGTCGGTCGCGATTGAGCCGGTGACGGCAATGCGCACGGGATTCTTCTTCCTCGTTGTCAGCAGAGCCACACGAGAATACGCCAAGGCCCCGCCCGCACAAAGGCGAGCGGGACCTGGGCGTGCCGCCTAGTTGAACGAGTCGCCGCAGGCGCACGAGCCCGTGGCGTTGGGGTTGTCGATGGTGAACCCCTGCTTCTCGATCGTGTCGACGAAGTCGATCGAGGCGCCCATCAGGTAGGGGGCGCTCATCCTGTCGGTGACCACGCTGACGCCTCCGAAGTCGGACACCACGTCGCCGTCCATCGAGCGGTCATCGAAGAAGAGCTGGTAGCGAAGGCCGGAGCAGCCCCCCGGCTGCACGGCCACGCGCAGCTGCAGGCCCTCTTCGCCCTGCTGCTCCAGCAGGCTCTTGACCTTCGCGGCGGCCGCGTCAGTCAGGATCAGGCCCTGCGCCGTGGTCTCGCTGCTCTCAACCGTCATCTGCTGACTCCCTAACCGGCTGTCTGTTTTCGACGTCCTACTTAGACGCTACCAACACCGGCCCTCTGCCACACATTCCCGTCGCCCCGGCCCCGGAATAAATGCCCCGATTCCGTGTGTCATCATTAGTCGTCACTTCGACGATAAGGGGGTGTGGCCATGGCCACCCAGACTGGGCTGCCGCTCTTCGTCCTCGGCCAGGGCGCGGATCCGCACAGCGAGAAGGGGGTCGACTGCCCCGGCGAGCTGCCGCCCGCCTCCGACCCCGAGCTGGTCGAGCGGGCGCGCAGGGCCAAGGAGGCGCTCGGCGACCGCCTGTTCGTGCTCGGCCACCACTACCAGCGGGACGAGGTCATCCAGTTCGCCGACGTGACGGGCGACTCGTTCAAGCTGGCCCAGCAGGCCGCGGCCCGGCCCGAGGCGGAGTTCGTCGTCTTCTGCGGCGTGCACTTCATGGCCGAGTCGGCGGACATCCTCACCTCCGACCGGCAGCGGGTGATCCTGCCTGACATGGCCGCCGGCTGCTCGATGGCGGACATGGCCACGTTCGACCAGGTTGAGGAGTGCTGGGAGGCGCTGGAGGACGCGGGCCTGGCCGATCAGGTGATTCCTGTCACGTACATGAACTCCAGCGCCGACATCAAGGCCTTCTGCGGCAGGAACGGCGGCGCCGTCTGCACGTCCTCGAACGCCAGGAAGGCCCTGGAGTGGGCCTTCGAGCAGGGCGAGAAGGTGCTGTTCCTGCCCGACCAGCATCTCGGGCGCAACACCGCGGTCCTGGAGATGGGCATGTCGCTCGACGACTGCGTGGTGTGGAACCCGCACCGCCCCAACGGCGGCCTCACCCAGGAGCAGCTCGAACGCGCCAGGATGATCCTGTGGAAGGGCCACTGCTCGGTGCACGGGCGGTTCACCGCCGACTCCGTCGACGACGTGCGCGCCCGCATCCCCGGCGTCAACGTGCTCGTCCACCCCGAGTGCAGGCACGAGGTGGTGCTCAAGGCCGACCACGTCGGCTCCACCGAGCACATCATCAGGACCCTCGAGGCGGCGCCCGCCGGTTCGAGTTGGGCGATCGGCACCGAGCTGAACCTGGTCAAGCGCCTGGCCCGGCGCTTCCCCGACAAGAACGTCTCGTTCCTGGACAGGACGGTCTGCTACTGCTCGACGATGAACCGGATCGACCTGCCGCACCTGGTGTGGGCGCTGGAGTCGCTGGTGCTCGGCGAGGTCGTCAACCAGATCACGGTCGACGACAGCACCGCCCACTGGGCCCGGGTCGCCCTCGACCGCATGCTCGCGCTGCCCTAACCGGCCGCCCGGACGGCGGCCGTCTCGACCGTCTCGACCGTCTCGACCGGCCGCCAGGTCGCCGTCAGAGGTCGCCGAACGCGTACACCACCCGGACGCCGGCCGACAGGGTCTGGCGTCCGGGACTGACCGACGCCCTCTCCTCCGCGGCCAGCGTGGCGTATGCCATCGGCTGCGGGCCGCCCCGCGCCTCCTCTGTCACCGAGACGACGCGGCCGAGGGGACGTCCGGCCAGCTCCGCGTACTGCGCGGCCTTGGCGGCGGCGTCGCGGAACGCGCCGGCCCTGGCCTGCTTCAGCGCCTCCCCCGGCGCGGACAGCTCGAACGCCACGCCGCTGAGCCTGGCCTCCTCGCCCACCCCGGCGACGACGTCGATCACCCTGTCGGCCTGTGACAGGTCACGCACCAGCGCCTCCACGCCCTGCGCCGCCCGGTAGGCCGCGACCTTCGGATACGCCTCGTACTCGGGACCCAGCGACAGCGCGCTGGTGCGCAGGTCCTCGTCGGCGATCCCGGCCCCGCGCAGCGCGCGCACCAGCCTCGCGGCGGCGTTCCTGGCCGCCGTGAACGCCTCCGCGGCCGTCCCCCTGCGCACCTCGACTCCCGCGCTCAGCCGCATCACGTCCGGGGCGGCCTCGACCGCACCCTCGCCGACGACGGAGATCCGCTGCTGTTCCGTGTCCACGTGCACCTCCTCGGGGATCAGGGCGTTCCCCTGGTGTAGCGGAAGCCCATCTTGTCGAACTCGGCCGGCTTCGACGCGATCGCCACCACCGGCCCGGCCTGGCCGCGCAGATCGACCACGACGGCCTCGTACCCACCGGCCCCTGACCGCCACACGGCCAGGTGCTCGTCGTCCCACCAGCCGATCAGCCGTTTGCTGATGACCGGGATCGTGACCGGCACGGCGTCGCCGCCCGAGGTGGAGCGGGCGCACACGCTGGCGCCCGCGGACGTGCAGTACGCCAGGAACCGGTTGCCGGACGGCGAGACGTCGTCGCCCTCCACCCAGACCGGCGAGCCCACGCGGGGCAGCGTGCGCACCACCCGGCCGTTCAGGTCGTAGAACGTCATCGCGCCGCCCGCCCAGGTGCCGACCGAGCGGCCGTCGGCGTCCCAGAAGAAGCGCCACACGCCCGCGCCCTTCTCCTTGACCTGGAAGGTCTGCCCGGTGCCCTGCTCGACGTCGATGATGCCGTAGCCGTACTCGACGCTCGTGCTGCCCTCGGCCCTGTAGAGGGTGACCAGCCCGAGCCTGCCGTCGGGCGACCAGCGGGGCGTGGTCGGGTAGACGGGCGCGAGGCTGAGCTTGATCGTGCGTCTGGCGCCCGTCCGGTGGTCGACGACCGACACCTGGGCGTAGTGGTCGCTGGTGTAGTTGACGTCGGTGGCCAGCGCCCTGGTCCCGTCGGCGTTGAGCGCGTACTCGTAGTAGCGGGTGTTGAGCGCGAAGTCGTCGGTTCCCGGCTTCCTGACGTAGACGCGCTTACCGCCGTCGACGCTGTAGGAGGCCAGCTTGAGCGGGTCGTCGGCGCGCTCCTGGATCCGCACGGAGGTGCCCGGCAGCGCGATGGCGCGGCGCGCGGCGGGTGGCGCGCTGGCGCTCACGCTCGGCCGGGCGCTGGACGTGCTCGGCAAGGGGGATGGGGACGCCGTGGTGGAGCCGGACAGCGCCGCCAGCCGGACCGCGACGAACCCGCCCGCCGCCACCAGCACGATCGCACCGACGACGGCCACGGCGATGATCCACCCGGTGGCCTTGCCGGAGGCGGGCCGCACGGGCGGCGGCTGGTAGAAGGGCTGGGGGCGGGTCGGCGGCGGCAGGTGCGGCGGACGCTGCCCGCCGCCGGCGTACGAAGGCCCGGAGACCGGCCCCGAGGAGACCGGCCCCGAGGGGATCGGCACGGGAGGCGGCGGGGCCTGGAGCCCGGGCCCCGGGCCGTGGGCGCCGGGAGCGGCCATGGCGGTGCCCTGCTGGAGCAGGCCGGGCGCGGGGCCCAGTGGTGGACTCAGTGGTGGACTCAGTGGTGGACCGGCCACCGGGCCTGGTGGGCGGGACTGGCCCAGCAGGCGCATCAGCGCGCCCCCCGCGGAGGGCCGCCTGGACGGGTCCTTGGCCAGGCAGTCGGCCATCAGTGAGCGCAGGGCGGGGTCGTCGACGACCCCGAGGTCCGGCTCGGTGTGCATGATGCGGTTGACCACGGCGGGCAGGCTGTCCTGCCCGAACGGCGGCTGCCCGGAGGCGGCGTAGAGCAGCGTGCACGCCCAGGCGAACATGTCCGACTGCGGCCCGGGGCTGGAGTCGGTGAGCTGCTCGGGCGCCATGAACGACGGCGTGCCGATCGCCGCGTCGGTCAGCGTCGAGGTGAGGTCGAGGGCTCGGGCGATGCCGAAGTCGATCACTCGTGGCCCGTCGGACGCGAGTACCACGTTCGACGGCTTGAAGTCGCGGTGCACGATCCCGGCCTGGTGGATGGCGACGAGCGCGGTGACCGTCCCGATGGCCAGCCGGTGCAGGGAGGCCCCCGTCCGCGGCCCTTCCGCGCGCACCACGTCGGCGAGGTTCGGCCCGTCGATGTACTCGCTGACGATGTACGGCCGTCCATCGGACAGCCCGGTCTCGATGACCTGGGCGGTGCAGAACGGCGCGACCCGCCTCGCCAGCGCGACCTCGCGGACGAACCGCACCGATGCTTCCTCGTCGCCCGCGAGGTCGGCTCGCAGCAGCTTCACCGCGACCCGCGACCCGTCGGGGGCCGTGGCGAGATAGACGGACCCCTGCCCGCCCTCGCCCAGCCGCTCCGTCAGGGTGTAGTTCCCCACCGATTCGGGATCCCCTGGCCGAAGGGCCGCGAGGTCCGGCATTACAAACCCCCATATATGGCTTCTTTTTCGCCATTCTGGTGGCTCGCGACGGCCGGCGTCAGCTCTTCCCCTGGGCCCCCGGAGACCCGCCTGGGTGCGTCGTCAGATCACCGCCGCGATGATCGAGTCGGGATCGTCCAGCTGGACGTGGTGGCCGCAGTCGGGCAGCCGGATGTACTTCGCGTCCAGCTCGCTCGCCAGCCGTTCATGGCAGTGGGACCTCCGCCCGGCACTGATCACCGTCACCGGCACGTCGGGAAAGGCGTGGGCGGCCCTGATGCGGCGCAGGTCGGCGGCCATGTCGCGGCAGGCGAGCCACTCCCCCGCGACGCCGGCCAGCACCCGCCCCCTGCGGAAGGCGCCCTCCCTGTCGGGCGCGCCCGTGAGCAGCCGGTACGCGGCCGGGCCCGCGACCCGGGCCAGCGCCGCCGCGCCCCACGTGCCGCCGAGCGCGGGCAGCCAGGCGACGATCGCCCTTCTCGAGGTGGCCGACCCACGCCGGTCCGCGCAGGCGGGCTCGACCAGGACGAGCCTGGAGACGCGCAGCGGGTGCAGCCTGGCGAACGCCTCCGCGTGCCAGGCGGCCATCGCGTGGGCGACCACGGTGACCTGTTCGGGGTGCGCGGGCGCCAGCGCGGCCAGCCTGGCCGCCTCGTCGTACAGGGTGGACGGCTCGGGTGGGGGCGGGCTGAGCCCCATCCCCGGACGGTCGAACCGGACGACCCGGTGGCTGCGGGCCAGGCCGTCGGCCACCCGGTCCCAGGGAGACCAGGCTCCTGCCAGGCCGGAAATGATGATCACCGCGGGGCCCGAGCCCTGCTCCCGCACGTGCGGTCTGCCCGTCCTGACCGGATCGTCCAGCAGGAGCAGCCGGAGCGCGACGTACACCAGCCAGATCGCGACCAGCGTCACCTGCGCGCGGTCGGCCAGCCCAGCCAGGTGGCCCGCCGCGGCGGCGACCGGCACGGCGGGCGTGACGGCCAGTGTCAGGCCCGTGATGCCCCAGGCCACCCGTGCGCGCCAGCGCAGGCTGAGGAGCACCATGGCGGCCAGCACGACCGTCGTGGCCAGCGTGCTCGCCGCCAGGTGCAGGTAGTGCGCCGGCGACAACTCGCCGAATCCGCAGACGGGGTCGCTGAGCGCGGCGCAGTCGAGCGGGAACAGGCTCTGCGCGACCGTCAGGACGGCGAAGCCGGCCAGCGCGAGCCAGCCCTGCCACCCGCGCCGCGTCCTGGGCGCCAGCGCCACCCCGGCCAGGCAGGCCAGCCCCGAGAAGCCGCCGCTGACCCTGAACAGGCGCGTCCAGGGCTGGTCGCCGGCCGCCAGCTCGCTGACGAAGCCGTCGGTCCTGTCGACCTCGGGAGTCGTGAACTGGCCCGTGACCCACGCGCTGTACAGGACGGCCCCCACGATGAACGCAGAAGCCGCAAATACGAACAACCTTCGCTCCACGTGAGCATTAGAACACTCTACGCATTCGTCACATTACAGCGGCCCAGAGGAGAGGCGAAAGGCCCCTCCCCAGAGGGGCACACGACCGAGAAGGCGCAGCGGCCCAGACGGGAGGCGCGGACGCCCACATGGACGGCGGAGGCCCGGATGGACAGCGAAGGCCCGGATGGAAGGCGGAGACGGGAGGTGCAGACGTCCGGATGGAAGGCACGGACGCCCGGGTGGCGGGAAGGTTCAGAGGCCGGGGGCGCCCCAGACGGGGAACCAGCGGCCGAGATCCTGCTCCAGAGGCAGCTCGCCCTCCAGCGCCCCCCTGGCCTGCAGCTCCAGCGCGTTGTCGCGGCGCTGGCCCGGCAGCGGCGCGAACGGGTAGAAGGTGCCCCGCTTGTACAGGTAGACCACCGCCAGCCGCCGCCCCTTGTCGTCGGCGAACGACACCAGCGAACACAGCAGCGACGGCCCGAACCCCTCGCCCTCCAGCGAGGAGTTGACCGCGTGCAGCTCGGTGACCAGGTCGCCGAGCGCGTCGGGCGAGCGACGCACCAGCAGCCAGGTGTAGCCGTACTCGTCGGACGACTCCTCCACCCGCTCGCCCAGCAGCGCCTTGACGTCCCGCTCCAGGGTGGCGAACGCGCCGCCCTCCGCGGCCCGGAACGCGACGGAGCCGAGGCCGGTGGGGACGAGCCCGGTCGCGGCCTGTAGCGTCACGGCGGCGGACGGCAGCGCGAACAGCGCGTCGAGGTTGGGTTTGACCGGCTTCGACCGGCCGAGGAGAGCGTCGAGCCAGCCCATGCGGTCAGCCCCTTCCGAGCTGGGCGGAGATCTTCGCCAGCTGCTCGAGCCGGCGTTCGAGCGACGGGTGGGTGGAGAACAGGTTCGCCAGCGACTCGCCCTTGGCCAGCGCCGGGGCGAAGTAGAAGGCGTTGAACGGCGCCGCCTCGCGCAGGTCCTGGGTCGGGATCCTGGCCATGTCGCCGGTGACCTTGGTCAAGGCGCTGGCCAGCGCCGAAGGCCGCTGCGTGAGCAGCGCCCCGGCCCGGTCGGCGGCCAGCTCGCGGTAGCGCGAGAGCGCTCGGGTGAGCAGGAAGCTGATCGCGTACACCACGATCGAGACCAGCATGATGATCAGCCCGACCGGCACGCCGCCGGTGTTGCTGTCGCGGCTGCGGCCCAGACCGGTGTAGAGCGCGAACCTCGTCATCAGGCCGGCCACGATGCCGAGGAACGAGGCGATGGTCATGACCGCGACGTCGCGGTGGGCGACGTGCGACAGCTCGTGGGCCAGCACGCCCTCCAGCTCCTGGGGCTCCAGGCGGCGCAGGATTCCGGTCGTCACGCAGATGACCGACTTCTTCTGGTTGCGGCCGGTGGCGAACGCGTTGGGGACGTCGGAATCCGCGATCGCCACCCGTGGCTTGGGCATGTCGGCCAGCGCGCACAGCCGGTCGATCAGACCGTGCAGCTCGGGGGCCTCCTGCGGCGAGACCTCCCGCCCGCCCATCGCGAACAGCGCGATCCGGTCGGACAGGAAGTACTGCGCGAACAGCAGGACCCCCGCGATCACCAGCACGGTCACCGCCTGCACGCCCAGGCTGATCAGGACGCCGACGAAGGCCACGTACAGCAGCCCGAGCAGGAACATCGTCACGACCATGCGGCTGGTGAGGCCGTGGTCGGACGCGAACCGGGTGCCCACGCTCTAGCCCGGGATGAGGCCCTGGTCGCCCAGCATCTCCCGGACCTCCTCGATCGAGGCGTCCGCGGGGGGAAGGATCAGCTCGGACGGCTCAAGGCTGTCGTCGGGAAGCGCCTTGCCCACCTGGCGCACCTTGTCGAGCAACGCGTGCAACTTGACGCGGAAGGCGGCCTCGTCGTCGGAGTCGATCGCCGACTCGAGCTCGCTGTCGAGCTCGTTGAGCACGGCGATGTCGTCGGTCGAGATCTCGACCTGCCCCTCGCCCATGATCCGGACAATCATGCGCCCTCCCCCGGCTGGCGTAGCTGCTGGGTGTGCGGCTGCGGCTGAGCCTGCTGCTGCGGCTGGCCCTGCTCGATCGCGCTCTTCGGCGCGGGCCCCTGGCCGAGCTCGGCCTTCATCCGGGCCAGCTCCAGCTCGACGTCCATGCCGCCGCCCATGCGGTCGAGCTCGGCCTGGATGTCGTCGCCGCGGGTGCCGCTGAAGTCGTCGAGCGCGCCGCTGGCGAGCAGCTCGTCGATGGCGCCGGCGCGGGCCTGCATCTGCGCGGTCTTGTCCTCGGCGCGCTGGATCGCGAGGCCGACGTCGCCCATCTCCTCGGAGATGCCGGAGAAGGCCTCGTTGATGCGCGTCTGCGCCTCGGCGGCGGTGTACGTCGCCTTGATCGTCTCCTTCTTCGTGCGGAAGGAGTCGACCTTGGCCTGCAGCCGCTGGGAAGCCGTGGTGAGCTTCTCCTCCTCGGCCTGCAGGTTGTCATGCTGGATCTTCAGATCGGCCATCTGCGTCTGCAGGTTCGAACGTCGCTGCAGCGCCTCGCGGGCGAGGTCCTCGCGGCCGACGGACAGCGCCTTGCGGCCCTGGTCCTCGAGCCGCTTGGCCTGCTGCTCGATGCCGTTGATCTGCAGCTCCACCCGCTTGCGCGAGGTCGCCACGTCCGCCACGCCCCTGCGCACCTTCTGCAGCAGCTCGAGCTGCCGCTGATAGGAGTAGTCAAGGGTCTCGCGCGGATCCTCCATCTTGTCCAGGGCCTTGTTGGCCTTGGACTTGAAGATCATTGAAAGTCTCTTCATCACGCTCATGCGCGTCGGCCGTCCCCTTCTAGGTCGTGCTGGTGTTCACCCAAGGCATCACAGCCACCTTGGGATTACCCTACGCATAACGCACGGGGGCGTCACTAAGTTGCAGTCCAGGTAGGGTTGACGCGTGTTGCGACGCCGTTCCCAAACATCCGTGGACGACACCCCCGTCCCCGTTGACGATCCTAAGCCCCAGGGTAAGGGTCGTCCCACACCCAAGCGCCGGGATGCCGAAGGCAGGCGGCGCCAGCCCGTCACCGCGCCCAAGGACCGCAAAGAGGCGTACCAGCAGGCCAAGGTCAGGCAGGCGGCCGAGCGCGAGCGCGCTCGCAAGGGCATGCTCGCCGGTGACGAGCGGTATTTCCCCGCCCGCGACAAGGGCCCGGCGCGCAAGTTCGCGCGCGACTGGGTCGACTCCAGGCGGCTGCCGAGCCAGTACTTCCTTCCCTTCTCGCTACTCATCCTGCTCGCCACCTGGGTGCCGTGGCCGGCCGACATCCGCCCGATCGTGCTCAGCTACGTCATCACGATCGGCTGGCCGATCATGATGATCGGTGTGCTGTTCACCTCGGTCTACGTGGCCTGGCGGGTGAAGAAGCTGGTGGCGGAGAAGCACCCGAACGAGAGCCTGCGGGGTGTGGGGTTCTACGCGGCGATGCGCGCCCTGCAGATCCGCAAGCTGCGCTTCCCCCCGCCCGCCGTGCTGCCGGGCGGCAAGCCGGTGCCGCCGAAGAAGTAGCCGCTCAGCAGCCCGCTTCGGCGGCCTCGTCGAGGTCGGCGTCCGTCCAGCGCAACGTCCCGTGCTCGACCAGGGGCCGGGCCCCGCAGACGGGCCCGCCTCGCTCGAGGGCGTCGGCGACCGCGCGCATCAGCGCGTAGTACGACGGCATGCGGGGGAAGGCCATGCCGGAGACCGTGTCGTCCCAGCCGACGTCGCCCACGGCGGAGTCGACCAGCGCGTACTCCATGTCTCCGTCCTGGCGCTCCTGGAAGGAGAGGAACGGGATCATCCGGCCGTTCCACTCCTGGACGCGCGGGTCCGCGCCCGTGTCGGTGGGGGAGCTCCGGCAGAGGTGCCGCCAGGTGTCCCTGATCTCGCGGATGCCGAGGTTGCCGGCGCCGGCGTGCCAAGGCGCGAGACCGAACGCGCGGGCCCCGTTGTGGCGCAGCAGAGAGGCGCGCAGGTCGTCGGGGAAGTGCACGCCCATCTGCGACTCGGCGACGGCGATGGTCCTGGCGCGGCCAGGGCGGCCGAGCGTGGCGTAGGTGCGCGGCGCGTGCGACTTCAGCCAGCGTTCGATGCGCCGCCACTGACGGTCGACCGCGCGCTTCACCTTCGGGTCCAGCGGCCGGACCGCGACGGGGCGCCGTTCCGGGCGGCAGTTCGGGTCGGGGACCTCCGGCGACGGTGTCCACTGGACGGCAGGGGGCGCGGCGGTGCTGGTGGCGGCCATGGCCGACCGTCGCACGGCGTCGCGGGCCTGCTGTCCGATCGGGTCCTCCTCCCGATCACGACCGGGCGTCCAGGTGAGGGTGAAGACCCCGAAGACGATCGCGACCAGCGCGCCCACGCCTAACAGGGCCAGCGTGGGCCGCGCCTTCCCGCGTACGGCGGCACGGGCCGGATCCGCCCGCGTCGGGCGGCCCAGGATCGGCTCGGGGCCGTGCGGTTCCGGTTCCGTCGCGGCCCTGCGGGCACGGCGGCGCAGCCGTACCGCGATCGCGGTCAGGACGGCCGCCGTCAGCGCCCCCCGTACGAGCTTCAGCACGTCGCGCACCCTATCCCGAATCGGACCGATTCCCGCGACGGCCTAAGGTCGGGTGCATGGAATTCCGTCACCTCGGCCGCAGCGGTCTCATGGTCAGCGAGATCAGCTACGGCAACTGGCTCACCCACGGCTCCCAGGTCGAGGAGGATGCCGCCAAGCAGTGCGTGCAGGCCGCCCTCGACGAGGGGATCACCACCTTCGACACGGCGGACGTCTACGCCGCCACCAAGGCCGAGGAGGTGCTCGGCCGCGCGCTCAAGGGCGTCAGGCGCGAGTCGCTGGAGATCTTCACCAAGGTCTACTTCCCGACCGGCTCCGGGCCGAACGACCGCGGCCTGTCGCGCAAGCACATCACCGAGTCCATCCACGGCTCGCTGCGCCGCCTGCAGACCGACTACGTCGACCTGTACCAGGCCCACCGCTTCGACCACGAGACTCCGCTGGAGGAGACGCTCAAGACGTTCGACGACCTCGTCCGGCAGGGCAAGGTCCTCTACGTCGGCGTCAGCGAGTGGACCGCCGACCAGATCGCCCAGGCGCTGAAGATCGCCGACGAGATGGGCTTCGACCGGATCGTGTCCAACCAGCCGCAGTACTCGATGCTGTGGCGGGTCATCGAGCCGGAGATCGTGCCGCTGAGCGAGCGGGAGGGTGTCAGCCAGATCGTCTGGTCGCCGATCGCGCAGGGCGTCCTGACCGGCAAGTACCTGCCGGGCCAGCAGCCGCCCGCGGGCTCCAGGGCCACCGACCCGGGCGGCAGCGGCATGATCGCCCGCTTCATGGACGACGAGGTGCTCACCAAGGTTCAGGAGCTCAAGCCGATCGCCGCCGACCTGGGGCTGAGCATGGCCCAGCTGGCGGTGGCCTGGGTGCTGCAGAACCCTAACGTCACCAGCGCCATCGTCGGCGCGTCGCGTCCCGAGCAGGTGCGCGACAACGTGAAGGCGGTGGGCGTCAAGCTGGAGCCGGAGGTGCTGGAGCGGATCGACGGCGTGCTCGGCTCGCTCGTGGAGCGCGACCCGTCCAGGACGGCCAGCCCGGCGAAGCGCTCGTAACCACCCCGGGCACCAGAAACCCCTTGAGCCGCGACGGCGCTCAAGGGGTTTTCGTCTCTCCGGACCTCACTCCGGGCGCAATGACAATCCGGTGTACTCCACCCGCTCCTCCTCCAGCAAGGCCACCTGCTCGACCCCGGAATCCAGCAGTTCACGCCAGTTCTCGCCCAGCCAGGACTCCGCGTCGGCCTGGCTCGGAAAAACCTCTCGCGGCAAAGGACGATCGGTCACCTCGGCACCGTTCGCATTCTCAAAACGCCACCGCCATGTCATGCCATACGCTCCTTCTCCGCAGCTTCGCCGACGCGCCCTCCGACGGCACTGGAACCCTACTCCCGAGCTCGGAGATTGATCGATGCTGCGCGCACATCGTGTTGCGGCGTCGGCCCCCAGGGTTTGTACGCTCTGCCCGGTGAAGGTCTTTCTCCCCGGGACGGCGGGCGACGGCGGGTGGCCGGAGGCGGGGTGCCGGTGCGCCTCGTGCGGGCGGCTGCCGTCCGCGCACCGGCGTCCGTTCGCGCTGGTAGTCGACGGTGTGGTGCGGCGGTTCCCCTTCCACGGGGTGCCGGACGGGTATCTGGCGTTCGCCGCCGGGTACGGGCTGTCGGGGCCTGACGGGCACCGGCTGTTGTGCGTCCCGTCCGGGGCGTCCGTCCCCCAGGGAGCCGGGCCGTGCGAGGTCGTGCTCATCGACCTGCTCGACAGGCCGGAGCGGCTCGGGCTGCTGCGGCGGGCGGGCGTCGTCACCGGAGACACCCAGGTGGTCGCGGTCGGGCTGGACCACCGGGTCCGGTCCGAGGACGAGCTGGTCCGGCGGCTCGGGCTGTGGGGCGCCAGGGCCGTCCCGGACGGGACCACGATCGACACCGCCCAACCGCCGCCACCGCCCGCCGGACAGGCTCGCCGGACGCTGGTGCTGGGCGGGTCGCGGTCGGGCAAATCCGCCGAGGCGGAGCTGCGGCTCGCCGCCGAGCCGCACGTCACGTACGTCGCCACCGGTCCCAGCGGCGACGGCGACGGGGAGTGGGCGGCGCGGGTGGCCGCGCACCGGGGCCGCAGGCCCGCGCACTGGACGACGCTGGAGACGACCGACCTGGCGGCGGCGATCCGCGCGGCCACCACGCCCCTGCTGGTGGACGGCCTGGGCACGTGGCTGGCGGCCGTCTTCGACGAGCACGGTGCCTGGGACGGCGACCGCGCCCCGGTGGAGGGCCGCTGCGACGAGCTGGCCGCGGCGTGGCGTGACGCCGCCCAGCGGATCGTGGCCGTGTCGGACGAGGTCGGCATGGGCGTGGTGCCCGCCACGTCCAGCGGACGGGCTTTCAGGGACGCCCTCGGCCGCCTCAACGAACGCCTGGCGGCCGAGTCGGAGGACGTCTGCGTGGTGATCGCGGGACGCCTCCTCCCCCTCTGAGGCCCGCGCTGGCGGGGTCGCTGGCGGGGTCGCTGACGGGGTCGCTGGCGGGGTCAGGAGCGGACGGCGCGGGCGTGCCAGCGGCCGTCCAGGCGGTCCACGTGAAGGGGGCGGCCGTAGCAGTCGGACAGGTTGGCCGGGGTGAGGACCTCCGCGACCGGCCCTGCCGCCAGGACGCGGCCGTCGCGCAGCAGCATGGCGTGGGTCGTCGTCGAGGGGACCTCCTCCAGGTGGTGGGTGGCCGTCACCGTCGTCAGCACCGGACGGGTCACGGCGAGGTCCTCCACCGCCTCGACGAGGTCCTCGCGGGCGGGGAGGTCGAGCCCGGCGAACGGCTCGTCGAGCAGGAGCACCGCGGGGTCGCCCATGAGGGCCCTGGCGATCCGGACCCGGGCCCGCTCGCCCTGGGAGCACACCTGGAACGGGCGGTCGGCGAGGTCCTTGCAGCCGAGGTCCGCCAGAAGCCGGAGCGCGCGTTCCCGCTCGGCCTCGCCGTAGCTGTCCCAGAGTGGCGCGCTCGTGCCCGTGTGGCCGGTGAGCACCACCGTGTGGGCCGTCGCGCCCTCCTCTTCCAGCAGTTGCTCGTCGATGAGCCGCTGGCTGGCCGCCACGAGGCCGATGTGGCGGCGCAGGGCGCGCACGTCCACCCGGCCGAGGCGGTGACCGAGGACGCTGACCGTGCCCTCGCTGGGGTGCCGGACGGCCGCGGCCAGCGACAGGAGCGTCGTCTTGCCCGCGCCGTTGGGGCCGAGGAGCGCCCAGTGCTCGCCGTACTCCACCCGCCAGTCGACTCCGCTGAGGAGTGTCCTGCCGACGACCCGGACTCCTACGCCTTCGAGTTGAACCACGTGCATCCGGCCACCCTAGTGGGCTGCCATAGGATCGACCGTTATGCGACTTCCCGGGCGGATCCTGGACCTGTTTGGAGAGAATGCCATCTGGTCGGACGACCATGAGGGCCTCAGTGGCGAGACCCTGCGCGTCACCTCGCCGTCCAACGTGTTCTACGTCAAGCAGGGGCCGCTGGCGCGGGCGGAACACGAGCGGCTGCGCTGGCTGGAGCGCTGGGCCAAGGTGCCCCCCGTCGTGGCGTTCGACGGTGACGCGCTGGTGCTGCAGGACGTCGGCTGGCGCAGCCTGGAGCGGGAGAGCGCGTCCCCACGGGCCGGGACGATCATGGGTGCGGCGCTGCGCGCCCTGCACGGCATCCCGGTGCGCGAGTGCCCGTTCGACGCGCGCCTGGACGTCAGGCTGCCTCAGGCCCGCGAGCGGGTCCGCGCCGGGCTGGTGGACGCGGGCGACTTCGACGACGACCACGCCGGGCTCACCCCCGAGCAGGTCTACGAGCGGCTGGTCGCCGAGCGTCCCGCCGAGGAGGACCTGGTCGTCACGCACGGCGACTTCACGCCCGGGAACGTGCTCGCGCCGCTGACCGGCGATCCCGTGCTGATCGACGTGAGCGCGCTCGGCGTGGCCGACCGCTACACGGACCTGGCCATCGCGCTGCGCGAGCTGGAAGGCCCGGCCGTCGCGAGCTTCCTGGACGCCTACGGCCTCCCCGAGCCCGACCGGCGCCGCCTGCACTACTACCGGCTCCTGGACGAGCTGTTCTGACGGATCGGGGCCCGCTGATGGACGGCGTGATGGGCGGCGCGGCAGGCGACGTGATGGGCGGCGCGGCAGGTGGCGCGGCGTGACGCACGGGGTTCGCTTCGCGCTCGGCATGCTCACCGTCTTCCCGGTGCGGGTGACGCGGGTCGATCGCGAGGTCGTGGGGCAGGCGATGGTGCTGGCCCCGGCCGTGGGGCTGGCGCTGGGCGCGCTGGCGGGGCTGGCGCTGCTGCTGCCGGGCCCGCCGCTGCTGGGCGCGGGCCTGGCGCTCGGCTCGCTGGCCGTGCTGACCCGTGGCCTGCATCTGGACGGGCTCGCGGACCTGGCCGACGGCCTGGGGAGCGGCAAGCCCGCCGCTCAGGCGCTAGACATCATGAAAAAGTCGGACATCGGGCCGTTCGGCGTGATGACGCTGGTGTTCACGCTGTTCATCCAGGCGGGCGCGCTGTCGGCGACGGGCTGGCACGCCCTGGTGACCGCCTGCGTGACCGGCCGCCTGGCGCTCACCTGGGCCTGCCGGTCCGGCGTCCCGGCCGCCCGCTCCGACGGCTTGGGCGCGCTCGCGGCCGGGACGGTGCGTCCGGCCGCCGCCTGGCCGGCCACCCTGGCCTGCCTGGCCGCCGTCGCGGCCCTCGGCGCCGCCGCCCCCACGGCCCCGGGCGTGCCCTCCGCCGTCGTGCTGCCGGCGAGCCTGCTCGCCGGGCTCGGGGCGGCGCTCCTCCTGCTGCGGCACGCCAGGCGGCGCCTGGGCGGCGTCACAGGGGACGTGCTGGGCGCCCTCGTCGAGACGGCCTCGGCGACCGCGCTGGTGGCGTGCGCGATGCTCGGCTGATCAGCACCCGACCGACCAGGTGCCGGGGTGCCGGGTGCCGGGCGTGGCGGAGTGCCGGGCGTGGCGGGGTAGGCGGGCGTGGCGGGGTAGGCGGGTCATGCGACGGGCTCCGCCTGGCGTACCGGGAGGAGCCGGAGCAGGACCACCCCCACCACCGCGAGCAGGGCCCAGCCGACCAGCCCCGTCACCCCGGCCACGACCAGGTCGGGCGGCGCGGACGCGTCCCCCAGCAGCACGACGCTCCCGACGATCGCGTTCAGCGAGCCGTGCGCCACCACGGCGGGCCATACGCTGCCCGAGCGCAGCCGGAGCCAGCCGAACACGACCCCGGCCAGCACGCAGAACCCGACGAAGAGCGCCGCCGCCCACGGGCCGAGGCGCGGGTAGTTGTAGCCGAGCAGGGTGAGCGGCGCGTGCCACAGCCCCCAGACCAGGCCCGACAGCAGCAGCCCGCCGAGGACGCCGCGCGAGGCCACCAGCCTGGGCAGCAACCAGCCGCGCCACCCCCACTCCTCGCCCAGCGACGGGACGGCGTTCAGCACCGGCCCGGCCAGCACCGCCACCGCGACCTGCGTGGCCGCCAGCAGGCCGGGCACGGCCGGCTCGGGCGCGCCCTGCGCCCGCAGCCCGGCGCGGAGCAGGCTGAACCCGCTCAGGTCGAGCGAGACCAGCCCGAGCGCGGCGCTGGCCGCCAGCGCCAGGAACGCCAGCAAGGGGATGCCGAGCCAGGCCGTCAGCACGAGCAGGCCCGTGCGTCCCTTCCGCTCGCCCAGCGTGAGCCCGGTCTCGCGGGCCCACTGGCGGAACGGGACGCGTGACACCAGCCAGGCGGCCAGCACCCCGGCGGACGGCGTGAACATCATCAGCGTGGCCAGCACCTGCACCAGCGGCGAGCCGAGCCCGTCGCCGAGCCACAGGGGCAGCGCCACCAGCCAGGACAGCCCGAAGGCGGTCACGAGGAAGGCCGGGAGGGCGTGCCCGCCTCGAGGGGCGGCGGGGAGCGCGCTCACGCGGCGACTCGCTCGGCGATGAGGGCGTTGATCAGGGACGCGCCGCGCTCGGCGTCGTCGATGCTGATGGCGAGTTGCCCGCCGGAGCGGTAGCGCAGGATGAGGCAGTCGCCGCCGCGCAGCATCAGGGTCGCGCTGCCCGGCAGGCCGCGGAACCCCCAGCCGCCGACCTGGCTCGGGTAACGCTCCTCCGACCAGGCGCGGTCGATCTTCGACAGCCTGATCCTGCGCACCGGCCAGCCGAACGGGCCGAACCCGATCGCCAGCCCGTCCTGGGTGACGCGCACGCTCAGCGACGACGTGAACAGCCCTGCCAGCAGCACGATGACGAACCCCGGCAGGATTCCGAGGGTCACGCCGCCGCTGACCCCGCTCAGCTCCAGCACGCCGGTGACGACCATGCCGGCCGCCGCGGCCACGCTGAGCCCGACCAGCCAGGGATTGGCGACACGGCTGACCCAGGCCGAGCGCTGGCCCGGCCGGAGCCTGAGCCGGGGCGGCTGCTCGCCCTCGGGCGGGCGCTGGTCGAGCCCGCCCCTGCCGAGGTAGCCCGCGAGCAGGGCCGCGCCGAGGGCGGCGCAGACCACCAGGCCGACCTGCCAACCCTCCAGGCGCGCCTGCGTCCAGGACGGCGCGTCGAGGTTGGTCAGCAGGGTGGAGCCGACCGTGCCGAGGGCCAGCACGCCGAAGCCGAACAGCGCCCCCCAGAAGTAGATGCGGCCGAGCCTGCGCTGGAACACCTTGCCGTGCAGCGCGACGCCCAGCAGGGAGAGCCACAAGACCCCCCACATCGCCAGGCTCGACAGGACGTTGGAGGTGAGCGACGCCGCACGGTCGGGCACCAGCTCCAGGCCCCAGTGCACGGCCATCGGGTCGGGCAGCCGGTCGCGCAGCGCCAGCGGCACCCCGGTGATCGCGGCAGCGACGATCAGGCCCCACGCCGCGGTGACGGTTCGGGCTTTCATGCCAGATCCTCCAGGATGGTGATGAGGTCCTCACGGCGGTAGCCGTATCTCTTGGCCTCGTCCAGCAGATCTCGCGCCCGCTGCATGAGCAGGGCGCGCCCGTCGGCGCGGCCCGCGACGCTGACGCCGCGCCCCCGCCTGAACTCCAGCAGCCCCTCGTCGCGCAGGTCGCGCAGGGCCCGCAGGACCGTGTTGGGATTGATACCGAGCGCCTCGGCGAGGTCGCGCGCCGGCGGCAGCCTGTCTCCGGGCGCGTAGGAGCCCTCGCCGATGGCGCGGCGGATCGCGGCCGCGACCTGCTCGTGCAGGGGGCGCGCGTCGTTGAGATCGAGCGTGAGCAACATGGTGCTAATGACACTAGCACCATGACGTCATGAACACACTCGGTTGATTGGTAGGATGAACCCCTGTTTGTGAGTACCTGGAAACCGTGGATAGCATCGGTTTACGTGACCACTGTGCGGCTGAACTCAGCAGATCCAGGCTCATTCGACACCGACGCACTGATCGTCGGGTTCCGCTCCGGCCCCGAAGGCCCCCGCCCCGCCACGGGCGCCGAGTCTTTCGAGACGGCCTTCGACGGCAAGCTCGCCGCCTCCCTGTCCGCCGTCGGCTTCTCCGGGAAGTCCGGTGAGGTCGCCAAGATCCCCTCGTTCGGCGCCATCACCGCGCCGCTGCTGGTCGCCGTCGGCCTCGGCGAGTCCGACGACACCGAGAGCCTGCGCCGCGCCGCCGGCGCCGCCGTGCGCTCGCTGGTCGGCACGTCCCGCGCCGCGCTGGCCCTGCCCGCCGAGACCGCAGAGCAGGCCGAGGCCGTCGCCCTGGGCGCGCTGCTCGGCGCGTACGCCTTCTCCCGCTACCGCACCAACGGCGAGCAGAAGAACCCGGTGGCCGAGCTCACCGTGCTGTCCGCCGAGGCCGACGGCGTCACCGAGCGCGCCTCCGTGCTCGCCGAGGCGGTCACCCTGGTCCGCGACCTGGTCAACACGCCACCGTCCGACCTGTGGCCAGCCAAGTTCGCCGAGATCGCCGAGCAGACCGGCACCGCCGCCGGGCTGGCCGTCGAGGTGCTCGACGAGAAGCAGCTCAAGGACGGCGGCTACGGCGGCCTGATCGGCGTCGGCCAGGGGTCCGCGAACCCGCCGCGCCTGGTCCGCCTCTCCTACAGCCACCCCGACGCCCGCAAGACGCTGGCCTTCGTGGGCAAGGGCATCACCTTCGACTCCGGCGGCCTGTCGCTGAAGCCGTCCGCGTCCATGGACTGGATGAAGTCCGACATGGGCGGCGCGGGCGCGGTCTTCGGCGCGCTGATCGGCATCGCCAGGCTCGGCCTGCCCGTGAACGTCGTCGGCTACCTCTGCCTGGCCGAGAACCTGCCGAGCGGCACCGCGCAGCGCCCGTCCGACGTCATCCACAGCTACAGCGGCAAGACCGTCGAGGTGCTCGACACCGACGCCGAGGGCCGCCTCGTCCTGATGGACGGCATCGCCCGCGCCGCCGAGGACCAGCCCGACCTGATCGTCGACGTCGCCACCCTCACCGGCGCGCAGATCGTCGCGCTCGGCTGGCGCACCTCGGGCGTCATGTCCAACGACGACGAGGTCCGCGAGCTGGTCGTCGAGGTGGCCGGCGCCGCGGGCGAGGGCGCGTGGGGCATGCCGCTGCCCGAGGAGCTGCGCAAGGGCCTCGACTCCCCCATCGCCGACATCGCCAACCTCCAGCCGGAGCGCTGGGGCAGCATGCTGGCCGCGGGCCTGTTCCTGAAGGAGTTCGTCCCCGACGGGGTCCGCTGGGCGCACATCGACATGGCCGGGCCGGCCTTCAACAAGGGCGAACCGCACGGCTACACCCCCAAGGGCGGCACCGGCGCCATCACCCGCACCCTCATCGGACTCGCAGAGCGGCACGCGAGCACCTGAAACAAATGAAAAGATGACGGCATCACGAACACCCCGACAAGGAGCCTTCCTGTGGCCTACGACATCGTCGTCCTAGGTGGCGGCAGCGGCGGATACGCCTGCGCGCTGCGGGCGGCTGAGCTGGGCAAGAGCGTCGCCCTGATCGAAAAGGACAAGATCGGCGGCACCTGCCTCCACAGGGGATGCATCCCCACGAAGGCTCTGCTGCACTCGGCCGAGGTCGCCGACGAGACCCGCGAGAGCGAGGCGTTCGGCGTCAAGGCGCGCTTCGACGGCATCGACGTCGCCGGCGTCCACGCGTTCAAGGACAAGATCGTCACCCGTGCCTGGAAGGGCGTGCAGGGCCTGCTCAAGGCCGCGGGCGTGACGATCGTCGAGGGCGAGGGCCGCCTTGTGGGGCCGAAGCAGGTCCAGGTCGGCGCCGACGTGTACGAGGGCGCCAACCTGGTCCTGGCCACCGGCTCCGCGCCCAAGTCGCTGCCCGGCCTGGAGATCGACGGCCGCCGCGTCATCACCAGCGAGCACACCCTGACCATGGACCGCGTGCCCACCTCCGTCGTCGTCCTCGGCGGCGGCGTGATCGGCGTCGAGCTGGCCAGCGTCTACCGCTCGTTCGGCGCCGAGGTCACGATCGTCGAGGCCCTGCCCCACCTGCTGCCGACCGAGGAGGAGTCCAGCTCCAAGCTGCTCGAGCGGGCCTTCCGCCGCCGCGGCATCAAGTACGAGCTGGGCGTCTTCTTCGACAGCGTCAAGACCACCGACACCGGTGTGGTCGTCACCCTGGCCAACGGCAAGACCCTCGACGCCGAGCTTCTGCTCGTCGCGGTCGGCCGCGGCGCCGTCTCCGCCGGCATGGGCTTCGAGGAGCAGGGCATCGCCATCGAGCGCGGCGCAGTCGTGGTCGACGAGCACTGCCAGACCAGCGTCCCCGGCGTCTACGCCATCGGCGACCTGATCCCGACCCTCCAGCTCGCCCACGCCGGGTTCGCCGAGGGCATCCTGGTCGCCGAGCACATCGCCGGGCTCAACCCGCCGCCCATCGACTACGCGGGCGTGCCGCGCATCACCTACTCCGACCCCGAGGTCGCCTCCGTCGGCATCACGTCCGCGCAGGCCGCCGAGCGCGGCATCGAGATCGTCGAGCAGGTCTACGACCTCGCGGGCAACCCCAAGAGCCAGATCCTCGGCACCGCGGGCGCGGTCAAGGTCCTCGCCCAGAAGGACGGGCCGGTCGTCGGCGTCCACATGGTCGGCCGCCGCATCGGCGAGCTCGTCACCGAGGGGCAGCTGATCTACAACTGGGAGGCGCTCCCCGCGGAGGTCGCCCAGCTCATCCACGCACACCCGACCCAGTCCGAGGCCGTCGGCGAGGCGATGCTGGCCCTGGCCGGCAAACCCCTGCACGTGCACAACTAGTCCCAGCCCTCGAGAACTCAGAACGCGAGAGAAGATAACGATGCCGGTCTCCGTACAGATGCCCCAGCTCGGCGAGAGCGTTACCGAGGGCACGGTCACCCGTTGGCTCAAGAAGGAGGGCGAGCGCGTCGAGGCCGACGAGCCGCTCCTCGAGGTGTCCACTGACAAGGTCGACACCGAGATCCCGTCACCGTCCTCCGGTGTCATCACCAAGATCGTCGTGGCCGAGGACGAAACCGTCGAGGTCGGCTCCGAGCTCGCGATCATCGACGAGAGCGGCCAGGCAGGCGCCGCCGCTCCCGTGCAGGAGGCCGCCCCGGCCCCCGTCGCGCAGCCCGAGCCGAAGCCCGAGCCCGCCCCGGCTCCCGCTCCCGCCTCCTCGATCCCGCAGCCCGCTCCGGCCCCGCAGGCCCCGGCCCCGCAGGCCGCCCCGGCTCCTGCTCCGGCCCCGGCTCCCGCTCCCGCGCCGCAGGCCCCGTCGCCGATCGCGACTGCGCCCGCCGCGGCGCCCACCCCGCTGCCCTCCTCGGGTGAGAGCCCGTACGTGACGCCGCTCGTGCGCAAGCTCGCCACCGAGCACGGCGTGGACCTCGACTCGATCAACGGCACCGGCGTGGGCGGCCGGATCCGCAAGCAGGACGTCCTGGAGGCCGCCAAGGCGCAGCGCGAGGCCGCTGCCGCTCCCGCCGCCGCCGCCGCCCAGCCCGCGCCCGCCGCCGCTCCCGCGGCCGCCCCGGCCCAGGCCCCGGTCGCCGCCGCGCCCGAGCCGGTCGAGGTCGACACCACCCTGCGTGGCCGCACCGAGAAGATGTCGCGCCTGCGGCAGACCATGTCCAAGCGGCTGGTCGAGTCGCTGCAGACCGCGGCGCAGCTCACGACCGTCGTCGAGGTCGACGTCACCAAGATCGCTCGTCTGCGCGCGCAGGCGAAGGACGACTTCCTGCGCCGCGAGGGCGTCAAGCTGTCGTTCATGCCGTTCTTCGAGATGGCCGCGATCGAGGCGCTCAAGCAGCACCCGAAGCTCAACGCGACGATCAACAACGAGACCATGGAGGTCACGTACTTCGACGTCGAGCACCTGGGCATCGCGGTCGACACCGAGCGCGGCCTGATCGCGGCGGTCATCAAGAACGCCGGCGACCTGAACCTGGCCGGGCTCGCCCGCAAGACGGCCGACCTGGCCGAGCGCACCCGCGCCAACAAGGTGACGCCCGACGAGATCACCGGCGGCACGTTCACGCTGACCAACACGGGCAGCCGCGGCGCGCTGTTCGACACGCCGATCCTGAACCAGCCGCAGGTCGGCATGCTGGGCACGGGCGCGGTCGTGAAGCGTCCCGTGGTGGTCGACACGCCTGACGGCGAGGTCATCGCGGTCCGCTCGATGGTGTACCTGGCGCTGACGTACGACCACCGCCTGGTCGACGGCGCCGACGCCGCCCGCTTCCTCACGACGGTCAAGCGCCGCCTGGAGGAGGGGCGCTTCGAGGCCCAGCTCGGCCTCGCGTAAGCGGTCGTTCGCCACGTGGTCAGGCGGCGCGGGTCCTTCCCGCGCCGCCTGGCGCGTTCACGACGGCTTTTCCACCCGCGCGTCACGGCGATGCGGCCGGACGGGGTGGCGGGCGCCGCGCCGCGTCCTTCGGGATGGCGGGCCGGCGGCGTACTGTGAGGGCATGACGATCATCGTGACGGGGGCGTCAGGGCTGCTCGGGAGCGCCCTGGTTCGCGCGCTGGAGGGCGAGGGGGAGCGGGTCGTCAGGCTGGTGCGGCGCGCCCCTCAGGGCACGCAGGAGGCGTTCTGGCAGCCCGCCGAGGGGATTCTCGATCCGTCCGTGCTCGACGGGGCCGACGGGGTGGTGCACCTCGCCGGGGCGCCCATCGCCGACCGGCGCTGGACCGACGCCTACAAGCGGGAACTGGTGCGCAGCCGGGTCGAGAGCACGCGGACGCTGGTCCGGGCGATGCGTGAGGTCGCGCGGCGACCCGAGGTGTTCGTGTCGGCGTCCGGCGTGGACTTCTACGGCGACACCGGCGACACCGTCATCGACGAGCAGGCCGGGAAGGGCACGGGATTCCTCTCCGACCTGTGCGAGCAGTGGGAGGGCGAGGCCCGCACGGTCGGGGAGCTCGGGGTCCGGGCGGCGCAGCTGCGCACCGGGCTGGCGCTGAGCAGCCGGGGCGGCGCTCTCGGGCGGATGCTGCCGATCTTCCGCCTCGGGCTCGGGGCCCCTCTCGGGACGGGACGGCAGTGGTGGTCCTGGATCACCGAGGACGACTGGGTCCGGGCCGTCCTTCATATCCTGAGAAATCGGGAAATATCCGGGCCGGTCAATCTGACCTCGCCCTCACCCATCACGAACGTGGATTTCACCCGAACCCTCGGAAAAGCGATGCGTAAAGGGACCTTGCCCATGCCCGTGCCGCCTTTCGCGCTGAGCCTCGGGCTGGGTGAGTTCGCTCGGGAAGGTTTGCTGTCAAGTCACCGCATTTCGCCAGCAAAGCTCCTGGACAGCGCGTACGGCTTCACGCATACCGGTCTCGACGAGGCGCTACGGGCCGTACTCTAGTGTGCCGTTCGTCCTTCACCACGCGGGAGATACCGACATGACCAGGTCAGGCCAGTCGCACATCCTTGCCATCGGCGGCGGCTCGTTCCGTCCGTCCAAGCGCTTCGGCTTCATCGAGGCGAGCCCGCTCCTGCGTTACGGCCTCGACCTGACCGGCCAGGACCGTCCCAAGCTGGGCCTGCTCGCCACCGCCACCGGCGACAGCTCCGAGTGGCTGCTGAAGATGTACGGCGCGTTCGCCGGCTGGGACGTCGAGCTCAGCCACCTGACCGTGTTCCCGATGCCCAACGTCGAGGATCCGCAGGCGTGGATGCTCGAGCAGGACATGATCTACGTCAGCGGCGGCAGCGTGGCCAACCTCATGGCGCTGTGGCGGCTGCACGGGCTCGACGAGGCGTTCGAGGAGGCCTGGCGCGCCGGGGTCGTGCTGTCCGGGCAGAGCGCGGGCGCGCTGTGCTGGCACGTGGGCGGCAACACCGACTCCTTCGGCCCCGACCTGCGCGTCTGGGCCGACGGGCTGGCGTTCCTGCCGTACTCGTGCGGCGTCCACTACAACGCCGAGCCGCAGCGCAGGCCGCTGTTGCAGGCGTCGGTGGCCAGCGGCGAGCTGCCCGACGGCTACGCCGCGGACGAGGGCGTCGCGCTGCACTACGTCGGCACCGAGTTCATCCAGGCCGTGACCGCCGAGCCGGGCGGGTACGCCTACAAGGTGGAGCACGACGGCGCCGGAGGGGCCAAGGAGTTCAGGATCGAGCCTCGGCTGCTGACTTCCTGAATTACCCTGGATGGGTGAGGGAACGGCACAATTGGCACATGCGCCCCATCCACGGGGACGATCCCCACGCACTGGCCATCGTCCGCCTCGGTGTCGACGTCCCCTACGAGCAGGCCTGGGCACTCCAGCGTTGGGTGCACGGCAAGCGGGTCGCGGGTGAACTGACCGACACGGTCCTGTTCCTGGAGCACGCGCCGGTCTACACGGCCGGCAAGCGCACACTGCCCGGGGAGCGGCCCGCCGACGGCACGCCGGTGGTCGACGTCGACCGCGGCGGGCGTGTCACCTGGCACGGTCCCGGCCAGCTCGTCGCGTACCCGATCGTCGGCGTCACGGACGTGATCGACTACATCTGCCGCCTCGAGGAGACGATGATCCAGGTCTGCGCCGACTTCGGCGTCACCGCCAGGCGGGCCAAGGGCCGCGGCGGCGTCTGGGCGGCCGGAGACACCACGCTCGGCCTGCCCGACCGGCAGCTGGGCGCGGTCGGCATCCGGGTCTCCAACGGCGTCACCATGCACGGCTTCGCGCTCAACTGCGCGAACGATCCGCGGTGGTTCAACCGGATCGTCCCCTGCGGCATCCCGGGTGTGGGCGTCTCCTCGCTCTCGGCCGAGACCGGCAGGCGGATCGTGGCCGAGGAGGTCATGCCGATCGCCGAGAAGCGGCTGGCCGAGGCGCTGGGCATGCACTCCTTCGAGATGCACGAGGAAGACCTGCTCCGCAGGTAACCGAATCGGCATCTGGTAAGCGGGATAACCGGCCTTCCCCACATTTACCATCAGGTCGTGAAACGCCTCATCGCTCTGGTCCTGGCACTGCTCGTGCACGCGCTGACGCTGGCCTTCGTCGTCCTGGGCGGCTGGACGATCGTGATCAACGCCGAGTTCGGGGGGTGGCTGATCGGCGGCGTGCTGATCGCGATCGGCTGGGCGCTGCGGCCACGCCTCGGACGCCTGCCCGCCGACGCCGAGGTGCTCGACCGCTCCTCGGCCAAGGAGCTGTACGCGGCGGCCGAGCGGGTGGCCGACAAGGTCGGCGTCAAGCGTCCCAGGAAGGTGGCGATCAGGGACCTGGAGCCGTCCGCGCACTACTTCCGCGCAGGGCCGCTCAGGACCCCCGTGCTCGTCGTGGGCCTGCCGCTGTGGCTGGCGCTGACGCCGCGCCAGCGCGCCGGGCTGCTGGCCTGCGCGTACGCGGAGACGCCGACCGGCGAGCAGATCATCGTGAACGGCGCGCTGTTCACGCTGGGCGAGTGGCGGGAGAGCCTGCTCGGCGCCGAGCCGTCGAAGGTGCGGGACGAGGCGCAGACCAAGATCGCCATGTCCTCGGTCGGCGCGTACCACCCCGGCACCGCCTACGAGGCCGTGGGCCTCATAGGCCGGATCTTCGGCCGCGTGCTCGGCGGGCCCGTCCTGCTGCTGGAGTACGCGCTGAGGCGGCTGGCCCGTTCGGGCGAGAGCCGTGGCAGACAGCGGCGGACGGCGCTGGCGCAGCTGGTGCTGCCACCGGACGAGCTGGCCGAACTGGACGAGCTGGTGGCGAGCAGGCGGTACCTGGTGCCGATTCAGGCGGCGGCGCTGCGCGGCGAGGGCGTCCCGTCGATCAGGGACGGCGCGCTGGCCGACTGCCTGCTGACGGACAACGGCGTGCTCACCACCCCGCCCGGCTCCGAGCTGCTCGGCGCGGCCGAGTCCGCCCGCATCGACGACGAGTTGCTCGCGCACTACACCAGGGCGATCCGCGGCTTCGGGCTCATCAGCTGACCCCTGACGCTGACCCCCGACGGAGCCAGGTTCCCGCGAGACGTAAGCTGTTTTCGTGACCGTTGCTCCTGAAGGCCGAAAGCTCCTCCGCCTGGAGGTGCGTAACGCCGAAACCCCTATCGAGCGCAAGCCCCCGTGGATCAAGACCAAGCTGAGGACGGGCCCCGAGTACACCGAGCTGAAATCGCTGGTGCGTCGGGAGGGCCTGCACACGGTCTGTGAAGAGGCGGGCTGTCCCAATATCTACGAGTGCTGGGAAGACCGCGAGGCGACCTTCCTCATCGGCGGCGAGCAGTGCACCCGCCGCTGCGACTTCTGCCTGATCGACACCGGCAAGCCCCAGGAGTACGACCGGGACGAGCCGCGTCGCGTGGCCGAGTCCGTCCAGCAGATGGGCCTGCGGTACGCCACCGTGACCGGCGTGGCCCGCGATGACCTGCCCGACGGCGGCGCCTGGCTGTACGCCGAGACCGCGCGGCAGATCCACGCGCTGCTGCCGGGCTGCGGGGTCGAGCTGCTCGTCCCCGACTTCAACGGCGAGCGCGACCAGCTCGAAGAGGTCTTCTCCAGCAAGCCCGAGGTGTTCGCGCACAACGTCGAGACGGTGCCGCGGATCTTCAAGCGGATCCGTCCCGCGTTCCGCTACGAGCGGTCGATGGACGTGATCACGATGGCTCGCGAGGCCGGGCTGGTCACCAAGTCGAACCTGATCCTCGGGATGGGCGAGACGCGCGAGGAGATCGTCGAGGCGATGCGCGACCTGCACGCCGCCGGCACCGACCTGCTCACCATCACCCAGTACCTGCGCCCGACGCCGCGCCACCACCCGGTGGATCGGTGGGTCAAGCCGGAGGAGTTCGTCGAGCTCCAGGCCGAGGCGGAGGCGATCGGCTTCGCCGGCGTCCTGTCGGGGCCGCTCGTCCGCTCGTCGTACCGGGCGGGCAAGCTCTACAAGCAGGCCATCGAGGCCCGCCAGACGGCCTGAGGCCGCAGCTCCCGCCCCGGGCGGGCTCCTGTGAGGCTCCCGCTCTCGCCGACGTCTGCGCGCCCTCTCACAGAGGCCGTCCCTCCATCCGAGGGACGGCCTCTCAGTGGGACGCACCCCGATGGCGCGCCGTCGGTGGATCTCGGTGTTGGGCCAGGTCTCGTTTTCCTTACACGACTAGTTGGTTTGTATCCTTCTCAACATGGCGAAGTCCGAGGACCCAGAGAAGCCGGGGCGCATCAAGCAGCTCCGCATGATCGCTCAGATCATCAAGCAGTCCAACCCGAAGGGGTTGCCGATCGTCTTCCTTTCGGCGGTCGGCACGCTGGCTCTGGTGGTCGTGATCGGTCTGGTCACCGACTACCTGTGGTACTCGGTGTTCCTCGGCGTGCTCGCGGCCTTCACCGTCGGCCTCGTGGTGTTCGGGCAGCTGGCGCAGAAGGCGCAGTACTCGATCCTGCACGGCCAGACCGGCGCCGCCGCGGCGGTGCTGCAGGGCATGCGGGGCAATTGGCAGGTCACCCCTGCCATCGCGGTCAACCGCGACCAGGATCTGATCCACCTCCTGGTCGGCCACCCGGGTGTCGTGCTGGTGTCGGAGGGCCCGGGCAACCGGGTGGCGCGGATGCTGGCGGCCGAGAAGAAGCGGGTGGCCAGGGTGGTGCTGGGCATCGAGATCTACGACATCCAGTGCGGCGACGGTGAGGGCCAGATTCCGCTGGCCAAGCTGCAGCGTCACATCATGAAGCTGCCGCGCAACCTGAAGAAGCCCGCGGTGAACGAGGTGAAGGACCGCCTGGGGTCGCTGCCGAAGAACATGCCGATGCCCAAGGGCCCGATGCCCAAGGGCGCCCGCATCCCGCGCGGCCCCAAGATGCGCTAGATGCTGTCGCAGTCGTCACGGGCGAACCGCGGCTGGTGGGACGGCAACGCCGACGACTACCAGGTGGAGCACGGCGAGTTCCTCGGCGACGCGCGCTTCGTCTGGTGCCCCGAGGGCGTCGACGAGGCCGACGCCCGCCTGCTCGGCGAGGTGCGCGGGCGTGACGTGCTGGAGATCGGCTGCGGCGCGGCGCAGTGCGCGCGCTGGCTGGTGACTCAGGGGGCGCGGGTGGCCGCGTTCGACGTGTCGCACCGGCAGCTCCGCCACTCCCAGCGCATCGACCTGGACACCGGCCTGCACGTCCCCGTCGTGCAGGCCGACGCCGAGGCCCTGCCGTTCGCCGACGCCCGTTTCGACCTGGTGTGTTCGGCGTTCGGCGCGCTGCCGTTCGTGGCCGACCCGCTCGCGGTGTTCCGCGAGGTGCGCAGGGTGCTCAGGCCGGGCGGCCGGTTCGTGTTCTCGGTCAGCCATCCGATCAGGTGGGCGTTCCCGGACGATCCGGGCCCGCGCGGGCTGACATCAGACCGCTCCTATTTCGACCGCACCCCGTACACCGAGCGGGACGAGGACGGCACGGTCAGCTACGTCGAGCACCACCGCACGATGGGCGACTGGGTCGGCCTGATCGTCGCCTCGGGGCTGACCGTCACGGGGCTGCTGGAGCCGGAGTGGCCGGAGGGGCACGAGCGGGTGTGGGGCGGGTGGAGCCCGCTGCGCGGCCGGCTCCTGCCGGGCACCGCCGTCTTCAGCTGCGCGCGTACCTAGCGGCCGTACCTAGCGGCCATGGCGTGGAAGACCTCCTTCGGCTCCCACCGGGAGTCGTCGATCATCCTGACGACGCCGTAGGAGCCGAGGTCGTCCTCGCCCTGCCGGTTGAAGCCGGCGAAGGTGAACCAGAAGGCGGCCTCGACGCCCTCCTGCTCGAAGACGTCCAGCAGCTCGGTGAGGTAGCGGACCTGCTCGCCCTCGTCGCGCACCGCGCCGTCGGGCACCACCCAGGCGCTGCCGCCCCGCTCCCCCGCCCCCTGGTAGGCGCAGGTGCCGAACTCGGTGACCGCCACCGGCTTGCCGTGCTTGAAGTGGGCCCGAACCTCCTCGGTGAAGGCGGCGGCGTTGTAGGCGGCGCGGTAGGCGTCGACGCCGACCACGTCGAACGGGCTCCAGTCGATGAACTCCCACGGGCCTGACGCGTAGCTCAACCGGCCGCCGAACAGCGGCCTGACCGTCTCGGCGACCTCGGCGAGGAAGGCGTTGAAGCTCGGCACCAGCGTGCGCCCGATCGACTGCCACCACTCCATGTCGGCCTTCATCATCGCGTCGAGGCGCTCGCCGTAGCTGTCGCCCGGTATGAAGCCGTGGCCGAAGGCGCTGGTCTCGCAGCCGGTGACGAGCACGACCTCGGTTCCGCCGCGCCGCAACGCCTCCGCCCGGCGGGCGCATTCGGCGTAGAGGGGGAGCATCTCGTCCGGCTTCAGGTCGACGGGGAACGGCGCGAACCAGACGTCGAGACCGGCCGCGGCGGCCTCCTGGGCCGCGACGCCCAGCCGCTCGGGGTCGCGGCCCGAGACGCGGACGGCGGTGCAGTGCAGCTCGCCCGCGATCACCCGCATGTCGCGCCGGACGTCCTCGACGTCGAAGACCTTGCGGCTGCTGTCCGCTCCGGGCAGGAACCCGGTGTCATAGTTGATTCCCTTTTTCACAATCTTCCCCTCGTCTGCTGGAAAAGCCGTGCTCCAGGAGGTCGAAGGCCACCTCGACCTCCTGCGCCAGGAGCCGCCCGGCCTCTTCGATGGGCATCCCGGACGTCAGCCGGTGGAAGAACGTCTCCTGGAGCGTGGTGATGGAGGCGGTGATCTGGGCGGCCATGAGGTGAGCCGTCACGTCGCCCGTGGTGGCGCCCGTGGTGGCCCCGAGTGCCGCTGCCAGCGCGTACCGCTGGCCGATGTGGGACTTGTGGACGCCGGCCATCAGCTCGGGGCTGGCGGTGATCACCCGCACCCGGACGAGCAGCGCGCCGACGTCGGCCTCTGCCGGGCCGCCGGCGGCCATCGCCCGGTAGTGGGCGCGGAAGGCGTCGAGCGGCGACTGGCCCGGCGGCCGTTCGGTCACGATCCGGGCGTAGTCCTCCTCGATGCCGCTGAGGACCAGGCACTCCTTGGTCGGGAAGTAGTTGAACAGGGTCACCTTCGCGACGCCGGCCGCCTCGGCGATCTCGTTGACCGTCACCGCCTCGTAGCCGCGCTCGTCGAACAGCCGCAGCGCCACCTCGCAGATGCGCTGCCGCGTCTGCTCCTTCTTCCGCTCCCTGAGCCCCGCCATCATGCGAACAGCATAAAGCGTACCGGGTTTGTTTTTAAACCCGGTACGCTTTTTACTTCGTCAGGACCCCCCGCACTGCCCCGACGAAGGCCCGCCGACCGTGTTGGCGAGGCCGTTGCCGGCGGGTTCCGGGGCGTTTCCTGTGCAGGTCAGCGGTGCTGGCGGCGACCACGGGACGGGCGTTGCCGGTCCAGCCGCAACCGGCCGACCCCGTCCACCTCATTCGCGTCTTCGGCGTTTCGGTCGGCACGGCGATGCGCTACGTCCACGCAGCGCATCCCGAACGCGCGGCAGTACCGCCCTCGCGCTGAAGCCGAGAGCCGTGGCGTGGCAGCTAGTCGAAGGGGATGCCGTCGAAGGTGCCTGAGAGGGATGGGCGGGTGGAGAACGCCGTCCAGGTCAGCGTCACCTCGTGGGTGCGTCCGCCGGTCTCGGCCGTGAGGGTGGCGGTGGCGTGGCCGTCAGGGGTGAGCTTGATCGGTCCGCTGACCCACAGGTCGCGCACGAACCGCGCCTCGTCGAGGGTGATGTCCTGGCCGAAGGTGACCTGGCCGCCGCGCAGCCCTGGCTCGTTCTGCACTCTTGTGTAGACGTTGCTGTTGGGGTTGCGGCGGGCGGTGGCGTCCGACGCGGTGGCGAAGGTGGCCGCGAGCACCCGCTGCTGGGCGGTGCTGAGCTCATGGGCTGGATACGGCGGCACATCCTCGACGGTCTGGGGGAAGGCGCCGAGGGCGCGATAGTTCTCGCCGGTGCACTTCTGGTCGGTCACCTGCTTGGTGGTCAGGAAGGTGCGCAGCATGCCGCGCACGCAATCACCCATCGGCGAGGCGGACGCGGTCAGTCCATGCGGCCCGAAGGGGACCCGCACGACGGTCGCGTTCGGAAAGGCCCGCAGCGATCGGGCCACCTCGGCGGGGCTGTTGATGTCAAGCTCCCCGGCCATCACCAGGACGGGCACGGCGGGCAGCGCCTGTCCAGGCGGGCGAGGCGGACTGTGGCGCGGAGTCGGCCAGTTGATGCACGGCTCCACACTGCCGATCCCAGGGAAGATGTCGCTGATCTGATTGGGCGCCAGCGGGCGTACCCGCTCGTAGTAGCGCTCGGCCTGGGCCTGGCGTTCGGCCGCCGAGGCCAGGCGGTCGAAGGGGAAGGTACCGTCGCCGCAGCGAAAACCCAGATACCCGGCAAAATCCGGATCACTGACCGGTGGAAGCGTCGCGGGGATCAACCGGGCCAGGCGGTGAAGCGGAGCCGGGTCGCCGCGCAGATAGGCGTCCGCGGCCGCAGTGGCCTCCCGGCCGAACACTGGTTCAGACACCCGGCTGAGAGCGAAGGTCTGGAACATTGACATCTGCGGATCGGGCCGCTCCCGCAACCGGTCCACCAATCGAGTCCAGGTGTCGGAGGCCGTGCCCGGCAACGCGTCGCACGCCGTCGACCGTTTACAGACGAGATCGAGTTGGCGGAACCTGGACCAGTAGTCCTTCCAGCTCGCGTATCCGGCGCGGTCCACGATCACAGAGCTGTCCAGGAAGATCGCGTTCAGGCTGTCTGGATACCGAGCGGCGTATGCCTGGGCGTACAGCGTGCCGTAGGAGTTGCCGTAGAAACTGACTTTGCCCAGACCAAGCGCCCTCCGAATCGCGTCAAGATCGTGCGAGGCTTGGTCAGCCGTGAAGTACGCGCCCCGCGGCCCCACGCTCTTGGCGCAGGCGGCGATGGTCTCGGGCTTGTCGATGCCGCCTCCCGGGCAGAGCAGCGGCGAGGACTTCCCCATTCCGCGCGGGTCCATGACCAGCAGGTTCTTGCGTTCGAGCACAGGTCCGAGAGCTTGCTGCATCTCGGGTATGGTCGACAGAGTCCGCCCTGGCCCGCCGAGATTGGCTACCACGGTGCCGTCGGCTTCCTTGGCCGGAATCCAGGCGAAGGCCACGGAAATGCGCTCGGAGGAGGGATTCTCCCAATCGAGGGGGACATCGATGCTGCCGTCGCAGCGCGTGGCCGCATTGCGGCAGTCATGCAGGTCGGTCGAAGCGGCTGGGGTGCCGGGCAACAGGGCCGCGGCCAGTGCAAATCCCAAGGCTTTTGCGATCATGCCGATAGCTTCGTCTCCCGTGCGCCGGATATCTTCGGCCTCGTGGAGGATTCCCCCTGGGAGCCTGCTCCCAGAGCTGTCAGCGACCGTGGGATGATCTCGACGCGCTGATCAAGGTAGGGACGGCAGCTCGCGACAACCTCAAAGGCGTTTCGCGCCGCCCTCGGCCTTCTTGCCGTGCTCGACGGTGTTCACCCAGGTGGGCTGCGGGTCGCCGGTCTCGAGGGAGGAGACCCTGCTGACAACGCTGGCAACAGAAGATCGCGGCGGCGCTGTCAACGCCCTCGCGGACGGTCCTACATGCGGACGACCATGGTGTTGGACACCCGGTCGTGCACCCCGCGGTGGTCGCGGTCCCAGATCAGCGCCGGCACGGCCAGGCACAGCAGCACGGTACGGACCAGCACCGGCAGCAGCCGCGGGTTGCCGCCGTCCATCGCCGCGACCCTGATCCCGGCCAGCCGGTGCCCGAACGTCTGCCCCATGAAGGCGACGAGCAGCAGGTACTGCACGGCGAAGACGGCGACGGGCGCCCACGGCGCCTCGGCCGGGTTCATCCTGAGCAGGAGCTGGACGACCACCCACGTGCAGATCATCCAGTCGATGACCAGGGCGGCGATGCGCCTGCCCCATCCGGCGATCGCGCCGCTGCCCTCCTCGGGCAGCCCCAGACGCTGGCCGGGGTAGCCGAGATCCACCCCGGCGGACCTGATGCCGCCCAGCCAGGTCTGCGTCCAGCGCGGCTCGTTGCTCCTGCTCATGCCCTCAACGGTATCCGGCGGGACCCGCGGTCGCGATTGTGACCCAATCGCGCTTCAACCCCCGCAATTCGCCCCGCATCATGTCTCCTCGTGGATGATCTCGACGGACGGTTCAAGGAGCTGATCTCGCAGTTCGACGCGGACGAACAGCGCAGGATGACCGCGGCGGCCACCAAGGCGGCGCGCCCGCCCCGGCAGCCCCGGCGCAGCCGCAGGTGGCCGCTCGCCATCGGCCTGGTGGTCGCGGTGCTGACCGCCGCGACCTCGGTCATGGTGTTCCGTCCGGACCTGCTGACCCCCGATCCGGGGCCTACGGCCGGCCCGGTGCCCGAGGAGACCCTGCCCGTGACTCCCGCCCCCGCCGAGGAGCCCGCCCCCGGCCCGTTCGCCGGCTCACCGGCGGAGAAGTACGCCGAGGGCGCGTCCGGCTTCGCCATGCCGAAGGCCAAGGCGCTCGGCGGGCTGTCCAAGAAGGAGGTGGCCAAGGGCCTGAAGCGGACCCGCGACCTGCTCGTGGCGGCCTTCCTGGACCCCAAGACGCTCATGGGCGGCAGGCCGGAGGCGTTCGCCAAGGCCCTCGACCCGGAACAGCGCTCCTTCTTCTGGAAGAACCTGGACTATCGGAAGCCGGGCAAGGGCCGCTTCAACACGCGGGCCTGGGTGATCAGCTTCGCGCCGAAGACCGCCGAGCTGGCGAGCAAGACCATCAAGGTGCACGGCACGACCAAACTGTCGGTCGTCAAGGAGCGGAGCCGCACCGCTGTGCAGGCCAAGGTGAACTACCTGGTCGTCTACGCCGTCCAGCGGCCGGGACAACCCGCCTCCACGGTGCGGATCGTCGCGCACCACCGCGCCCAGGTGCGGTTCGCCCACGGTCCGGACGGTGTCGTCACCTGGCTCCACCGCTGGGGGACCGAGCTGACCCCCGCGCGCTGCGACGTGAAGGACGGCTACCTCCACCCGGAGTATCCCGACTCCCCACCGGACAAGGTGTCCGGGAAGGGCCTCCCCCAGGACCCCTACGATCTCGACAGGGACACCCACGGCGACTGCGGCGTGTCCAAGGGGACGTGAGCCTGCTTAACACGTGCGAAACAAACGAGACACCACCTGGAAACCGCCCCGACCTACATTCGGGCTGATAGCCATGTCCCCAGGGAGGTTCGAGAGTGTTCAACTCCGCCGACGACGTCCTGAAGTTCATCAGTGACGAAGGGGTGCAGTTCGTCGATGTCAGGTTCACCGACCTGCCCGGGACGACGCATCACTTCACCTTCCCGGTAGAGAACTTCGGCGCCAGAGTCTTCACCGACGGCCTCATGTTCGACGGCTCGTCGATTCGCGGTTTCCAGGCCATCCACGAGTCGGACATGCTGCTGCTGCCCGACCCGTCCAGCGCCGTGCTCGACCCGTTCCGTCAGCACAAGACGCTGAATCTGAACTTCTTCGTGCACGACCCGCTGACCGGCGAGGCCTACAGCCGCGACCCTCGCAACGTCGCCCGTAAGGCGGAGGAGTACCTCAAGGGCACCGGCATCGCCGACACCGTCTTCTTCGGCCCCGAGGCCGAGTTCTACATCTTCGACGACGTCCGCTTCGAGACGAGGGCGAACGCCGGGTACTACTACATCGACTCCATCGAGGGCGCCTGGAACACGGGCAAGGCCACCGAGGGCGGCAACCTCGGGTACAAGCCGCGTTACAAGGGCGGCTACTTCCCCGTCCCGCCGATGGACCACTTCACCGACCTGCGCTCGGAGATGGTCCGCAACCTCATCGAGTGCGGCATCGACGTCGAGATGCAGCACCACGAGGTCGGCACCGCGGGCCAGGCCGAGATCGACTTCAAGTTCGGCACGCTACTCAAGACGGCCGACAACCTGATGCTCTACAAGTACATCATCAAGAGCACGGCCCTGGAGTTCGGGCACACGGTCACGTTCATGCCCAAGCCGATCTTCGGTGACAACGGCTCCGGCATGCACTGCCACCAGTCGCTGTGGAAGGACGGCTCGCCCCTCTTCTACGACGAGGTCGGCTACGCGGGCCTGTCCGACACCGCCCGCTACTACATCGGCGGCCTGCTCAAGCACGCGCCGTCGCTGCTGGCGTTCACCAACCCGACGGTGAACTCCTACCACCGCCTGGTGCCCGGCTACGAGGCCCCGGTCAACCTGGTCTACAGCCAGCGCAACCGGTCGGCGTGCGTCCGCATCCCGATCACGGGCTCCAACCCGAAGGCCAAGCGCATCGAGTTCCGCGTCCCCGACCCGTCGTGCAACCCGTACTTCGCGTTCGCGGCGATGCTGATGGCGGGCCTCGACGGCATCCGCAACAAGATCGAGCCGCCGGAGCCGGTCGACAAGGACCTCTACGACCTCCCGCCGGAGGAGGCCCGCGCGGTGCCGCAGGTGCCGGGCTCGCTCCCCGAGGTGCTGGCGGCCCTGGAGGCCGACCACGACTACCTCCTGGAGGGCGGCGTCTTCACGCCCGACCTGATCGAGACGTGGATCGCCTACAAGCGCGAGAACGAGGTCGACCCGATCCGTCTCCGCCCGCACCCGCACGAGTTCGAGCTGTACTACGACGTGTAAGCGTGCCGACCACCCCTTCTTCTATCGGTCGCCCCAACACCCCAGATGAGGGGATGGATCCGGAAGGGCCGGGAACGCACTCGGGGGCGCCACCGATCACCTCGGTGGCGCCCCCAGACGTGCGTGGCCGCTACCTTAACGAGACCGAGCGGATCCACATTGCCGACCGGGTGCGGGAAAGGCGTCGATCCGGGATACACAACCGAGCGGCTCGCCGTGTCTCTCTCCACCAGCAATGCGGCCCTGATCGAGCGATCTCGGCGGATCAGCGTGCGGCGTCTGGTGCAAGACGTCGGCAATCCCGTCCGTCACCGCACCGGCTACGCCGGGAGGGAGAAGCCCTCGGGCGGGGAGCCCTCGGCGAACAACATCCGTACCCGAGCCGTGCTCTTCCGCATCTCCCGGGCGCGCCGGTACTCGGGAGAGTCGTACCACTCCTGGATTCGCTCCATGTCGGGGAACTCGATGACCAAGAGCCGCGAGAAGTCCCAGGCGCCCTCGACTGGCTCGGATGTTGGGCCTGCCACGAGGTATCGCCCGCCGTGGCTGAGGATGGACGGCTGGGCCACGGCGGCGTAGGCCAGGCCGGCCTCCTGGTCGAGCACGTCGACTCCGACGATGACGTACGCGGACATGTGTTCCCCTGCTTCCTTTGGACACGGCGTGTACTTTTGTTACACCGGAGACTAATGTGCTCCTGTAACCTGGTCAACGTGAGCAAGGACGAGGGCGAACGCGTCGCGGCCGTGATGACCCGCCGGGAGCGTCTGCGTGCGGAGACGAGCCATGAGATCAAGGCCATCGCGCTGCGGCAGATGGCCGACGGAGGGCCAGGGGCGATCTCGCTGCGCGGCATCGCCCGCGAGATGGGGATGACCGCACGCGCGATCTACAGCTATTTCCCCACCCGAGACGACCTGATCACGGCACTGATCAGCGAGATCGCCGCCTCGCTCGCGGACGCGCTGGAGACCGCCAGCAACGCCGTGCCCGACACCGATCCCGGCGGCAGGCTGATGGCCTGGGGCCAAACCCTAAGGGAATGGGCGCTGGCCCACCCGGAAAGCTTTCGACTCTTCTACGGCCAGCCCATCCCCGGCTACCAGCCCCCCAAGAACGGGCCGGTGGACCAGACGGCACGCCGGGTGTGCCGCGACCTCACCAGCTTGGCGGCCACTGCCTGGCCCCACGCCCGGCACCACCAGCCCGAGGACACCTCCTGGTCTGATCTTCACCCGGACTACGTCGCGAAGATCCAGGCAGACCTCCCGGACGTGCCACCCGCTGCGGCAGCGCTCGCGCTGCGCGTCTGGGGCCGAATGCACGGCCTGGTGGCCCTGGAGATCGACGGCCACATCCATCCCGTCGCAGGCAACCCGGCCGCGCTGCACCGCGCCGAGATGCATGACCTGGTCAGATCACTGGGCCTGGCCTAGCGCCTCCAGCCAGCGGCGGACATGAAGCAGCTCTTCAGGGATCACACGCGCATCGTCCCGTCTCGCCATGCTTCTCGCCACCAGTAAGTAATCACTGTGTTGCGACGACCGTCCGAATATGCCCACGATTCCGGGCTGTTCCGCGTCTACTCGCCCGACGATTCCTCGCCATCAGACGGCGAGACGAACGAGCCCATCTGAGGCACGGTGTAGATCAGCCCTTCGTCACGAAGTGCGGCCACGACCTTCCGGGCGGTCCCCCGCGCGATGCCGAACTCTCCCACGAGCTGGGTCTCACTCGGGATGGGCTGTCGGGGCCGATAGCTCCCGTTGCGGATACGCCCTCGCAGGATGTCGGCGACCTGCTTCCACACGGGACGGTCGGCAGCGAACTCGATCACGATCCGACCGTAGGCGACCATGAACAAGAGTCAATCTTCGGATACGAGTATGTACGAGTATGAACGAGCATACGATAGGAGGCCCCGAACGAGGCGAGCCCGCCACAGCGATGAAAGCGCCGGGCGGGCTCTTGATCAGGAATCGAGGTCCTGACCCATGGATCACCATGCCATATCCCCCACCGATCGCGAGCGGGTCACGTGGACGCCGGCGGCCGCCGCGTTCGGGATCCTCAAGCAGGCGACGGGCCGAGAAGCCGTCCTTGGCGGCCTCGTCGATGCCCGCGATGGGCAGGACTGACATGCCCTCGTTGGCTGAGTATCACGGGATCCACCCCGCGCCCCGCTCGGCCTCGTGCTGAGATAGCACAAGCCACTCAACCGGACCGACCGGATACGAGTCGTGAAGCACACGTGCAGTTGCCTCGCCGTGTACTTCGAACTGTGCCACGCCGGAGGGCTCGCATTCGTCCGGCGCATCATCCAGGGCGACGAAGAAGGCACCGTCCGGGAGACAGAGTGGGCCGTGGTGCCCGACATCGACCGGCTATGGGATCGCATCTTGAAGGGCGAGACCCGATGACCCGTGCGGCGGGCGGCCCATCCCGACCGCCCGCCGCCCACTCCCGCCGTGCCCACCTGACGCGACCATGGATGTCCGGCGAGCCGATCGACTGGCGGCTGCTGGAGGATCACTGGCAGGCCTGATGATGGTCGCGATTTCGATCCGGCAAGGAGAGCTGTCGTCGATCACGCTGCTGCCGCGGCGGTAGGCGTCCGGGCCGGTGCGAATGTGGTGAGGTTTCCTACCAGGGGACGAGGGCGTCGGGAGAGGCCTCCGGTTCCTCCACTGGCGTGCCTCGGCGCCAGTCGCCGACGAAACGGCCGGTGAAGCCGTCCTCGCCGAGGAGCGCGAGCCTTACCGGGACTTCGGCGCCCTGCTCCACGCTCAGCCCGCCGTTACCGCCGTTCAGATCGGTGGCGACCAGGCCGGGGTTGGCGGCGTTGACCAGGATGCCGTCGCCGACCAGGGCCTTGGCGTAGAGCAGGGTCACGGCGTTCAGCGCGGCCTTGGAGGAGCCGTAAGCCAGGTGGGACCGCTGGGCGATCAGCGTGCCGAAGTCGCTCAGCAGGCTCAGCGACCCCAGCGGGCTGGAGACGTTGACCACCCTGCCCGGCCGCGCGCGCCGCAGCAGGGGGACGAACGCCTGCGTCACGGCGACGGCGCCGAGCACGTTCACCTCGTAGGTACGCCGTACCAGCTCCATGGGCACCTCGGTCGCCGTGTGCTGCCATTCCAGCATCACACCCGCGTTGTTCACCAGCACGTCCAGCCGCCCGCACTCGTCCGTCACCCGGGCGGCCGCCGCCTCGATCTGCTCTTGCTCGGTCACGTCCAGCCGTAGCGGGCGAACCTCGCCCGGCAGGTCGCGGGCCTGTTCCCGCACGCGTGCGATGTCGCGCGCTCCCATATATACGATCATGCCTTCGGTCGCGAGCCGCCGGACGATCTCTCGTCCGATGCCCTTGCCCGCGCCGGTCACCATTGCCACTTGCATGGCCTCATCCGACCAGCGGGACCAGGCTGAGGGGAAACACCGACTGGGTGGCCTCTTATACCGTTGAGGTATGAATGAGGTGGAGATCAGGGAGCTGCGATACTTCGTGGCGGTCGCCGAAGAGCTCAACTTCTCGCGCGCCGCCGAACGGCTCGGCATCGCCCAGCCTCCGCTGTCCAGGGCCATCCGGCAGCTCGAACGCCGGCTCGACGTGCGGTTGTTCGAGCGGGACACCCGCAAGGTCGTCCCGACGCCCGCGGGCCTCGCCCTGCTCGACGAAGCCCGGCACATGCTGACCGTGATGGCCGGCCTGACCCGCAGAATCCGCCGCGCGGCCCGGCCGGACACACCACTGCGCGTGACGGCCAAGGCCGGCATGGCCGGCGGCATTCTGCGCACCATCGCCGAACACTACGCCGCAGTGCCCAGCTCGCCCGCCGTCGAGATCCTGGTCAGCGGCTACATGGAACAGGCCGCCATGGTCCGCGACGGGCGCGCCGACGTCGCCCTGCTCACACCGCCCTACGACGCCCGCGGCCTGGAGTTGGAGGCACTGGCCGAAGAGCCGCGGATGGCCGCCCTGCCCGCCGGACACGACCTGACCGGACGACCCGAACTGCACCGCACCGACTTCGAGGGGCTGCCCGTGCCGCGGGGCCCCGGTGAGGACGGCCCGGGACCTGTCGTCCGCGACAGCGCACAATTGCTGGAGGTGGTGGGCCTGGGACAGGCCGTCGCGCTCGTCCCTCGCTACCTGGCCGAGGCCAACCCGCGGCCCGACATCGTCTACCGGCCGGTCAGCGACGCCGAGCCCTACACGATCTCGGTGGCGTGGGCCGAGGGAACCCGCTCGCAGCCCGTAGCGCTCTTCGTGCGCACCGCCCTGGAACTGTACGCAGACACTGGCGCGGCTGCTCGCCGGGCCGGACCCGGCGACACGCAAGAACCAGCAGACGATCTCCCTGCCCGTCGAGCGAGGGCGATCCGCCGAGCCCCCTGACCAGCGGCCCGGTCAGCTGGGCTGCTTGGTGGGCATGATGGTGACCTGCTGGAGGTTGGCCCGTGGCGGCAGGGCGGCGAGGAAGCCGATGGTCTGGGCGACGTGCACCGAGTACTACACCCGGCTGGAACAGGGCCGCGCCGGTAACCCCTCCCCCGAGGTGATCGACGCCTTGGGGCGGCGCCCTGCAACTGGAGGCGACCGAACGCGAGCACCTCACCGACCTGCTCGCCCGCCCCGCTTCCCGCCGCCGCGCCCCCAGCGCCCCGCAGCGCATACGGCCCGGCCTGTATCTGATGCTGCAGACCCTCGACCACGTGCCCGCCTTCATCCTCGGCCGGCGCACCGACGTGCTCGCCGCCAATCGCCTGGCCCGCGCCGTGCTGACCGACTTCGACGCGCTCCCGGCCCCGCGCCGCAACCTCGCCTGCTACTACCTCCTGGATCCCGAAGCCCGCGAACGCGTCACCGACTGGGAGCGGATCGCCGCCGAGACCGTCGCCATGCTCCGCCTGGAAGCCGGCCGGCACCCCGACGACCGCCGGCTCGCCGACCTCGTCGGTGAGCTCACCCTGCGCTCGCCCGAGTTCACCACCTGGTGGAACGACCATCGCGTGCTGCGCCGCACCCACGGCACCAAGCACTACCGTCACCCCCTCGCCGGCGACCTGGTCTTCTCCTACGAATCCCTCCAGCCGCCCGGCGACCCCGACCAGACCCTGTGCGTCTACAACGTCGAACCCGGCTCCCCCACCGAACAGGCGCTGCAGCTCCTGCAGAGCTGGAGCGCCGTCTGACCGGCTCCGTTACGCACGCCTCAGGTCAATGCCTTTGGACGTGAAGGAGCGCGGCGCGAGGTGATGGCGTAGCAGGCGGTGGTCGCGGCGGTGAGGATCGCCGCCGCCGGCAGGGGGTGGGCGAGAGTGGCCAGGATCGCCACGCCCAGGGTGGCGCCCGTCTGGCGGGCCGCGTTGAGCACGCCGCCCGCCGTGCCCGCCGTGCCGGGCGGGGCGCTCGCGACCGTCCCTGCCACCAGCGCCGGGAGGCAGGACGACAGGCCGAAGCCCATGATCAGGAGCCACGGCGCGAGCAGGTCCGTCAGGGCCAGCCCGGCGAGGCCGGTCGCGAGCAGGGCCAGGCCGCCCAGGATCGGCAGGCGGGGGCCGACGCGGGCGACGATCCGTCCGGTGAGGACGGGGTTGATCGCCATGGGGAGGGTGAGCGGCAGGAAGGCCAGGCCCGTCGCCAGCGGGGTCAGATGGCGGGCGTCCTGGAGCAGCAGGGTGAGGACGAACAGGGCGCCGGAGAAGGCGAAGTTCGCCACCGTGCCCGCCAGGAGCTCCGGCCAGGTCGCGGCGAGCAGGCCGCCGGGCAGGGCGGGGGCGGCGCTGCGGCGCTCCGCGAGGATGAGCGCGACCAGCGCGGCGCACGCCAGCGCTCCGGCCACGAGGGAGGAGCCGATCAGGGCTTCCGCGAGCAGTCCGAGGAACAGGCAGGCGAGAGCCTGGATCGTCCAGTCAATGGCGCGGGTGCCCCTGGGCGAGCGGACGTCCCGGATGGCCAGGAGGCTGATCAGGGCGAGCGGCGGGTTGATCAGGAAGACGGCGCGCCAGCCGTACGCGTCCACGAGGAGGCCGCCGAGCAGGGGGCCGGCGGCCAGGGCCGTCCCCGTGACCGCCGCCCACACGCCCGTCGCGCGGGCCCGTTCGGCGGCGCCGGGGTGGAGGTGGGCGATCAGGCCGAGCGAGCCGCCCAGGCAGAGCGCGCCTGCCACGCCGAGCAGCGCGCGCAGCACCACGAGCACGTCCAGCAGCGGTGACGCGGCGCTGAGCAGCGAGATCAGGCCGAAGGCCGCGACTCCGGCCTTGAACACCCTGGCCGCGCCGTACCGGTCGGCGACCGCGCCGCCGGTGAGCAGCGACGCGGCGAAGGCGACCGTGTAGGCGTTCACCGCCCACTGCTGGCCGGCCAGGGTGCCGCCGAGGCTCGCCCGCAGGTCGGGCAGGGCGATGGTGAGGACGGTGGTGTCGAGCAGCACGAGGAAGTAGGCGAGGCTGAGCCCGAGGAGCCGCCGGGGAGAGTTCATGCCCGTCAGGCTGCTCTCCGGCCCTCCTGACGCTCAACAGGCCAGGCCGGAGGGAGCGTTCGGGAAAGCCGTATGCTCGTCGCGTGGAGCTGCGTCAGTTGCGGGGGTTTGTGGCGGTTGCCGGAGCGGGCACGGTCACCGCGGCCGCGAACGTGCTCGGGCTGGCGCCCGCGTCCGTGTCGGAGCAGGTGCGCAGGCTGGAGCAGGGGCTGGGAGTGACGCTGTTCGAGCGCACCCCGCAGGGCATGCGGCTCACCGCCCAGGGCACGGCGCTGCTCAGCCGGGCGCAGGGCCTGCTCGACCACGCGGACGAGGTGCGGCGGGCCGTCACCGGCGAGCGTCGGCGGGTCACGCTGGGCGCGCTGGAGACCCTGGCCGCGACCCGGCTGCCGGGCGTGCTGCGCCGCCTGTCGGAGCGCCGTCCCGACCTCGACGTGGACGTCCGCACGCTGCAGAGGCGGGAGCTGCTGGCCGAGGTGGCGGACGGCGGTCTGGACGCGGCCCTGCTGCTCGACTCCGGCGCCCGCGTCGGCGCGCTCGGCTTCACGCCGCCTCCCGGCCTGGCCTTCCTGGACGTGGACGAGGTCGCCCTGTCCCTGGTCGCCGCCCCCGGCTGCGACGACGGCCCCCTGCTGGTGACCCCGCCCGAGTGCTCGATCAGGATGGCGGTGGAGCAGACGTTCGGCGCCGACGTCCCGCGCAGGGAGCTGACCAGCCTGTCCACCGCCCGCGCGTGGACCAGGCAGGGCCTGGGCCGGTCGCTGCTGCCCGACTTCGCGCTGGGCTCCGACGTGGAGTCGGGCGCGCTCGTGCGACTGGACTTCGACGCGCCCCGCCTGGCGCTGCGGCTGGTCTGGCAGCGCGGACGCGAGCAGTCGCTGCGCGACGTGCTCTACGCGATGAGCGCCTGAGCCTTCCCGGCACGGCGGTCGCGATGGCCGATCGCCGCCCGCGAACGGCTCCTCAGCGCCGGGACTTGATCCCGGTGATGCGCCGGAACAGGTCCCACCAGAACGGCGCGCCGAACAGCAGCGCCACGTACGTCAACAGGTAGCCGGGCCAGTGGCTGAGCGTGGTGATGCGGCTCCACCAGACGCCGCCGTTCCAGTGGACGCTCGGGTCGCCGCCGGCCGGGATCGTCACGCTGACCAGCGCGTGGTCGAACATCTTGACCAGGGCGGGCTGGCTGAGCGTGTCGGTCATGCAGGCGACCGGGTCGGTCTGCTCGCAGCGCTCCTTGAGCTCGTCGTACGCGTCGGACCCCGATCCGGCCACGGCGGTGACGGACGCCCTGAACGCGTTGTCCAGCAGCAGCGTCTTGCCGTACTCCAGGCCGTCCATGGTGAACAGCAGCGTGACGAACAGGCCGAGGACGGCGACGACCCACTTCACGTACCTCTTGTAGAGCATCGACAGGCGCTGCATCTCGCCGTCGAACCAGGTCTCGACGCCCTGCCTGAAGCGGTCCAGGTCGCGTTGCGCGCCCTCCCAGGCGCCCTTGAGGTGGCCGTAGAGCGGGCTCTTCATCGCCTTGAGCTTCTCCAGCAGGGCCTCGACCCCGCCGTCCTCACCGGCGGCCATCTCCATCACGGCGCCGGCGAACCGGCCGGGGGGCAGGTTCGCGATGCTGGTGCGGCCGGTCTTGGGGTGGTCGATCTCGCGGACCCGCTGGTACAGCAGGTTCGTCATGGCGTCCTCGGCCTTGTCCTCGTGGGCGGGCACCTCCGCCTCGACCGGGGCGGGCTGGTCGCTGTGCGCGGGACGCGGGTCGCGGGCGAACGGCAGCGCCGTGAACACCTCCCGCACGGTGGCGGGCAGCCACGACCTGCCCTTGGCGTCGACACCGTCCATGGTGTCGCGCAGGTACGCCCACAGGAACTTGCTGCGGATCGACAGCAGCCGGACGAACGCCTCGTTCAGCCCACTGACCAGCAGCGAGAGCAGCAGGAACGAGATCACCAAGCCGAGCGCCAGGTCGACATAGACGGATAACACCATTGATCACCCCGCGCCTTGATACACCCGCCGGCACGCCCGCCGCAACGCCCGGCGGTTCAGGAGCCGTAGAAGACCCGGTCCACCACCTGGCGGGCGCGCCGGGTGACGCGGCGGTAGTCGTCGAGGAAGTCTTCGGAGCCGTCGAGCGGGTAGCCGAGCGTCTGGGCGATCAGCCGGCGTTCCCTGGCGACCGCCGGGACGCTGTCTCCGGGGCGGCCCTTCACCAGCATGATCGCGTCTCTGATGCGGGAGACGAAGCGCCACGCCTCCCCCAGCACCACCTCGTCGGGCGCCGCGAGCAGGCCCTCGCGCTCCGCCGCGCGCAGCGCGTCCAGGGTGCGGGTGGTGCGCAGCGACGGGACGGAGCCCGCGAAGCGCAGCTGCAGGAGCTGCGCGACCCACTCCACGTCGGAGAGGCCGCCGGGGCCGAGCTTGGTGTGCAGGGCGGGGTCGGCGCCTCTGGGCAGGCGCTCGGCCTCCATGCGGGCCTTCAGCCGCCTGATCTCGCGGACGGAGTCTTCGGGCAGCCCCGCCGCGGGGTACCGGAGCTCGTCGATCATCGACACGAAGGCGCTGCCCAGGTCGGGGTCTCCGGCCGAGAAGCGGGCCCGCAGGAGCGCCTGCGACTCCCACGGCGACGACCAGCGCGCGTAGTAGGCGCGGAAGGAGGCCAGGGTGCGGACGAGCGGCCCTTGGCGGCCCTCGGGACGCAGGTCGGGGTCGATGAGCAGCGGCGGGTCGGGCGCGGGCAGGGCGAGCAGCCGTCTCAGCTCGTTGGCGATCGCGAACGCGGCCCGGGTGGCGTCGTCCTCCGCGGCGCCGGGCTCGGGCGAGTGGACGAACATGACGTCCGCGTCGCTGGCGTAGGACGACTCCAGGCCGCCCAGCCGCCCCATGGCGATCACCGCGAACCGGGTCGGCAGGTCGGCGCCCAGCTCGGCGCGGACCTTGCTCGCCGCCGCGTCCAGGGCCGCCTGGATCGTGATGTCGTTCAGCGACGACAGCGCCACCCCGACCTGCTCTATATCGACAAGTCCGGAAATGTCGGCGACGGCGATGCGGAACAGCTCACGCCTGCGCAACGCGCGCACGGACGCGACCGCCGTCTCCGCGTCGCCGTCGTGCCGCGACACCGCCGCCGACGCCTCCCCTCGCAGCGACTCGGCCGAGCGCACCGCCAGGTCCTCGTCGGAGCCCAGCAGCGCGACCGCCTCGGGCGCGTGCATGAGCAGCCCGGTGGCGTAACGGCTGGAGCCGAGGACGCGGGCCATCCGCGCCGCCACCGCCGTCTCGTCACGCAGCAGCCGCAGGTACCAGGGCGTGGCCCCGAGCTTGTCGCTGACCTGGCGGAAGCCGAGCAGCCCGGCGTCGGGGTCGGGCGTGTCGGCGAACCAGCCGAGCATCACGGGCAGCAGGGTCCGCTGGATCGCGGCCCGCCTGGACACGCCCGACGTCAGCGCCGCGAGGTGGCGCAGCGCGCCGTTGGGATCGACGTAGCCGAGCGCCTGCAGCCTGGCCACCGCCGCCGTGGTGGACAGCCGCGCCTCGGTGTCGGGCAGCCTGGCCACCGCATGCAGCAGCGGCCGGTAGAACAGCTTCTCGTGCAGCCGCCGCGCCTCCATGGCGTGCCGCCGCCAGCGGGCGGTGAACTCCCCCACGGGGTCGGCGTGCATGCCGAGCGCCCGTCCGAGCCTGCGCAGGTCGTCGGCGCCGGACGGCAGGACGTGGGTGCGGCGCAGCCGGTGCAGCTGGAGCAGGTGCTCGACCTTCCGCAGGAACGCGTACGCCTCGGCCATGCCGCGCGAGTCGTCGCGGCCCACGTAGCCCCCGCGTGAGAGCGCCGCCAGCGCGGGCAGCGTGGCCCGGCGGCGCAGCAGCGGGTCCAGCCGGCCGTGCACGAGCTGGAGCAGCTGCACCGCGAACTCGATGTCACGCAGCCCACCGGGCCCCAGCTTGATCTGCCGTTCTCCCTCGGCGCGCACGTGCGCCTCCACGCGGCGGCGCATGGCCTGGACGTCCTCGACGAAGTTCTCCCTGGTGGCGGCCGACCAGACCAGCTCGTTGACCGCCTCGACGTAGGCCGCGCCCAGCTCCATGTCGCCCGCCACCGGACGGGCCTTCAGCAGCGCCTGGAACTCCCAGGTCTTGGCCCAGCGCCGGTAGTAGGCCAGGTGGCTGGCCAGGGTCCGGACCAGCGGGCCCAACCGCCCCTCCGGACGCAGCCCGGCGTCGACCTCCCACAGCGAGCCCTCTGAGGTGGCGGTCGAGCAGGCGCGCATCATGGCCTGGGCGAGCCGGGTGGCGGTGCGCAGCGCCTTGGTCTCGTCGGCGCCGTCGCGCGGCTCGGCGACGAAGATCACGTCCACGTCGCTGATGTAGTTCAGCTCGCGCGCGCCGCACTTGCCCATGCCGATCACCGCGAACCGGACGTCGTCGGAGCCGGTCTCGGCCCGCGCGATGGCGAGCGCCGCCTCCAGCGCGGCGCCCGCGAGGTCGGACAGCTCGGAGGTGACCTCCCCGAGCGTCGCCTCGCCGTTGAGGTCGCGCGCCGCCAGGTGCAGCAGCCGCCCGCGGTAGGCGATGCGCAGGGCCACGAGCGCGTCGGCCGCCTCCGCCCGGGGTTCCGCCGCGGTGGGGTCCGCGCCGACCGCGCGCAGCAGCTCGGCGCGCGCCTCCCCCAGCTCGGGGATGGCCAGCAGGCCGACCTGTCCGGGGTGGCGCACCAGGTGCTCGCCCAGGGCGTCGCTCACGCCGAGCACGGCGAGCAGCCTGGCGTTCAGCCGCCCGTCTGCGCGCAGCAGTGCGGGGACTCCGGGGTCACGCTCGGCCAGCCGGGTCAGCGAGGCCAGCGCCAGGTCGGGATCGGCGACGTTCACCAGCCCTTCGAGGAGGTCGTCAAGCTCCACCCCTGACTGGCGCACCAGGTGCGCCGCACGCGCGCCGTCGGCGAAGCCGAGCTTGGCCAGCCGGGCGGCGGTGGACTCGATCCTTGGCACCCCTCCATCTTGACAGCCCTCCGGCGATAGGCCGAAGATTGTAACGCAACGTTGCGTTGCGTTTCTGTGGGAGGCTGCTGATGGAGAAGGTTCCGGCGACGGTGACGTGGGGGTTGCTCGCGGCGTGGGCCGTGCACGACGCGGAGGAGCTGGCGACCATGGCACGGTGGACTCGCACCGCCCGGCCGCGGCTGGAGCGGCGGTATCCGGCGGTGCCATGGGAGCGGTTCGAGATGTCGCAGAAGCAGGTGAACGTGGCGCTGGGACTGATGGCCGGGGTGATGGCGGGGGCGTCGGCGCTGGGGGCGCGCAGCGGCGGGCGCAGCCCGGTCTTCCAGACGGTGCTGGCGGCGTTCGGGGTGCACGGCGCGGTCCACCTGGCACAGGCCGCCGTGTGGCGGGGCTACACGCCCGGCGTCCTGACGGCCCCGGTGGTGGTGATCCCGTTCTCGGTGTGGGCTTGGCGGCGGCTCAAGGCGGCAGGCGTCCCCACCAGGACGGGTCCGACGGCCCTGGCGTCCGTGGCGGCCTTCCCCCTCGTGGCGGGCGCCGTCCAGGCCCTCGCCCGCACCCTGGCCACCCCCAGACGCCGCCGCCCCAAGCGCCCCGCCTGACGGGCCGTCAGGCCCTCCTACCGCGCGGCCGCCTTGACGACCTCGCCGAACGCCTGCACCACCGGGCGCCAGGTGGCGACGAGCGCGGCTTCAGCTCTCTTGACCTCCGCGATGAGCTCCTCGGCCGTCTCCAGCCCCGAGTCGGCGGCCCAGGACGTGAAGATCTCCGGTGTCGCCTCTGGATGGAACTGCACCGCCCACGCGCTCTCCCCCACGCGGTAGCCCTGGTTCGGGTACGGGGAGCCGGTCATCAGCGGCACCGCGCCCTCCGGCAGCCGCGTCATCACGTCCTGGTGGAACTGGACGGCCACCGCCGTCTCGACGCCCGAGAACAGCCGGTCGGAGGCGGCGGCGGGCAGCGCGACCACCTCGCAGGCGCCGACCTCCAGCCCGTCGGCGCCCCGCCCGACGGCGCCGCCGAGGGCCATCGTCAGCAGCTGCGCCCCCAGGCAGATGGCGAGCGTGGGCGTGCCCTCCTCGACGGACCTGCGCAGCAGGTCGCGGGTCGCGGGCAGCCAGGGGCTGCGCTCGTCCTCCCACGCGGCCGTCTCGCCACCGAGGACGATCAGCCCGTCGGCCGCGCGCGAGGGCACCGGCTCGCCCAGGTACGGCCGGACGACCTCGCAGGACGGCGCCAGCCAGCGCTCGAGGTACCCCGGTCCGGCCCCGGCCTCGTGCTCGATCACGGTAATTCGCATGAGCGTAATTATCCGGAACTTTCGCCCGAAAATCCGCATCAAACCGCCCATGGAAGCGTTGCTCGACGGGGACCCCCAGCGCCTGGGCGGATACTGGCTGGCCGGCCGGCTCGGCGCCGGCGGCCAGGGCGTGGTCTACGAGGCCTACGCCGAGGACGGCAGGCGGGTCGCGATCAAGGTGCTGCACGGCGACCAGGCCGCCCAGCTGTCCAGGGAGGTGACCGCGGCGCGGCGGGTGGCCGCGTTCTGCACCGCCGCCGTCGTCGAGGCCGTCCTGGACGGGCCCAGACCGTACATCGTCAGCGAGTACGTCGAGGGTCCCAGCCTGCGCACGGCCGTCTCGCGGGGACGCCGCTTCGACGGCGGGAACCTGCACCGGCTGGCGACCGCCATAGCCACCGCGCTGACGGCGATCCACGACGCCGGGGTGATCCACCGCGACCTGAAGCCCGACAACGTGCTGCTCGGCCCCGACGGCCCACGCGTGATCGACTTCGGCATCGCCAGGACGGCGGAGATGTCGCTCACCGCGACGGGCCTGGTCACGGGGACGCCCACGTACATGGCGCCCGAGGTGTTCACCGGCCAGCGGGCCGGGATGCCCGCCGACGTGTTCGCCTGGGGGGGCATCATGCTCTTCGCGGCCACCGGCGCCGACCCGTTCGAGGCGGAGAGCCTGGGCGGCGTCATGCACCGGGTGCTGTCGGCCACCCCCGACCTGGAGGTGCTGCCCGGCTCGCTGCGCCCGCTGGTGGCGTCCGCGCTCAGCAAGGACCCGGCGGAGCGGCCGACGGCGCGCCAGTTGCTGCTCGCCCTGGTCAGCGGCGACGGCGGGCTCGACACCGCGCACCTGCTCGCGCGCGGCGGCAGGGAGGCCGCGCAGGTGGCCACGCAGGCGGACGATCCCGCGCTGGGCACGCTGGCGGAGGAGGCGTACGCGCTGCTCTCCTCGGACGAGCGCGAGCACGCGCCCGACGTCTTCCTCCGGCTGGTCACCGTGACCGAGCAGGGCCGGCTCGAGGTGCGCCGGGCGGCGCTCGCCGAGCTGGTCGAGGGCCGCCCGCTCCCCGAGGTGGCGTCGATCACCCGGATCATGGAGGTGTTCGGCTACCTGCTGGCCAGGGACGGCGAGGAGGTCTGGCTGGCGCGTCCCGCGCTGCCGCACGCCTGGCCGCGGCTGCGCCGCTGGATCGACGCCAACCGCGACGGCCTGGCCGCGCACAGGGAGATCACGTCCGCTGCGAGCCGTTGGGACCGCGCGGGACGCAGGGACGGCGACCTGTTCCAGGGCACCAGCCTGGAGAACGCGCTGCAGTGGGCGGCCACCGCGCGCAAGAACATCACCCTGTCCCCCGCCGAGCGTGACTTCCTGGAGGCGGGCGCGCACCTGACCAGGCGCAGGTCCAGGCGTAACCGGCTGGTCTCGGTCAGCCTGGCGGGCCTGCTGGTGATCTCGCTGGTCGCGGGCGGCCTGGCCGTCCAGCAGAGCATGGTCGCGGACGAGCGGACCGGGCAGGTGGCCAGGCAGCGCGACCAGGCGGAGGCGGCGCGGCTGGCGCAGTTCGCGGGCACGCTGCGGCAGAGCGACCCGCGGGCGGCCATGCAGTTGAGCGTGGCCGCCTGGCGGATGGACAGAACCCCGCGGACCAGGGCGGCGCTGACCGCGTCGCTCGCCCAGCGGGAGATCGCGACGTTCCGCGATCCCACCGGCTCGGGCGACACGCTGCGCACGCTGAGCGCAGACGGCAGGACGCTCGTCAGCGCGAGCGACGACGCGGTCAGGCTGTGGGACGTGCGCAACGGCCGGCGGACCGGCGGGATCGCCCGGCTCGGCATGGCCGGCGAGCCGCTGCGCGGCCTCGCCCTCTCACCCACCGGCCGGACCGTGCTGGTGGTGACCGCCAAGCAGGCACAGGTACGGGACCTGAGCACGGGCGCGACCGTCAGGACGTGGAGGTTCGACCGGAAAGTCGGCGACGACACGGGCACGCCGGTCAGCGTGATGTACGGCACGGTTGACCGCTATGCGCTGCTCAGGCTCGACGACGAGACCTACGTCTGGGACCTGGAACGCGGCGGCCGGGTGAAGACCTCCGCCTGGATCGGTGCCATGACCCCCTCCGGCGACGCGGCGTACGCGGCCACCGATGGCGGGCGGATCGAGCGGCTGCGCCTGCCGGGGCTCACCCCGCGGGGGTCGCGCGCCCCGGCGGACCACTGCGGCGACTGCGGCCGCCCGCTCGCGCTCACGCCGGACGGGAAGTCGCTGGTGGAGCCGCTGCGCAGCGGCGTCCAGCTGACCGATCTCAGGAACGGCTCCTCGCGGACCCTGGGCCAGGACCGCCCCACCTGGAACCGCGGCGAGCTGACCTTCAGCGGCGACGGCCGGCTGCTCGCCTCCGTGACGCGGACGGGCATCCAGGTGTGGCGCTCCGGCGGCCGGTTGCTGACCACGCTGTCCCTGCCCGGCGGCGCGGAAGACGACGCCCAGTTGCTGCCCCAGGTCGGCTTCGACGGGCACACGCTGCGTTACCTGAGCGAGGACCACGTCGTCACCGTCGACCTGAGCGACCTGGCGATGCGCGAGCCGAAGGCGGAGCCGTCGTGGATGTGGGCCACGCTGGGCCCCGGCGCGCGGCAGGTGCTCGCGTCGGAGGACGGCCAGAAGGTCTACCTGGCCGACCCGCGCGGACCGCTCGGCAGCCCCGTGCTGAAGAAGCCCGACTCCGAGGCGGTCGACGCCGCCGCGGTCAGCCCGGACGGGCGGCTGGCGGCCGTCGGCGGCCTCAAGGGCATCACGGTCGTGGACACCGGCTCGCGGCGCGCGGCGGCGGAGCTGGTGCCTGGCGGCGAACTGGAGTCCTACGAGACGAGTTTCCTGACCTTCAGCCCGGACGGCTCGAAGCTGGCCGCCGGGATGCGGGCCGTTGACGACGGCGCATCGGACTTCGCGCTGGGCGTCTGGGACTGGAAGAGCGGCCGCCTGCTGTGGTCCGCGCGGGTGGGCGAGGTGCGGGACGCCGACTTCTCCCCCGACGGCAGGGTGCTCGCCGTGGCGACGGGCGAGCAGCGCCTGTTCGACGTCGCGTCGGGCAAACAGCTCGGCAAGGTGTTCGGCGGCACAGGACAGGGGACGACGATCAGCGATGTGCTCTTCACCCGTGACGGCAGGTCGGTGGCCGCGGTGGACTCGCGCGGGCGGGTGACCGTCTTCGACGCCGCCACCCGGCGCCAGGTCGGCCAGCCGGCCCGCGGCAGGCTCAACGGCGGGAACGTCGCGGCCAGGTCACCGCGCGAGGACGTGATCGCGGTCGCCGCCGGCGGCCGGGTGCAGCTGTTCGACCTGGCCACGGGGGCCGACCTGGGCCTGCTCAGGGACGGGAGCCAGGGCGAGCTGTACGGGATGGCGTTCGCCGCCGACGGGTCGAGCGTGCTCACCCTCGACTCGACGGGGGTGGTGCGCGAGGAACTCGTCGAGCCGGGCCGGATGGCGGCCGCCATCTGCTCCCGGGCCGGACGCCCGCTGAGCCCCGCCGAGTGGCGCGACTACGTCACGGGGGTGCCCTATCTGAAGGTGTGTCCGTAAGCTCCGGCTATGAGAGTTGAGGATGTCGACGGCCTGCGGATCGCCACGTTCGGCGGCGGCCCGCAGGTGGTCATCGCGGTCCACGGGATCTCCGCCTCGCTGATGGCCTGGGCCGCGGTGGCGCGGCGGCTGCCCGACGGGTGGTCGCTGGTCGCGATGGACCTGGCGGGCCGCGGGCACAGCGCCGCGCTGCCCGGCCCGTACGGGCTGCCCAGGCACGCCGAGGACGTCCTGCGCGTCGCCGACCATGTGGGCGCCGGGCCCGAGGCGGTGCTGACCGGGCACTCCATGGGCGCGTACGTCGCGGCGCTGGCCGCGGCCGAGCGGGACTTCGCCCGGGTCGTGCTGGTCGACGGCGGCCTGCCCATGCCGCTGCCCGCCGGCGCGGACCCCGACGAGGTGCTGGCGGCCACGCTGGGCCCCGCCCTGGCCCGGCTCGCCCAGACGTTCGCCACCCCCGAGGAGTACGTCGCCTTCTTCAAGGCGCACCCGGCCTTCGCGGACGCCTGGACCGACGACGTCGAGGCGTACGTCCGGTACGACCTGACCGGGCCCGACGGCGCGCTGCGCTCGCGCGCGGCCGGGGAGGCGGTGCGCGAGGACGGCCGCTGGCTGCTCGTCGAGTCCGGCAGGATCGGGGCCGCGCTGGCCTCGATCAAGTCCCCGCTCTCCCTGCTCAGGGCGCCGCGCGGGCTGCTCGACCAGAACGTCGGCATGCTGCCCGACGCGCTGGCCGCCGAGTGGACGGCCCGGCTCCCGCACCTGGCCGACGAGCTGGTCCCCGACTGCAACCACTACACGATCCTCTTCGCCGACCGCTGCGCGTCCCTCGTGGCCGAAAGACTCACCTCGGCGCGCTGATCAGCGCGGCCCGTCCGCCGCGACCTCGGCTGGTCCGGGAAGGCGGACGGCCCCTCGTTCTCCCGGTGGGAGCGCGAGGGGCCGTCCGTGCGTGGGCGGGTCAGCGTGCAGCGATCCAGGTGGCACGGGCCGCGGCCACGAGGGTGCCGTTGACGTCGTAGATGGCGCTCTCGCCGAACAGCTTGCGGCCCTCGCGGCCGGTGGCGCGGGCCACCACCGAGTAGGCGCCGCCCGGGTAGACGCGCCCGTGGATCTGCACGGCCAGCCGTCCGAGCAGGGCCGACTCACCGGGCTTGAAGTGCGCCCAGCCGGTGACGCAGTCGAGGGCCGCGCCCACGATCGAGGCGGGGACGCCGTCCTCGTCGGCCACCGTGAACGGCACCCGCCATCCGGCGGCCACCAGGTCGGTGCCCTCGACCGGGCCGGGGAAGATGCGCAGGCCGTCGCCGGGCTCGCGCAGGCCGCAGGCGAAGCACTCGGGGAAGGCGTGGCCCTGCCAGCCGGGGAACCCGCTCTCGGCGCGGGCGGCGTCGGTGAACGGGACGAAGTCGGGGGCCGTCAGGTCCTCGGCCACCGGGAACGCCTCGACGAGCAGCCTCTCGCCGTCGGACAGCGTGACCGTGTTGCCGACGTGCTCCAGGCACAGCTCGGTGTCCAGCGGGGTGGGCGCGTGCAGCGTGACCTCGACCGGTGATCGGTTGCCGTTGAGCGCGTCGGCCATGGTGCCGGCTATCCAGCCGCCGTTGGCGACCCCGGCGGGGCCACGGAAGCGCTCGGGAACGGTCAACACGGTCTGCAGGGCAGCCGTCGTCATGCCACACCCTCCCATATCGCCACATGAGGCGAGAAGTCCGAAAATCTAGATAAAAAACAGCCCGATTTTACCGGACGTGCGGTATCGCGAACGCCCAGGGGGGTGCCGGTCGGCGCCATGCCCGCACGCATAACGCCACAAGTACGGCCGAAACTTCCCGCCGCCGCGCAGTGTGGCAGTATCGCCCGCACACGGTCCGTCCGCGCAGTTTCGGCCAACGGGCCTGGCCTCGCATGGCGCCGCAGCCCGGCGGCGCGCCCGGCATCTCCGTAAGATACGGGCCTCACTTTGCGCGCACGTTACATACGAGCGGAAGTGACATTGATCACGCTGTTACCGGCCCCAACGCGACAGGACGCGGGCACGTCGCAGGGTCGGCGCGGGCCAGGCCATGCCGGCCATCGGAATCCAGCCCCATGGCGGGACAGCACGGGGATCGCAGCACGGTAAGCGAGTGCTGTGGTCTCCGCCCCGGGGTCCTCCGTCACGTTCCCGTCACGCTGCGACGACGCCCGAGAGGAGATGCTTGATCCCCTGAAGGGGTCAGGTCTTCTCGCCTCTCCCCTCCGCATATCGGAGGTGCGTCATGCGCAAACGACTGGCATGCGTGGCAGGGTTGCTGGCCCTCCCGGCGTTCAACGCCATTCCGGCGCAGGCTTCGCAGGGTCCTTCTTCCAGCGTCGCCGCAGTACAGGGTTCGGATCCTGGTTTTCGCTGCCGCATCAGGTCAGCACCAGGCGGGCCGTGCCCTCCCAGCGGCGCATCTACGATCACCGTCGGCCCAGGGGAAAGCCTGACGGTGAAGGTCGCCACCGGTGGTGGAACCCTCACCGAGGGAAAATTCATCGCCTACGCGCAAGACCCGCTCGGCGACTTCGAGCCGGTCGGAAACGTTACACATGCCACTGCCTCAGATGCCGCGCCGAAGGTCATCTGGAAGAACGACAGACGGGACAAGGTGGAGGTGTACATGGAGGCCATGGCGGCCAATCCCTTGCCGCGCTCTGGTGAGAGCCAATTCATCAGTGGCCAGTACGAGGTCCAGTAGGAATCCGCTTACAGCACCGGCAGGTAGCGGCCCAGCTCGAACTCGGTGACCTGGCGGCGGTACTCGCGCCACTCCGTCCGCTTGTTGCGCAGGAAGAAGTCGAAGACCTGCTCCCCCAGCGTCTCGGCCGCGAGCTCGCTCTGCTCCATGACGCCGATCGCCTCGTCCAGCGACTGCGGCAGCGGGCGGATGCCGAGGGCTCGGCGTTCCGCGCTGGTCAACGTCCAGACGTTGTCCTCGGCCGCCGGCGGGAGCTCGTAGCCCTCCTCGATGCCCTTCAGCCCCGCCGCGAGGATCAGCGCGAAGGCCAGGTACGGGTTGCAGGCCGAGTCGAGGGAGCGGAACTCGATGCGCGTCGAGCCGCCCTTGTGCGGCTTGTACATCGGCACCCGCACCAGGGCCGAGCGGTTGTTGTGGCCCCAGCACACGTACGAGGGGGCCTCACCGCCCTGGCCCGCGATGGCCTCGGCGCCGCCCCACAGCCGCTTGTAGGAGTTCACCCACTGGTTGGTGATGGCCGTGATCTCGGCGGCGTGCCTGAGCAGCCCCGCGATGAACGAGCGGCCGATCTTGGACAGCTGGTAGTCGGCCCCGGCCTCGTAGAAGGCGTTCCTGTCGCCCTCGAACAGCGACATGTGCGTGTGCATGCCCGAGCCCGGGTGCTCGGTGAAGGGCTTGGGCATGAAGGACGCCCAGATGCCCTGCTCCAGCGCCACCTCCTTCATCACGAGCCGGAAGGTCATGATGTTGTCGGCGGTAGTGAGCGCGTCGGCGTAGCGCAGGTCGATCTCCTGCTGGCCGGGCGCGCCCTCGTGGTGGCTGAACTCGACCGAGATGCCCATCGACTCCAGCATCATGATCGCCTGGCGGCGGAAGTCGTGGCCGGAGCTGTGCGGCGTGTGGTCGAAGTAGCCGCCGGAGTCGATCGGCTCGGGCCGCTGCCCGGGCTCGGGGCGGTTCTTCAGCAGGAAGAACTCGATCTCGGGGTGGGTGTAGAAGGTGAAGCCCATGTCGGCGCACTTGGCGAGCGTGCGCTTGAGCACCCAGCGCGGGTCGGCGTGCGACGGCGAGCCGTCGGGCATCAGGATGTCGCAGAAGATGCGCGCGGCCCCGGGGGTCTCGCTGCGCCACGGCAGGATCTGGAACGTCGACGGGTCGGGCTTGGCCAGCATGTCGGCCTCGTAGACGCGGGCGAAGCCCTCGATGGCCGAGCCGTCGAAGCCGATGCCCTCGGCGAAGGCGCCCTCGAGTTCGGCGGGGGCGATCGCCACGGACTTGAGGAAACCCAGCACGTCCGTGAACCAGAGCCGGATGAACCGGATGTCGCGTTCCTCGAGCGTGCGGAGCACGAACTCCTGCTGGCGGTCCAAAGCATCCCCTAGTGGTGACAGTGCTGGTCTCCTATCAGGATGCCGTGTCCGTGTTTCGCACAGGTTACGACGGGTGCCGGTGCGAGCCTCGCTGACAAAGCGTCCGGCCGGACCTAATGTGATCACTCAGTCAGTCTCGGGGGAGGCATTGGTGGCTATCGACCTGCTCAATCACAAGCTCGATCGAGCCTTCGACCACATCGACGCCAGCGGCAACGGCGTGGTCGAGCGTGAAGACCTGCTGGGGCTGGGCGCCCGCATCCTGGTGGGATTCGGGGAGTCCCCGACCTCGAGGGCCGGCAACGGCCTGGTCGACAGCTTCGACGGCATCTGGGCCACCCTGACCGCCGCGCTCGACCGCGACGCCGACGCCCGGTTCTCGCGGGAGGACTTCCGGATCGCGATGACGTCCGCGTTCGTCAAGGGCGACCGGTACGAGCCGGTGTTCAAGCCCGCCACCGTGACGGTGGCCGAGCTGTGCGACCACGACGGCGACGGCCTGATCGGGCCCGGCGAGTTCCGTACCCTGCTGAGCGCGTTCGGCACCGCCTACGACGACGTGGACGCTGCGTTCGACCGGCTCGACCGCAGCGGCAGGGGCGCGCTCACCCGCGACGAGCTGGTCCTGGCCGCCTGGCAGTTCTACGCCTGCGACGACCCGAACGCCGCCGGCAACTGGCTCTTCGGTCCGCTGTGAGCACCGACGTGATCGCCACCGTGAGGTCGGCGCTGCGGTCAGTGCTCGGCTGGAAACCGCTGCTGCCGGCGCCGCGCAGGGGCGGCTGCCCGGCGGAGGCGCTGCTGCCGCTCACCGAGCGGGTGCCCGCGATGGCGACGACGTGCCGCATGCATCCGTCCGTCTACGCGATCGAGGCGGCCGTCATCGACTGGGCGCGCCGCACGGGGCTGAACGCCGATCCGGGCGTCGGCTTCCACCGGATGGCCGGGCGGGCGTTCGCCGAGTTCGACGCCGCCGCCGCGGCCCTGTTCGCGCAGTGGCTGACCTGGCTGTTCCATCTGGACGACGAGCTCGACGAGGGGTCGTGCCCGCTGAGCGTGTTCCAGGGCCTGCTGGAGGGCGCCTCGGACCATCCGCTGGAGGCGGCGTTCGCCGACCTGTGGCGGGTGACGTCCGCGCGGATGAGCGACCAGTGGCGGGCCCGCTTCGCGGTGAACCTGAAGCGCCAGCACGACGCCTGCCGCATCGAGGCGGAGAACCGGGCGGCGGGCCGGGTGCCGTCGCTGGCCGAGTACCCGTCGCTGCGCAGGGCGACGATCGGCCCCTACCTGTACGACCTGGTGGAGCCGTGCCTGCGGGTGGAGGTCCCGCCGTGGCTGCACGAGAGCGAGCCGTGGCAGGCGCTGGTCGACGCGTGCAACGACGTCAACGCCTGGTGCAACGACGTGGCGTCCAGGCCGAAGGAGCGCGGCGACACGCACAACCTCGTGGTGGTCGCCTCGCACCAGCTCCGCCTGGACGAGCGCCAGGCCACGGCCTGGGTGCTCGACCGGATCGCCGAGCGCTGCCACGACATGCAGAGGGCCGTCAGGCGGCTGCCGCTCGACGCGCTGGCGCCCAAGGCGGCCAGGGACGTGAGCAAGGTCGCCTGCGCCTACCTGGCCGCGCCGCGCGCGCACCTGGACTGGCTGCTGGAGTCCACCCGCTACACGTGATGGACGCAGGTGGCCGCGAGACGGCACTCGTCTCGCGGCCGAGTTCGGCGGATGGACCGCCCGGCCGGGCCCTGGTGGGCGCACAGGCCGGCGTTCGCGCGGCGAAAGCGCGAACATCACCCTTCAATCCCCGCCGGGAAGTCGTCTGCCGCGTTCCACATTCCACCGGGGATTCGCCCGCCCTTCCGGCGGGCGAATCCCCGGCATAACGGAATGCTTATACGCGCGGCCCACCGGACGGAGCGGCCGAACGGACGAAGACGAATTCGTTGCAGCCGATACCGCCCTGGCAGGTCTTCAGGAAACGCAACTCGAAGTCGCGCTCCCGGTGAAAGTCGAAGATCTGCTCGGGCGTGGCCACCTCGAACGGGAATCCCCCGATCCAGTCGACGAGGTCATGACGGGCGGACATCCCCCGGCCCCGGGGGGGTGGCACCGGATGACCGCACACCCGTTTCACCGCCCTGGCCACGACCCCCCGGCCGTCGAGGTACACGCCACTGGCCAGCACGATCGCCCGCCGCCCGATCGGGCCCGAACGCACATAGCGCTGTTTGACCCGCCACCACAGCCGGCTCGCCAGGCCTTGGTCGTTGTAGATGGCGATGAACATCAGCCCGCCCGGCGCGACCAGCGCCGAGGTGGCGCCGATGGCCTGCCACATCGCGCCGGTGTGGTGCAGGACCCCCCACGAGTACACGATGTCGTGGCGGCCGAGACCGCTGATGTAGGCGTTGTCGAGAATCGAGCCCTGTTCCACCTGCCAGTCACTGTCCGGCGCGAACCTCCGCCGCAGCTCCGCCGTGGCGGCGACCGACTGGGGGTCGTAGTCGAAGGAGCGGACCTTCGCGCCGAGCCGGTGGGCGGCGAGCGAGAAGAGGCCGCTTCCGCAGCCGATGTCGAGGAACGAACGACCGCTGAGATCGCTGACTCCCAACGCCCTGGTCAGCGACTCCTGAGCCTGCGCGATTCGCGGCTCGTCCACCAGGTTGAGATAGTCAAGCCAGTTGTCGCCGAACGCGAAACGGCCTCCGTTCACCTGCTCGGCGGATTTCATCTGCATTTCGCGGTTCCACTCCCCTGTGCTGTGCCGCCGCGAATTACGGAGCTGGGAACCAACGACGCGGCGCGTTCTTTCCGTTGCGAGATCACCGGCCATGCTATGGAGATCGTCAGTTTGTGACGATGACGATTGGCATATGGCGGCGAAAGATACGGCCAACGTTCATCACCATGACGTCGGCCTTCGTTCCCGACATGACAAGCCTGCCGTGAGCGGGTCAGGCCGAGTTGCTCGCCAGGGCGTCGCCGATCGGGGTGCGCCGGTAGACGACCTGTTTGCCGACGCGCATGCCCACGGCCAGCCCGCCGTCGCTGAGCACGCCGAGGTGCTGGCTGACCGCGCCGGGCGTGAGCGACATGCGCCCGGCCAGCGCCGTGGTGGTGCTGGGCTCGGCGAGCGCCAGCAGGATCTGCGCCCTGCTCCTGCCGAGCAGCGCCGACAGCGCGGCGGGGGCGGGCGGCGGTCCCTGCTCCCAGAGCGTCCCGACACCCTGCACCGGATAGACCAGCATCGACTGGTACGGCGCCGACATCACGGCCACCGACGGCCAGTAGAACGCGCTGGGCACCAGCACCAGCCCGTCTCCGTGCAGCTCGCTGACGAGGCACCAGGGCCGGTCGACGTACAGGTGCTCGCCGGTCCACTCCACGGCCGGGTCGAGCCCGGCGAACAGCTCGCGGGCGCCGCCCTGGGCGAGCTGCCGCGACCTGCGCAGCACGTCCCGTTCCAGCAGGCCGTAGACGCGCGGCCAGAACTCGGCGAAGCACGTCTCCCAGTACGCCTCCAGCGCGTCGGCCACTCTGGCGACGCCCGCCACCGGGTCGGAGACGAACCGGTCGAGGACCGCCCGGTCGGCGCCCGCCACGGTGCGGGCCTCCACGAGGGCACGTTCGGGAGAGGCGCGCCGGACCCTGTCGAGCTCGGCGGCGAAGTCGGGCAGCGGCGTGTCGGGCGGCGGGGTGAGGAAGTCGGCGAGGTAGCCGGTGGGCGGCACGAGCGCGAACAGCTCGGCGAGGTCGAGCCCGGCCAGCCGGGGGCGGACGCACTTGATCCACGGCAGGTGGATGGACTGCCTGGCCGGGCCCTGAAGCGTGCGCAGGCTGGCGACCAGCTCCCACAGGGGAGAGAACGCGAACCTGATGCGGGCGACGTCCTCGGGCTTCAACGTCCAGGTCACGCTCACTCGTTTTAGTGTGCACTAAATCGTTCGCGCGGTAAATGGCGGAACATCACCCTTCAGGGGTGACGACGATCGCCCCTGAGAAGCCCTCGTTCCTGCAGTCGAAGATCGGAGGGCTGCCCCGGCCCTTCTGGGCGCTGTGGAGCGGCACCCTGGTGAACCGCCTGGGCACGATGGTCATGCCGTTCACCGGCGTCTACCTGACCCAGGCCCGCGGCCTGCCGGTGGCGGCGGCCGGGCTGGTGATGGCCGTCTTCGGCGCGGGATCGCTGTTCTCGCAGCTGCTGGCCGGGGTGCTCGCCGACAGGGTGGGCCGCCGTGCCACGCTGACGGGCGGCATGCTGGCCACCGCGGCGGCGATGGTGGCACTGGGCTACAGCACGTCGCTGCCCGCGATCACGGCGGTCATGTTCGTCCTGGGCCTGGTGATCGACGCCTACCGTCCGGCGTCCAGCGCGCTGGTGGCCGACCTGGTGTCGCCGGCCGAGCGGCCCAAGGCGTACGGGCTGCTGTTCTGGGCGATCAACCTCGGCTACGCGGTCGGCATGACGGCGGGCGGCTGGCTGGCGCAGCTCGGGTTCGGCTGGCTGTTCTGGATCGACGCGATCTCCAGCGTGGCCTTCGGCGTCCTGGTCTGGCGGGCCGTGCCCGAGACCCGGCCGGTCGCCAGGGAGAGCACGGGCGGGTTCGGCATGGTGCTGCGCGACCGGCTGATGGTCGGCTTCACCCTGGTCGTCCTGGGGAACGCGCTGATGTACATGCAGACCGTGACCATGCTGCCCGTCGCCATGACCGAGCTGGTGGGGCTGACGACGGGGCAGTACGGGCTGGCCATGGCGCTGAACGGGGTGCTGGTCGTCGTCGTGCAGCCGCTGGTGTCCGCCTGGCTGGGCCGCAGGGACGCGTCCAGGATGTTCGCGCTGGGGTTGGCCGTGATGGGCGCCGGCTTCGCGCTGACCGCCTTCGTCACCACGACGTTCTGGCTGGCCGTCACGATCGCCGTGTGGACGGCCGGAGAGATCGTCACGGCCGGCATCGCGGGGACGGTCGTCGCCTCGCTCGCCCCCGCCCACCTGCGCGGCAGGTACTCGGGGCTGTTCGGGTTCGCCTGGTCGGCCGCCTCGATGCTGGCGCCGCTGGCCGGCAGCGCGCTCCTGGAGGCCGGGCGCGAGGCGCTCTGGTTCACGGTCGGCGGCGTGGGCCTGGTCTCGGCCGCCGGCATGCTCGCGCTCGGCCCGGCGATCAGGCGGCGTTCGGCGGACGACCTCTGACGGGAGCCACACGGCGGGGCGTGCCGGATGGGCCGCCCCCTGTGAACACATGCCATGTACCGGAAGCCCGGTCCGGCTCTACGCTTACGCCTGCCATGCTCACCTTCACCATGCTCGGACCGTTCCAGGTCCGCGACGACGGCGTCCCCCTCGACCTCGGCGGCCGGCGGCAGCAGGCCGTGCTCGCGCGCCTGCTCGTGGCCGGCGGCCGGGCCGTCCCCATCGCCACGCTCATCGACGAGCTGTGGCCGGGAACGCCGCCCGCGCAGGCGCTGTCCACGATCCAGGGGTACGTGTCCCGGCTGCGGCGCGCGCTGGAACCCGGCAGGGCGCCGCGCGAGCAGGCCGAGGTATTGGTCTCCGCGCCGCCCGGGTACGCGTTGCGGGCCGCCGCCGGGCAGGTGGACGCGTGGCGGTTCGAGAGCCTGGTGAAGGGCGAGGGCGAGCCCGCCGAGGTGTGGGAGGCGACGGAGTCGGCGCTGGCGCTGTGGCGCGGGCCCGCGCTGGCGGGGTTCGCCGACCTGGCCTGGGCCGCCACCGAGGCGGGCAGGCTGGAGGAGCTGCGGCTGATCGCCGTGGAACGCCGCGCCGACGCCGGGCTGCTGCTGGGCAAGGCCGCCGCGCTGGTGCCCGACCTGGAGGCGCACGCCACGGCGTCCCCGCTGCGCGAGGAGGCCTGGCGGCTGCTGGCGCTCGCCCTCTACCGGACGGGACGCCAGGGCGACGCGCTGGCCGCCCTGCGCAGGGCCCGCGCCCACTGGCGGGACGAGCTGGGCCTCGACCTGACCAGCGGCCTGCGACGCCTGGAAGCCGACATGCTCGCCCAGCGGCTCCCGGAGCCGGCGAGCGCCGGCGCGCCCGCACCTGCCCGATCCGGGGGGTTGCGGGTGCTCGTGGCCGACGACCAGGCGCTGGTGCGGGCCGGGCTACGGGCCATGCTGGACGGCGAGCCGGGGCTGGAGCTCGCCGGGGAGGCGGGCGACGGCGAGGAGGCGATCGCGGCGGCCCGCGCGTCCCGGCCGGACGTGGCGCTGCTCGACATCCAGATGCCGCGCCTCGACGGGCTGGCTGCGGCGCGGCGGATCCTGGCCGAGCCCCGCCCGCCCAAAGTGATCATGATGACCACGTTCGGCAGCGACGAGAACCTGTATGCGGCGCTGCGAGCGGGCGTGAGCGGATTCGTGCTGAAAACGTCCCCGCCGGAGCAGCTGGTGGCCGCGATCAGGGCCGCCGCCGCGGGCGACGCGCTGATCGACCCGGCCGTCACCACCCGGCTGATCTCGGCCTTCGCGGGTGGTCACGACCCCGGCTCGCCCCCGGCGCTGGCAGGGCTGTCCGACGCCCGGCTCGACGTGCTGAAACTGGTCGCGCGAGGGCTCACCAACCAGCAGATCGCCGGCACCCTCGCCCTGACGGAACAGGCGGTGTCCGTCGCCGTCGCGGCCCTGCTCGAACACCTGGGGCTGGTCGAGCGGGCGCAGCTGGTCGTGGCCGCCTACGAGTCCGGACTGGTCACACCTGGCACGGTCACGGAGAAATAAGCACCACTTTTCGTCGCTTTGAAGATAAAAATCAGGCCGTACTAGGCTGTTCGCGTGGCACAACTGCGCATTGCCCTGGCACAGACGAACGCGACCGTAGGCGATCTGTCTGCCAACGCCGACAAGCTGGTGACCTGGACCCGCGACGCCGCCGAACACGGCGCCCACCTGGTCGTCTTCACCGAGATGTTCCTCACCGGCTACCCCGTCGAGGACCTGGTGCTCCGCACGTCCTTCGTGGACGCCAGCGTCCGGACCCTGGAGGAGACGGCGGCCCGGCTGGTGACGGAGGGGCTCGGCGAGCTGCCGGTGGTCGTCGGCTACGTCGACCGCGCCGGTCTCGCGCCGCGCGTCGGCCAGCCCAAGGGGGCGCCGCTCGACGCCGCCGCGCTGCTGTACCGGGGCGAGGTGGTCACCCGCACGGCCAAGCACCACCTGCCGAACTACGGGGTCTTCGACGAGTACCGCTACTTCGTGCGCGGCGACCGGCTGCCGATCTTCCGGCTGCACGGCGTGGACGTCGCGATCGCGGTCTGCGAGGACCTGTGGCAGGAGGGCGGCCCCGTGGCCGTGGTCGGCCGGGCCGGGGCCGGGCTGCTGGTGGTGCCGAACGCGTCGCCGTACGAGAAGGAGAAGGACGACGTTCGCCTGGAGCTGTGTGCGCGCAGGGCACGCGAGGCGAGCTGCGCGCTCGTCTACGTGAACCAGGTCGGCGGGCAGGACGAGCTGGTGTTCGACGGCGACTCCATCGTGGTGGACGCGGCGGGCGAGCTGGTGGCGCGGGCCGGGCAGTTCAAGGAGGAGCTGCTGGTGGTCGACCTGGACCTGCCGGTCTCCTCCGCTGAGACCGGGACGTTCCCGTACGACATGGGCGACGGGTCCATGATCACCGTGGACCGGTTCGAGCTGTCGTCCGAGCCGGTCGAGCCGTACCCACCGCAGCCCGCGCGCATCGCGGAGCGGCTGGACCTGCACGGCGAGGTGTACGCGGCGCTGGTGCTCGCGGTCCGCGACTACGTGGCCAAGAACGGGTTCGAGTCGGTGATCCTCGGATTGTCGGGCGGCATCGACTCGGCGCTGACCGCGACGATCGCCGCCGACGCGATCGGCCCGTCGCGGGTGCACGGGGTACTGATGCCCTCGCGCTACACGTCGGACCACTCGGTGGGCGACGCCGAGGAGTTGGTGCGCAGGCAGGGCCTGCACTCGCGGATCGTGCCGATCGCCGACATCGTCGACGCCTTCGAGAAGGAGATCGAGCTGTCCGGGCTGGCGGCGGAGAACCTGCAGGCCCGGGTGCGCGGCATGATCCTGATGGGGCTGTCGAACGAGCATGGGCACCTGGTGCTCACCACCGGCAACAAGAGCGAGCTCGCGACCGGCTACTCGACGCTGTACGGCGACTCCGCGGGCGGCTTCGCGCCGATCAAGGACGTGCCGAAGACGATGGTGTGGGAGCTGTCGCGGTGGCGCAACTCGCATCGCGACCCGGCGTTCCTGCTCGACGTCGACCGGCCGATCCCGGAGAACTCGATCTCCAAGGAGCCGAGCGCCGAGCTCCGGCCCGACCAGCGCGACACCGACTCGCTGCCGCCGTACGAGGTGCTGGACCGGCTGCTCGACGACTACGTGGAGAAGGACATGGGCTCGCAGGAGCTCATCGCGGCCGGCCACGACCCGGCGCTGGTGACGCGCATCATCCGGCTGGTGGACCTGGCCGAGTACAAGCGCAGGCAGTACCCGCCTGGCCCGAAGATCACGCCGAAGAACTTCGGCCGCGACCGCCGCCTGCCCATCACCAACCGGTGGCGCGAGAGCACCGGCTAGGTGTGCCGGCCACCGAGGTCAGGCCGCGAACAGCAGCGTCAGCCCGCCGAGCGTGTAGCAGACCATCAGCACGAACAGCGGGATCTGCCCCGCGACCGCCCTGGCGGGCGGCAGCAGGCGGACGGAACGGTCGTGCGCGGCCACCACGCCCACGACGTGGCCGGCCACGATGGCCACCACCTGGACGGTGGCGATCGTCGCCGGGCCCACCACGTTCTGGTTCACCTCGGCGTCGAGGCCGAGCGACAGGATGACCGCCCGCTGGCCCTCGAAGACGAGCAGTGAGAAGTAGTGGGCGATCAGGTAGCCGATCGCGATCGGCACCAGCGAGTGGGCGAACCGCGGTGCCAGTCCCCTGGCGCCGCCGATCAGCCCGGCCAGCCACAGGCACGCCCCGTACAGCGCCGCCACCGCCGCGACCGCCGCCAGCAGGCCGAGCGTTCCCAGGCCGGTGCGGCCGAGCGGGCCGGACTGCAGCGCGTCCACCCAGATCGGGGCCGAGGAGAAGCCGTCGTAGCCGGTGCTGCCGAGCAGCACGCACACGGTGGCGACCAGGCCCGGGGCGGACTGGACGGCGTCCAGGCCGTCGAACGGGCTGCGCAGGACGAGCCTGCCGTCGGCGCGCCTGCCGAGCAGCGACAGGTGTCCGACCAGGGTCGAGTAGACCTCGAACGGGTCGCCGCGCTCCAGCCAGGCGTGCCCGTACCTGAGGGCGCCCGCCACCTGCGCGGCAGCGTACACGGCGGCGAAGGCCAGCAGCGTGCCGGTGGCGGCGGGCTCGGGGGCGACCAGCTCCATCCAGGTGAAGGCCAGCAGACCCGCGGCGGCGGGCCAGTAGCCGAGCCGCCGGGGCAGTGGGCGGCGCGGCCGGTCCGGGAGCAGCCGGAACGGGTTGAGCAGCCGCCAGACCGGCCCGAACAGCAGCGACACCGGCACCAGGCCGACCCAGAAGAGCACGTACACCAGGTAGGGGCCGGCGTTGCCCTCCTCCGGCCCCACCACCAGCCAGCCGAGCGTGTAGACGGCGGCCACGAGGGTGAGCACGCGCAAGGGGCGCGCGGGCGGGCGCAGCGCGAGCACCCGTCCGGCGTGGTCGCCGCGGAACCGGGAGTCGGCCCAGAGCAGGCCGAGCGCCAGGAACGACACCACCAGCGCCGCGAACGCGCCCGCGTAGGCGTAGAACAGCGGGATCGGCAGGTCGCTCCGGCTTCCGACACCGTGCGCGAGCACCCCGCTCACCGCACCGCTCCCGCCGAGCATCCCGCCCACCGCGCCGCTCCCGTTGGACGCCCCACCCACCGCACCGGTCCCGCCGGGCGCCCCGCCCACCGCACCGGTCCCGTTGGGCGCCCCGCCCACGGCGCCCTCCCGCCCGGCGCCACGGTCACCGCACCGCCAGCTGGGTGAGCACGAGTTCGGACTTGTGGGTCTCCACCTTGAACACCCCGGTCAGCCCGGCCTTGAACCGGATCGTCACCGATCGCCCCGCCGGCAGCTCGGCTTCCAGGTCGTAGCCGTGGACGTGCAGCTCGTCCGGCACGTCGCTGGTGACCGTGATGCTGACCTGCTGCCCCTTGGCCACCTCCAGCCAGCCGGACGGCGGGCTGACCCGTCCGGCGACGACGGTGATGTCCGTGTGCGCCTCCCCCGGCGCCGGGCTCGCCGCCGCCGTCGCCACCTCGTGGCTGTTGCCCGGATTGTGGTGCGTCTGCGACAGCGGGCCGCAGCCCGCCGCCAGCACGCACGCCAGCAGCCAGCCCGCACGCCTCACGCGGGCACCTCCGCTTCGCGCGCGCTCCGCTCGACGGCGCCGCCGCGCCGGGGCGCGAGGACGACGACGGCGGCCAGCACCCACAGCCCGGTCAGCAGGCCGCGGATCCAGCCCGGCCCGAGCGGGACGGCCGGGATCAGGTACACGGCCCGGTCGAAGGCGTCGGCGCAGGCCAGCAGGGTGAGAAGCATCGTGAACCAGCCGAACACCCGCCGGTCCGGCCGCAGCGCCACGCCCAGGCACAGCCACCAGGCGGCCATGAGAAGCAGGGCCGCCGCCGCGAGCGTCGTGCCGTCCACGACGGCCGCCACCACGTCCAGGGCCAGCCCGAGCAGCCCGGCCACGGTGCCGGCCACGACGAGGCGGTGCCTGCGCCGGTGGCCCGCCGCGAGCCGCGGGTCATCGGCGTGCAGCCGTGCCTCCCTGCTCGACCGCCGCCAGAACAGGACCGCCAGCAGCGCCGGCACGAGCGAGCCGCCCAGCGCGAGCTGCGCCTCGACCTTGCCGAGCCCGGACGCGCCGAACCAGTCGCAGCCCGCGGGCAGGCGTGCCGTGGAGGCGCTGAAGTCGGCGCACAGGTAGAGCTTGACGATCTTCACCGGCTCGGCCAGCAACCGGCTCGACCCGCCGGACAGGGCGGGCGCCTTCGCCGCGCACACCGGCAGCACGGCCGGCGAGGACCTGCCCGCGTCCCCCTGCCAGCAGTTGCCCTCGCCCTGGCCGTCCCACCAGACGTCCAGGCCGTTGGGACGCTTCTCCCCCGTCGGGCCGACGCCGAAGACGTTCCCCTCGTAGCGGTTGAAGTTGGACGTGTCGGCCTGCTTGGTCGGCGAGTTCTCGCCCCTGATGAAAGCCGGGACGCCGAACAGGTGGAAGGCGGCCCTGTCATGCCCCCAGAGGCGGTTGCCCTTGAAGAGGTTGTAGTTGCCGCCCGCGACCAGCAGCCCCGTGCCCGGCGGCACGCCCACCTGGGAGCAGACCACGCCCTTCTCGTAGCCGCGCTCGGCGGGCGGCTTGGCGCAGGTGCCGTCCCTGGTGTAGCGGTAGTAGTCCTTGTTGTTGTCGTGGACGTCGTTGTTCTCGAACCTGGCGTGGTTCTGCGGCAGGCCGGGGTGGCTGGGCCAGAGGCTGTCCATCGTGGCGCCGACCATGTTGTCGTAGAACTCGTTGTCGTGCGCCCACACCGAGTCCCCCGCGGTGCCCGAGTAGCCGAGCGCGTTGTCGTGGCTCTTGCAGCGGCGGATCTCGACGGCGTACCTGGGCACGTCGTGGCCGCGGCCGTTGTTGATGTTGGAGGCGCTGCCCGGGTAGAGGCCGCCGTCGCCGTTGCCGTACGACTCGCAGTCGGTGTAGAGGCCGTGGTCACTGGCGAAGGTGAGGAACCCGTACTCGTCGTTCCAGCGGGTGAGGACGTGGTCGATGACGAACCCGTCGGCCTCCAGGATGTAGAGCGAGTTGAACGTGGTGCGCTGCGCGGTGAAGTTCCGGAAATATACGCCGTTGGTGCGGTCTGCGCGGATGGCGTTGAGCTTGCGGTACTGGGCGTCCACGATCACGTCCAGGGGGCTCGCGCCGGTGCCCTCGACCTGGAGGTTCTGCTTGCCGAGAATCGCCACCAGGTTCTGGTTGTGCGGGCACTGCTGCTGTTGCTCGAAGGAGAGGATCTGGTAACCCCAGGACGACCAGCGGGCGGGCAGCTTGGCGCAGTCGCCCGTGGGCGTCGCCTGACTGGGCTCCTCCTGGTAGAGGCCGGGCAGCATGACGATGGTCAGCCCCGGCCTGTCGACCTTGTCGACGGCGTCCTGCAGGTTCCTGAAACCGCCGGCCTGGCACTTCGCGAACAGGCGGAGGTTGCGCTGCCGGAGCTCAGCAGGAAATGTCGCGATTCGACGCTCGAAGTCGGATTTATCTGTCTTGCAGACCAGCAGGTCCGGCTCGCCGGCCCGAGGAGCCGGGACACTCCCGCTCCCGTCGGGCAGCGTCACCGGGCGCTCCTCGTGGGCGAACGCGGCGCTCGCGGGTAACAGCAGGGCCAAGGCCATGGAGACGACGATCGCGATCCTGCGTAAGGGGGGCATGGCCGCGAGACTAGAGCAATGCTCATGTTCCGCCTAGGCCCTGAGGTGTCTCCACCCACGCGCAGGGGAGGGCGATCCTCGCCCTCCCCTTGAGCACGGAGCCCGATGGGCTACGGCGCTATCCCGGTCATCACCGTGTCGACGAGGCGCTCGGCCAGATCGGGGGCGAGTTCGATGGGCTCGCCCCACTTCCTGAACATCATCATCGACCCTGACAGGATGCGCATCACCATCTCGACGTCCAGGTCGGGCTTGAGCTCGCCGTTGGCGACGCCGCGCGCGATCACGTCGCGCATCGCCTGCCGGCGCGGCTCGATGGCGGCCTTGTAGAAGCGCTCCATCAGCCGTGGGTAGCGGTCGGACTCGCTCATCGCGATGTTCATGACGCAGCGGGTGCGCGCCTGGTCAGCCTCGCCGCGCATCGCGTCGAGCAGCGTGATCAGGTCGTCGCGCACCGATTCGCCCTTGACCGGGGGCGGCGGCGCCTTGAGTGTCGCAAGAGCGTCGACGACGAGGTCCTCCTTGTTCGACCAGCGCCGGTAGATGGTCGTCTTGCCGACACCCGCCCTCGAGGCGATCGCCTCGATGGACAGCTCCGACACGCCCATGCCTTCGCCGATCAGGTCAAGAGTGGCCTCGATGATCGCCCTCTCCGCCTTCTCGCTACGTGGACGGCCCGCAGGGCGGGCGGTCGCCGTTTCCTGGATCGTCATCGCGGCCTCACACTACCGCTGGTTCCTTCGTTTCCGCCTGCTCGACCGGACGCGGCTTGCCCGGCATCCACTTCGCCACCACCAGCACGCCGAGCAGCGCGATGACGGCCGACACCATGGCCGTGATGTGCATGCCGTGGATGAACGCCTCGTAGGCGGGCTTGAGCAGCGCCAGCCCCTGCTGGCCGAGCGCGTGCGCGGCCCCGACCGTCGCCATGATCGACTCACCGGCCGCGTGCTGCGCGCCGGCCGGCAGGCCCGACAGCGCGGGCGCGATCTCGCCGCGGTAGCTGGACGACAGCACCGAGCCGAGCACGGCCACGCCGAGCGCGCCGGCGACCTGGCGGACGGTGTTGCTCATGGCCGAGCCGACACCGGCCTTCTCCCTGGGCAGCGCCTCCATGATCGCGGTGGTGGCGGGCGGCATGATGTTCGCCATCGCCGCGCCCTGGACGAAGAAGATCAGCTCCATGAGCACGACCGGGGTGTTCTGGTCGAAGAGGGCGTAGCTGGCGAGCACCGCGGCGACCACGAGCATGCTGACCGAGGCCGACAGCTTGGCCCCGAACCGCTGGTTCACCCGCTGGCTGAGCGGCGCGAAGATCAGCTGCGCCGCGGCGAACGGGATCATCAGCGCGCCGGCCTGGACCGGGGTGAAGCCCAGCACGATCTGGATGTAGAAGGTCAGGAAGAACATCCCGCCCATCATCGCGAAGAAGACGACGCCCATCATGCCGATGGCCGAGGTGAACCGGACGTTGCTGAAGTTGCGCACGTCGAAGGCCGGGTGGTCAGTGCGCCGCTCCCACCAGATGAACGCGGCCAGCACCGCCACGCCGATCAGCGTCGGGGCGAGCACCTGGACGTCGGCCAGCGTGGCCAGCTCGCCGCCGCGGATGATGCCGTAGACGATGGCGACCAGGCCGACGATCGAGAGCAGGACGCCGATCGGGTCGAGCTTGGACGGCTTCGGGTCACGCGACTCCGGCACGATCGTCCCGATGAGGATCATGCTGATCACCACGATCGGCACGTTCACCAGGAAGACCGAGCCCCACCAGAAGTGCTCGATCAGCACCCCGCCGGTGATCGGGCCGACCGCCACCGCGAGGCCGACGCCACCGGCCCAGACGCCGATGGCCTTGCCACGCTCACTGGGCGGGAAGACGTTGGAGATGATGGCCAGCGTGGCCGGCATGATCGCCGCACCGCCGATGCCCATCGCCGCCCTGGCCAGGATCAGCTGCATCGGATCCTGGGCGTAGGCGCTGGCGAGGGAGGCCAGGCCGAACAGCGCCATGCCGATGAAGAGCATCCGCTTGCGGCCGGTGCGGTCGCCGATCACGCCGAAGGTGAACAGCAGCCCGGCGAACACCAGAGTGTAGGAGTTGATCGCCCACTCCAGCTGGCTCTGCGTCGCCCCCAGACCGACCTTCGGATCGGCGATGGTCTTCATCGCCACGTTCAGGATCGTGTTGTCGAGCACGACCGCCAGCAGGCTGAACACCAGCACGCCGAGTATTCCCCAGCGGCGCGGGTGACCTGTGTTCGCATCCATGAATGCACCCTTAATTTCGATACGCTTAAGTTTCGCAACGACACCGTATCGCAAGCTATTCCGATACGCAACGGTGTCGTTTCGTAAGCTTCCACCGCCAGGCTAGGCCCCTCAGATGAAGGGCCCGGACCCCTCGGGTTACGAGCCGGTTTCCAGCAGGGGCGCGACGTCTCCCGCGTCGGAAGGCGGCACGGATCGCCGCGCCGCCACACCCTCTGCCGCACGCTCCGACACGTCGTCCGGCCATCCGCCGGCCGCCGGATCCGCCACGCGACCTGCCCCGTCGGCCTCCAAGCCGTCAGGAACGGTGTCCGGGACTCGCACAGACGCGTCAGCCTGCGCGGGGCGGCGGCGCCAGAACGGCAGCGCGATCACCACCATCGCCACCCCGACCAGGCCCGCCACCACGAACGCCCAGGCGGGGCCGTGCGCGTCGATGATCGCCCCGGCGATCGGCGCGGAGGACGCGCCGCCGATCAGCAGGGCGGTGCCGTGGAGGCCCATGGACTCTCCCCTGGCCCCGGCGGGAACCCAGCGGCTGACGGTGTCGACGGTGGACGACAGCGCGGGGGCGCAGAGCACGCCCGCGGGCAGCAGGGCCAGGATCAGCCATCGCCAGTCGCCCCCGGCCAGCCCCACGGGCACGGTCAGCGCGCCCATCGCGGCGATGAGCAGCAGCGGCGAGAAGCCCCTGGACAGCCCGCCATAGACGAACCCGCCGAGCAGCGAGTACAGGCACCAGATGCCGACGGCCAGCCCGACCCACTGGGTCTGCCCCGCGTGCTCCATGGTGCCGACCAGCGCGAGCTCGGTCGCGGTCAGCACGAACGTGGCCGCGGCCACTGTGCCGAGCAGCGCCACGAACCCGGGCGTGAGCCACTCCCGCCGTGGAGTCTTCACCGCGAACGCCTCCAGCTCCTCGGTCGAGCGGGTCGGCGGGTTGAGCACGATCAGCGCCACTCCGGAGCCTGTCATGCCGACGGCGATGACCAGCAGCGTCGGCCCGCTGCCGAACGTGGTCACCCCGGCCACCGCCAGCGCGGGGCCGACCATGTAGGAGAGCTCGACCATCATCGAGTCGAGCGAGAAACCCAGGCGGCGCTGCTCGACCGGCACCAGGGCGGCCAGGCACTGACGGATCACGCTGAACACCGGCAGCCCGAGCAGCCCCGCCAGCGCCGCCGCCGCGACCAGCGCGGGGAACGGCAGCGCCCAGGCGCCGGCCCAGAACGCGGCCTGCGCCACCGTGGTGACCGTCAGCACCGGACGCAGCCCGTGCCTGTCGACGAACCTTCCCGACAACGGCGAGCCGACCGCCATGCCGATCGTGCTGGCCATGGTGACCAGCCCCGCCTTACCGAATCCCAGCCCGAGGCCGTTGACCACGTGCAGGGTCAGCGCCATGCCCGTGGCCGTGGCCGGAACGCGGGCGAGCAGGCCCACCAACAGCAACGCCCGCACCCCAGGCAGCCGGAACAGACGCCGGTAAGGTTCGATAGCCATGTTGATTGCTTACCTCCTCGTCTATTCTGGCAAGGGGCACTGACAGTTTCGCCACTGGGTTTCGGAGGGTGAGACTGGCATCATCGAAAGGGTCCGGGGACGCCAGCGGGGCGCCTCGAGACTTCTGGAGGGTTAACCCATGTCCTCTCTCTATGGCGGCCTGACAGGCCGGAGAGTCACTGTCCGTGATCTCGCGGCCGCGAAGGAACGCGGCGAGAAGTGGCCCATGGTCACCGCCTACGACGCGATGACCGCCCGCGTGTTCGACCAGGCGGGCATCCCCGTCCTGCTGGTCGGCGACTCCGCGGCCATGGTGGTGTACGGGTACGACTCGACGCTGCCCGTCACCGTCGACGACCTGCTGCCGCTGACGGCGGCCGTGGTGCGGGGCTCGTCCCGCGCCCTCGTGGTCGCCGACCTGCCGTTCGGCTCCTACCAGTCGTCGCCGCAGCAGGCGCTGGAGTCGGCGGCCCGCTTCATGAAGGAGGCGGGCGCGCACGCGGTCAAGCTGGAGGGCGGGCGTCGCGTCCTGCCGCAGGTCGAGGCGCTGGTGGCGGCGGGCGTCCCGGTCATGGCCCACCTGGGGCTGACGCCGCAGTCGGTCAACGTCCTGGGCGGGTACCGGGTGCAGGGGCGCGGGCAGTCGGGCGAGGAGCTCATGTCCGACGCCAAGGCCCTGGAGGAGGCGGGAGCGTTCTCGGTCGTCCTGGAGTGCGTGCCTGCCGACCTCGCCGAGCGGGTGACGGCGTCGCTGGCGATCCCGACGATCGGGATCGGCGCGGGCGTGGCCACGGACGCGCAGGTGCTGGTCTGGCAGGACCTCATGGGCCTGACGCCGCACCCCGCCAGGTTCGTCAAGAAGTACGCGGACCTGGCCGAGGAGATGGACCGCGCGGTCCGCGCCTTCGCCGACGAGGTCGCGTCCGGCGCCTTCCCCACCCCCGAACACACGTACAGCTGACCCGTCCCCTGTCTCCCGCCACAGCAGGCGAACCTGCTGCGGCCCGGCGTCGGCGGGCGTCGCGGAGACGCAGGCGCCCGCCAGAACGCGCGGTGGTCCTGCTCGCGTCGGCGGCGCCGCGCCGACCGGACCTGCCGGACGTCCCGGTGCCCTCCGGAAAGTGCGGCGGAGGACACCGGGGTGGCCCTGCTCGCGTCGGCGGCGCTGCGCCGACCGGACCTGCTGGACGTCCCGGTGCCCTCCGGGAAGTGCGTTGTGGAGGTGCGGTGTGGCGGGGGTCAGGCGTCGGGGTTGGCGAGGGTTGTCACGTCGGTGTTGGATCCGCAGACCACCACCGCGATCCGCTCGCCCTCGGCGGGCGTGTACGCGCCCGACAGCAGGGCGGCGTACGCCGTCGCGCCCGCGTGCTCGGCCACGACGCGGTGCCTCTCCCACAGCGTGCGGCGGGCGGCCACGATGGCGTCGTCGGGGACGAGCAGGCTCTCCACCCCCGGCCGCGACAGGATGTCGTAGGCCAGGTCGCCGAGCTGGGAGGCGCCGAGCGCGTCGGCCGCCACCCCGCCCACCTCGACGGGCACCGGCCGCCCGGCCCGCAGCGCGCTGTGCAGGGTGGGGCTCAGCTCCGGCTCGACGGCGACGATCCGCGGCCCGCCGTAAGGGGTGCCGCCGGCCTGACCGCCGCCGGAACGGGCGCTGCCGGGATCGCCGCCCTCCGAGCGAACGCCTTCCGACCGGGCGCCTTCCGACCGGGCGCCTTCCGGGCGAGTCCCGTCCGGGCGGGCGCCTTCCGACCGAGTCCCATCTGGGCGGGTGCCTTCCGACCGGGTGCTGTCCGGATGGGTGCCGTCCGGGCGGGTGCCGAGGGTGATGCCGGCGGCGAAGCCGCCGCCGCCGACCGCCACCACGATGGTGTCCACGCCACCCGTCTGGGCCATGATCTCCAGACCGGTCGTGCCCTGGCCCGCCACCACCTCCGGCTGGTCGTACGCGTGGACCTGCAGCGCGCCCGTCTCGGCGGCGCGCTTGGCCGCGGCCTCCGCCGCCTCGGAGTAGATCGCCCCGGTCTGGCGGATCAGCGCGTCGAGCGCCCGGATTCCGGCCACCTTGACCGGGCTCGTCATGGTCGGGACGAAGATCTCGGCCCGGACCCCCAGCGCCCGGGCCGCGTACGCGACCGCGAGCCCGTGATTGCCGCCGCTGGCCGCGATCACGCCGCTGGCCGGCGGCTTCCCGGCGGACAGCAGCCGGTTGAACGCGCCCCGCACCTTGAAGGACCCGGCGTGCTGCAGCTGCTCCAGCTTCAGGAAGAGCCCCGGTGAGATCTCCAGCACCGGCGTGCGCAGCACGTGCCCCTCGATCCGGCCGGCCGCCGCCACCACGTCCTGGTATGTCACCGTCGTCACAGCTCCCCCTCGATCATCCGTTTCAGCTCGGCTATCCGGGCCTCGTCGCGCCGATAGAACACCCACTGTTTGATCCGTTTGCCGCGGATCAGCCCGGCCCGTTCGAGGACCTTCAGGTGGCCGGTCGCGCTGGGCTGGGTCATGCCGAGCTTGGTCGCGATGAACAGCGAGCACACGCCGTCGTCGACCAGGTCGCCGTCGGTCTGCGGCGGGAAGTGGGCGGTGGGGTCCTTCAGCCACTGGAGGATGAGCAGGCGGGGGCCGCTCGCCACCGCCCGCAGTCCGGCTAGCACTTAGGCAGTTTCCTAACTGCCTAACGGCTATGTCAATGCCTGGGAGATGTCGGCCCAGAGGTCCTCGGGGTGCTCGATGCCGACCGCGATGCGCACCGTGCCCTCCGCGATGCCGTGTCTGGCCAGCTCGGCGGCGCTGAGCGCGCGGTGCGAGGTGGTCGCGGGCTGCATGACGAGCGTCTCGACGCCGCCGAGCGAGGGGGCGAGCAGCGCCACGCTCAGCGAGCTCATGAACCGCTCGCCCGCCTCCCGTCCGGCGGCCAGGTCGAAGGCGAGCACGCCGCCGAAGTCCGACAGGAGCTTGCCCGCCAGCTCGTACGACGGGTGCGACGGCAGGCCCGGCCAGTGCACCGCCGACACCGCGGGGTGCTCGGCCAGGCGGGTGGCCAGCAGGCGGGCGTTCGAGCAGTGCCGCTCCATGCGCAGCCCCAGCGTCTGCAGGCCGCGCAGGGTGAGCCAGGCCGCGAACGGGTCGGCCGAGGCCCCCAGCTCGACGGCGTAGTGCCAGACCTTCTTGTACGTCGCGTCGTCGGCGAAGACCGCGAGGCCGCCGACGACGTCGGTGTGCCCCGACAGGTACTTGGTGGCGGAGTGGATGACGATGTCCGCGCCGTGCTCGAACGGGCGGCAGAGCAGGGGCGTGGCGAAGGTGTTGTCCACCACGGACGTCAGCCCCAGCTCGCGAGCCGCCGCGCACATCGCGGGCAGGTCGGCGACCTGACCCATCGGGTTGGTGATGGTCTCCAGGTAGACGAGCCTGGTCTCGGGACGCACGGCCGCGCGCAGGGCTCCGGGGTCGTCCTCGGGGACGTGGGTGACCGTGACGCCGAACCTGGCGACCAGGTCGTTGATCATCGCGGCCGTCCCGCCGTACAGGGCCTTCTGCGCGATGAGGTGGTCGCCCGGCCTGAGCAGCCCGAGCAGGACGGTGTTGATCGCGCCCATGCCGGAGCCGGTGGCGATGGCCGCCGCGCCGCCCTCCAGCCCGGCCACGGCCTGCTCCAGCGAGCGGACCGTCGGGTTGGTGTAGCGGCCGTACACGAACGGCCCGTCGGGGCGGCTGAAGGCGTCGCCCATCACGGCCGGGTCGTCGAAGACGAACCCGGACGTCTGGTAGATCGGCATCGTGATCGGGCGGCTGCCCTCGACGCTCGGCTGGGGCAGGTGGACGGTACGGGTCTCGGGTCGGAGGTGGGTCATTGCCCCAGGATGTCCCGATAATTCATCCATAGTCAGAGCCAATGAGGGAAAATTGGCCCATGAATGGGTCCAATCTCGACGACCTCGTCGATCTGCTGGGCCGGTGGGCGTCCGGGCGCGGACCGCTCTACCTGCTGCTCGCCGCCCGCCTGCGGGCGCTGATCGACGACGGCGTGCTGCACCCTGACTCGCCGCTCCCCCCTGACAGGACGCTGGCCACGCGGCTCGCGGTCGGCAGGGGCACCGTGGTCGCCGCGTACGACCTGCTCCAGCAGGAGGGACGCGTGGTGCGCCGCCAGGGCAGCGGCACCAGGGTCGCCCCGTGCGAGCTGCCCGCCACCCGCACAGCCGACAGCGTGGTGGCGAACCCGCTGCTCCTGCACATCCTCCACCCGCCGGACGGCGTGTCCCTGCTGACCTGCGCCGCCCCCGACGAGCCGCCGCCCGAACTGGCCGAGGCCTACCAGGAGGCCGCCGGACGGCTGACGGGCCTGCGCGACCTGGGCTACCAGCCAGCGGGCAATCCGGCGCTCCGCGAGGCCGTGGCCGCGTACTACCGCGACCGCGGCCTGCCCACGACGTCCCAGGAGATCCTGGTCACCTCCGGTGCGCAGCAGGCGCTCACCCTGCTGACCGGCCTGCTGATCTCCCCCGGCGACACCGTGCTGACCGGCTCGCCGACGTACCCCGGCGCTCTGGAGGTCTTCAGGCACGCGGCGGCGGCGATCCGTCCAGTGACACTCGACCACCCCGCGGCGCCGGGAAGGCGGGACGAGATGGCGGACGTGGGCGTGGCGATGCGGGAGCGGCCCGCGCTGGTCTACGCGGTCCCCACGGCGAGCAACCCCACCGGCTCCGTCATGGACGCCGCCTCGCGCAGGCGGCTGGCCGCGCTGGCCGCCGAGCACGACGTGCCGCTGGTCGACGACGAGGTCTGCGCCGAGCTTTGCTTCACCGGCGACACCCCGCCGCCCCTGGCCTCCTACGCCGCGGGCGAGCAGGTCGTCACGATCGCGTCGCTGAGCAAGCTGGTGTGGGGCGGCCTGCGGGTGGGCTGGATCCGTGCCCCCGCCCCGCTGATCGCGCGGCTGGCCCGGCTGCGGGCCCTGACCGACCTGGGCGGGGAGGTGGTCAGCCAGCTCGCCGCCACGGCGCTGCTGCGCCGGCTGGGGGACCTCAGGCGGGCCCGCGTCCGCGTGCTGCGCGAGCGCCACGACCACCTCTGCGCCGAGCTGCGCGCGCACCTGCCGTCGTGGACGTTCGAGCCCGCGCGGGGCGGCCAGACGATCTGGGTGCGGCTGCCGCACGGGGAGGCCGACTCCTTCGCCCAGGTCGCGCTGAGGCACGGCGTGGCGGTGCCGCCGGGCCGCTCGTTCGACCCGCTCGGCGGGCACGCCGACCACCTGCGGCTGCACTACCTGTTCCCCGAGGAGGAGCTCTCGCGGGCGGTGCGGAACCTGGCGGCGGCCTGGCACGCCTACGACGGCAGCCGCCGCCCCGCCTCCCGTCCCGCCCTGCTCATCTGACCGGCGCCCGGCGCTCCGCCCTGAGCTGACAACCTGGCCGTCCGCCGGTGCCCTGCGCCACCGTAGGCGGCATGACGACGACGTTCCTGCTCGTGCACAGCCCCTCCGTGGGCCCCTCGACCTGGCTGCCGGTGGCCGCGGCGCTGGAGCGGCGGGGGCACGCGGCGGTGGTGCCCGACCTCACCCGGGTGTCCTCCGGCGGCCCGCCCTACTGGCCGCGTGTGGTGGAGGCGGTGCGCGCGGCGGCGCCGGACACGCGGATCGTGCTGGTCGTGCACAGCAACGCGGGCTTCTTCCTGCCGGTGGTCAAGGAGGGCCTGGGCGACAGGGTGGTGGCGTGCGTGTTCGCCGACGCGCACATCCCGCCGCGCGAGGGGCTGGTGCGCACCGCCGAGGAGGGCTTCCTGCCGTTCCTGCGCGAGCTGGCCGACGCCGACGGCGTACTGCCGCGCTGGACCGACTGGTGGAGCGCCGAGGACGTCGCGGAGCTGCTGCCCGACCCGCGGACGCGGGCGCGGGTGGTGGCGGAGCAGGCGCGGCTCCCGCTCGACTACTACACGCAGCCCCTCCCGGTCCCGGCGGGCTGGGACGACGTCCGCTGCTCCTGCCTGTGGTTCGGCCCCCCGTACGAGCAGGTGGCCGAGGAGGCGGCGCGGCGGGGCTGGCCGGTGACCCGGCTGCCCGGCGCGCACCTGCACCAGGTCGTCGATCCCGAGGGAGTGGCCGACGCGCTGCTGAAGCTCTCGCGGAAGTCGTGAATTCTTCACTGCCGCCCCGCCGCCCGTCCCGGCAGAGTCGGACGCATGACAGCGATCCAGGTGAACGGGCTCAGGAAGAGCTACGGAGGCTTCGAGGCGGTCAAGGGCATCTCGTTCGAGGTGCCCACCGGCGCCATCTTCGCGCTCCTCGGCAGGAACGGCGCCGGCAAGACCACGACGATCGAGATGCTGGCGGGTTTCCAGCGCCCCGACTCCGGTGAGGTGCGGGTGCTCGGGCTGGACCCGGTCACCCAGCGCGCCGCCGTCAGGCAGCGCACCGGCGTCATGCTCCAGGAGGCCGGATTCTTCCCCGACCTCACCGTCGCGCAGACCGTCGACACGTGGCGCGACTTCACCGCCACTCCGCGCCCCCGCGACGAGGCGCTGCAGCTGGCGGGGCTGGAGGCGAAGGCGGGCACGAAGGTGCGGCAGGTCTCCGGCGGGGAGAAGCGGCGGCTCGACCTGGCGCTGGCCCTGCTCGGCCGCCCCGACCTGCTGTTCCTGGACGAGCCGACCACGGGCATGGACCCCGAGGCGCGCAGGAACACCTGGGACGTCGTACGCGACCTGGCCAGGCAGGGCACCACGGTCCTGCTGACCACGCACTACCTGGAGGAGGCCCAGCGGCTGGCCACGTCCATGGCCCTGATGGACGCGGGCGAGATCGTCGCGTCCGGCGGAATGGCCGAGACGCTCGCCACGCAGAGCGGACGGGTCGCCTTCCGGCTGCCCGCCCAGGTGAACCCGGACGACCTGCCGCTGCCCGTCACCCTGGAGGGCGAGACGGCGATCTGCCGCGCCGACGACCCCGACCTGGCCGCGCAGACCCTGCTCAGCTGGGCCGCCGAGCGCGGCCTGCGCCTCGCGGGGCTGGAAGTGCGCGCCGCCACGCTCGAAGACCTCTTCCTCGACAGGAGCGCCCGATGAGTCTCGCCGCCACCTACCGTCTCGGCACCCGCCTGTTCTGGCGCGACCGGGCCATGCTGTTCGGCTCCGTGGTCACGCCCGTGGGGCTGGCCATCGGGATGCCGGTGCTGATGCGCAACGTCCTGGCCGACGGCGTCGCGGCGGCGACGTCGATCTTCCAGGGCACGATCGCCGTGGTGCTGTCGATCACCGTGTTCATGAACATCACCGTGGCCCTGACCACCCGCCGCGACCAGCTCGTGCTCAAGCGGCTGCGGGCCACCCAGCTGACCGACGGCCAGATCCTGCTCGGCCAGATCGCCAGCACGCTCACCCAGACCGTCGCCCTGATCGCGGCGTGCACGGTGGCGGTGCGCCTGCTGGCCGGCGTGCCGTTCCCGGCGAACCCGGTGCTGTTCGCCGCCGCGATCGTGGCGGGCTCGGCGGTGCTGGCGCTGCTGGGCGCCGCCTACACGGCGGCGATCCCGCGCAGCGAGCTGGCCGCCGCGGCGACGATGCCGGTGTTCCTGCTGTCCGGGATCGGGTCCGGCGGGATGGGACCGATCAGGGAGATCCTGCCCGGCTGGGCCGGCACCGCGCTGGACCTGCTGCCGACGTCCGCCGTGGTGCACGCCATCAGGACCGGCGAGGTCGTCCTGCCCGCGGTGAACCTGGCTGTGTGGACCGTCATCGGGGTGGTGGCCATCAGGCTGTGGTTCCGGTGGGAACCGCGCAGGTCATGACGGGCCGGTCATAATGGTCCGGCCATGACTTCCACCTCCGCGCGGCGTCTCGCGATCGTCCTGATCACCGTCGTGTCCGTCGCGTACACGGTCATCGGGCTGCTCTACTTCGCCTTCTCCCCGGCGAGCGGGGTCGTGGCAGCCGTGGCGATGCTCGGCGTCGTCGCCACCCACTTCCTCAACATGCGTGCAGGGCTGCGGGGCGAGCGGCCGCCGCTGTTCCCGGCGACGGTGGTGCTCCAGGCGGTCGCCACCTTCCTGCCCGACCCGTTCCTGCCCAGCGGCTGGTCGGGTGTGGCGGCCCCGATGCTCGCCGGAACCGTGCTCGTGTTCCTGCCGCTGCGCTGGGGCGGCCCGCTGGTGGGCGTGATAGCCGGGTACGAGTTCGTCTCGCTGGTCAACCTGAACCTGGTGGTGGCGCTGTTCTACGGCGTCACCGTGGCCACCACGGGCGGCATGATCTACGCCCTGGTCCGCTTCATGCGGGCGACCGCCGAACTGGAGCAGGCCAGGGCCGAACTGGCCGAGGCGGCGGTGCTGAAGGAGCGGCTGCGCATCTCCCGCGACCTGCACGACGGGCTCGGCCGCAGCCTGACGGCGATCGCGCTCAAGGGCGACCTGGCGTCCCGGCTGATGGAGCGCGACCCCGTCTCGGCCCGCGGCGAGGTGAGCGAGCTGGTCCAGGTGGCCAGGGAGGCGGCGCAGGACGTCCGGCAGGTGGCCCGCGGGTACCGCGAGCTGTCGCTGACAGGTGAGGTGCACAGGGCGGTGGCGCTGCTGGAGTCGTCCGGGGTGGGCTGCCAGGTGCATCTCGCCGACGTCACGCTGCCCAGGCGCTCTGATGAGGTGCTCGCCTGGGCCGTCAGGGAGGCGGTCACCAACGTCCTGCGGCACAGCCGGGCGACCACCTGCACGATCAGCACGTCCCAGCGGGCCGGCGCCCTGCACCTGGAGGTCGTCAACGACGGCGTCCCCACCGACGGCGGCACCGGTCAGGGCAGCGGGCTGACGGGGCTGGCGGAACGGGCGGCGCAGGCCGGCGGGAGCGTGGAGGCCACCGCCACGGGGGCGGGCGGCTTCCGCCTGGCGATGGAGGTTCCCACTTGACTTCCTCCCTCTCCTAAAGGAGGGGGAGTCCCACCCTCACGAGTGAGGTTTCCTGCTTCACAGCCGACCGCACCCGGGAGGACCCGGTATGTCTCACGTCAGCTCCACAGGCGGACACCGCTTGACCAGCGGCCAGAATGTTCTTGGCGGCGTTGATGTCCCGGTCGTGCCGGGTGCCGCAGGACGGGCATGGCCACGCCCGGGTGTCGAGCGAGAGTTCGGCGAGCAGGTGCCCGCACGCCGAGCAGGTCTTGCTGGAGGGGTGCCAGCGGTCGATCACGATCAGGTGCCGCCCGTGCCTGGCTGCCTTGTACTGCAGTTGGCGCCGGAACTCGCCCCATCCGCAGTCGGAGATGACCCGCGCCAGGCGGCGGTTGCGGACCATGTTCGTCACGGCCAGGTCCTCGATCACGATCAGGTGGTGCTCGCGTACCAGGCGGGCGCTGGTCTTGTGCAGGAAGTCGGCGCGGGCGTCACGGACCTTGGTGTGCGCGCGGGCAACCTTCGCCTTCGCCTTGTTCCTGTTGTTCGAGCCGCGCTGTTTGCGGGCCATGCGCCGCTGGTAGCGCGCCAGATTCTTCGCCTTGCGTTCCAGATGGCGCGCATTGGCGATGCGCTCCCCGGTGGACAGGACCGCGAAGTCTTTGACCCCCAGGTCCACACCGACCGCCGAGCCGGTGGCCGGGGCCTGCCCACCTTCTACGGCGGTCTGGACGGTGGTCGTGTCGGCGGTTTCGACGGCGAGGGGGGCGTGCCAGCGGCCATCGGGGTCACGGGAGACGGTCACCGTCGTCGGGTTCAGCGTGGCAGGGTCCACCTCGGGCCAGGACCACACGAACGCGACCGGCGCGTCCATCTTCGCCAGGAACAGCCGCCCGTCCTTCCAGCGGAACGCCGAGCGCGTGTAGGTCGCCGACTGCTTGCCGTGCCGGGACTTGAACCGGGGATAGCGGGCGCGTCCGGCGAAGAAGTTCACGAACGCCGCGTACTGGTGCCGCAACGTCTGCTGCAACGGCACACAGGAGACCTCGAACAGAAACCCGAACTCAGGGTCACGCTTCAACTCGGTCAGATACCGGTCGCTCTGCGCGTAAGACGTCGTGGCCCCATCGGCGTGATAGCGGTGCTGCCGCCACGCCAGCGCCTTGTTCCACACCAGACGCACGCAGCCGAACGTGCGATTCAGCACGGCAGCCTGCTCGGGAGTGGGGTAGACCCGCACCTTGTACGCCGTACGCACGATCGCATCCTGCCGCAGCACAGAAAGATCCGTAAGCGAACGGGAGAAGGTGATGTTATGTGCGCTTCACACCCTGCGTTGTCCCGACTCCGCCGGGCCACCCCTTGCGGGACCCGGACTCCTCCCAGCCCTGAAGGGCCGGGCTTCCTCCGGAGGTCATGGTGATCCGGGTGCTCCTCGCGGAGGACATGCTCATGATCAGGTCCGCGCTCACCGCGCTGCTCCGGCTGGAGCCCGACATCGAGGTGGTGGCGGAGGTGACACGCGGCGACGAGATCGTCCCCTCGGCTCTGCGGGCCCGCCCGGACGTGGCGATCGTGGACATCGACCTGCCCGTCATGGACGGCATCACGGCCGCCGCCACGCTGCGCGAGCGGCTCCCGTCCTGCCGCGTCCTGATCCTCACCGCGATGGGCCAGCCCGGGCAGGTGCGCCGCGCGCTGGCGGCGGGCATCGAGGCGTTCCTGGTCAAGGACGCTCCCGGCGACCGCCTCGCGGACGCGGTCAGGCGGACGGCGGCCGGTCTGCGCGTCCTCGACCCGGAACTGGTGGCCTCGGCCATGGAGTACGGTGAGAGCCCCCTCACCCAGCGCGAGACGGCGGTGCTGCGGGCAGCGGCGAGGGGCGCCTCGGCCGAGGAGATCGCCTCCCGGCTGCACCTTTCGCCGGGGACCGTCCGCAACTACCTGACGGCCGCGATCACGAAGACGGGCGCCCGCAACAAGATCGACGCCATCCGCGTCGCGGAGGACGCCGGCTGGCTCTGACCGGCCGCCCCCGGCCGTGCGGCGGACAGCCGCTGGAAGGACGGCTGGGCGGGAGGCCGGTCAGATGTCGGTGATGCGGATGCCGGCGTGCGCCTTGTAGCGCCGGTTGACCGAGATGATGTTGGCCGTGAGCGCCTCCACCTGGTGGGCGTTGCGCAGCCGCCCGCCGTAGACGCCGCGCACGCCCGGGATGACGTCGGCCAGCGCCTGCACGGTGTCGGTCGCCTCACGGTCGTCGCCGAGCACCAGCACGTCCAGGTCCACCTTGTCCACGGACGGGTCCATCAGGACCACGGCCGACACGTGGTGGAAGGCGGCCACGACGCGGCTGCCGGGCAGCACGGCGGCGGCCTGCTGGGCGGCGCTCCCCTCCTCGACCGGCAGCGCGTACGCGCCCTGCTTGTCGAAGCCCAGCGGGTTCACGCAGTCGACGACGATCTTCCCGTCCAGCTCCGCCCGCAGCGACTCCAGCAACGCCTTGTGCCCGTCGTACGGAACGGCGACGATCACGATGTCGGCCTCGGACGCCACCACGGCGTTCTCCGCGCCCCTGGCCCCGAAGCCGATCGACTCGGCGGCCTCCTGGGCGCGCTGAGCGCTCCGGGAGCCGATCAGCACCGGATGCCCGGCCAGCGCGAACCTGCGCGCCAGCCCCTTCCCCTGGTCGCCGGTGCCGCCGAGGATGGCGATGGAAAGCCCGTTCACATCTGTCATAGGCCAGATCATGCCACCCGCCTGCTCCGCGCCGGACCGGCAGGGGGGCACCGGCGCCGACGCTGCCGCCAGGCTGCCGACGTGCCCGGCCAGGTGCCGGGGCCGGATTCGTGCCCTGGCCGCCGCCGAGCGGTCCCCGGCCCGGACGGCGTGCGCCGGGCCGGGGGCGGCGGTCAGCAGTTGCCGATCGCCGGGAGGCCGAGCACGCGCAGTGTGAGCCACTCGATGGCCAGGGGGCCGCCCTCGATGGCGCCCGTCACGTGGTCGGGTGCGGGCAGCGAGGTCCAGCGGGTGTTCACGCCCGCCCGGCAGTACTCGGAGCGGAGGCCGGCGCCCACCGCGTACGGGATGGTCTGGTCGCCCTTGGCGTGGTAGAGGAACATGGGCACGCGCGGGGGCGTCGCGCCGAGGCGGTTCTCCGCCAGGCGGGCCAGCCACTTGGGCTGGTTGAGCAGGTCCACCGGGCTGATGTCGGAGAAGCGCAGCCCGGTCAGCTCGCCGAGGTCGCCGACGCAGGCGTCCGCGGCGCGCGCCAGCAGGGCGCGGCCCCGGTCGTTGAGGTCGGCTTCCAGGTCCAGTTCGGGGTAGGCGGCGTCGAGACCGACCCCGGCCGCGGCTGCGAGGCCGAAGTCCGCGGTGCCGTCCAGGTGGTCGGCCACCGCGTGCAGGTCGGCGGGCACGCCGCCCGCCGCCACGCCCTTGAGCTTGAGCTCGGGCGCGTACGACGGCTGGAGTTGCGCCGCCCAGGCGGCCGAGGCGCCGCCCTGCGAGTAGCCCATGACGGCCACCGGCGCCTGCGCCGACAGGCCGGCGCCGGAGACCCGCGTGGCGGCCCTGATCGAGTCGAGGACGGCGTGGCCCTGCGACACGCCGGCCATGTAGGTGTGCTGACCGGGTGTGCCGAGGCCCTCGTAGTCGGTGATCGCCACCGCGAAGCCCTTCAGCAGGAACAGGCTGACCAGCGCCAGCTCGGCCTCGCGGCCCTGGCTCATGCTGGCCGAGGGGGCGCACTGGTCGCCGAGGCCGTGCGTGCCGACGGCGTACCCGATGATGGGCCGCCTGCCCAGCGCGTACGGCGCCTTGGGGACGAGCAGCGTGCCGGACACCGCGTTGGCCGAGCCGGTGGCCGAGGTGGAGTGGTAGAGCAGGTGCCAGGCGTTGACCGGAACCTCCAGCAGCTTGCCCGGCAGGAGGTAGACCGTGGTCGGCTGGGCCGAGACGACGTCGCCGGCGACCGCCGCGCGGGCCGGTGTCGCGACGAACATCGACATGATCGATAACAGGATCACGGACATGCTGACGCGCACACGTACTCTCATGGGCCGCCCCTTCTCGGGTGGGGGATCACGCTGGGGACGGCGGCGCCGCGAATGGATCGTTACCCGCGAGTAACTCGCTGTCAAGCCCCTGAAATGTCCGGAGTCAGACGCGCGGAAACCGCGGGCGAAGCGCCGCTGGTCATGCACTATGGGGGGATGGATTCTGGGTCGGTGGACTTCCTCCGCGAACTGCTCGCAGAAACCGGCTGGGTGGAACGCACCCGCGAGCTCGGCCTCGCGCTGCGCGCCACCCGCTCTCCCGGCGGGCTGCTCCTGGTCGGCACGCCCGACGACGAGCCGTGGCACCTGACCGCGCACCTCGCCGACGAGGCCCGGCTGTCGGAGCTGCCGCAGCTCGCGCCCACCCTGGTCCGCTGGTCACCGCCCGCCGACGCGCCCCCGCACCTGCGGGTGGGGCTCGACCGCGTCCAGCGGGCCGGGCGCGGCGAGACCCTGTTCGTGCTGGCCGAGCAGCAGGCGCCGGTGCCACTGCTGGAACGGGTCGACGACGCGCGGCGCACCGGCGCGACGATCCTGGCGCTGGAGGGCGCCGACTCGGAGCTGACGGGGCTGGCCCACGACGCGATCGCGGTGCCGCCGCGTGGGCTGATCACCTTCGACGGCGCCCAGCACCTGGTCAGCGCCGCCGCCGGGGAGCTCCCGCAGCGTCCGAACCTGCGCGAGCGGCTCGCCCGCCTCCTGGAGAAGGTGAGCGGGCCCCAACTGGCCGACTGACCGCCTTCGGCCTACACCTGGCTCGGGTCCGGTGCTGGACGCCGCTCGTCCAGGTGGCCCAGCAGGGTGGCGTCCAGGGCGGCGGTGGCGTCCTCGATGGCGGCGATCAGCACCGCCTGGACGGGGTCCGGCTCGCCCGACCTGGTACGGCTCACCCGGGTGACCGCGTCCAGCCGCCTCGCGCCCACGTCCCGGACCTCGCTGACCCGCACCTCCCCCTCCGGCACGTCCAGCAGGGCGAGCGTCGGCACGATCGCCACCCCGTGCCCCGCTGCCACCAGCGCGAGCGCCGGGCCGAACTCGGTGATGACGTGCACCTTGCGCGGCTCGAAGCCGTGCAGCCCGGCGAGCCGGTCGAGCGCCTGCCCGCAGGACTGGTCGGGCTCGCCCGCCACCCACGGGACGTCCGCCAGGTCCGCGACCGTGCGCGGCGGCTCCGGCCAGTCGGGCGGCACCACGATGCGGTACTCGTCCACGTAGAGGGGACGGGTGGCCAGCGACGGCTGGGTCAGCACCGGCAGGCTCATGTCCTGCTCGGTGATCAGGACGTCGACCGACCCGAGCCGCAGTTCCTGGAGCGCGGGCTGCCCGTACACCTCGTGGATGACCGGGACGATCTTGGGATGCCGGGCGGCCAGGTCGCGCATGGCGGGCACCAGCATGTGCTTGATCACCGTGGGGAACGCCGCGATGCGCACCGGCCCGGCGAGCCGCTCGGTGAAGCGGGTCAGCTCGCGCCTGGCCTCGGCCAGTTCGTCCTCGACCCGTTCGGCGTAGCCGGCGAGCACCCGTCCGGCGGGGGTGAGCGAGACGCGGCGCTGGGAGCGGTCGATGAGCGCCAGCCCCACCTCGCGCTCCAACTGGGCGAGCTGCTGCGACACGGCGGACGGAGTCAGGAACAGCGCCTCGGCCGCGCGCATCACTCCGCCGCGGCGGGCGACCTCGTGCAGGATGCGTAACCGCCGGGGGTCGATGTCCATAAAGGGCAGCTTACGCCTCGCATTAGATACCTTTAATTGCACGTCAAAGCAGGAATTCCTGACAATGGCGCGCATGGATCTCCTTCTCGCCGCCGTCGGCTGGATCGGCGCCGCCCTGCTGCTGTTCGGCTACGGCATGGTCTCCACGTCCCGCATGTCGGGGGGCGGCGCGAGGTACCAGGTCATCAACCTGGTCGGCTCGGTGGGCCTGATGATCAACAGCGCCTACAACGCCGCCTGGCCGTCGGTCGGGCTCAACCTGGTGTGGGCCGCGATCGGCGTCGTCGCGCTCGTCAAGCTCGCCCGCCTGGGCATCGCCACATGACCGCCGAGCCCGGCCGTCACGTCAGGGAGAGCGCGCTCGCCGCCTGAGCTCCCGGCAGACCCGCCCGGACATCGTCGAGCACGGCCATACCACACGCGCCCCGCGCATCACCACCGCCCCAAACAAGGGGCCTCACCAGGTGTTATGAACGTTCATAAATTTAGGCTTGTGAATGCCGAAAATGTGTGACATTTTACATTACACAACGTGAAACGGCGGGCCAGGAATCGGGGGCCGCCTAGCCCGCTCCAGCCCCCCAAGGAGTGGTATGCGAACCGTCACCTCATTACTCATCGCTGCCTCGATCGCGTTGGCGACACAGAGCGTGTCCGCCGGACTCGCGGGTCCCGCCGCCGCGGCAGCCCACACCCCAGTCAAGGCCGGCTCCGTCACCCCTGCTCACAGCGCGGACCCTGCACCCGCGCGGGACCTCGGCGGCGAACCCGACCACCGCCAGCACAAGCCGCTGCCGATCGACGAACGGGCGCCGCTGCCCGCGTCGAACCGCGAAACGCGCCGCGACTACGACACCCCGAACACCCTGAAGACCCAGAAGAGACCGTCGCTGAACAGGAGAACCGCGGCCGCCCCCGAGTGCGTGGTCTCCGAGTTCACCGGCAAGACCGGCGAGGCGTTGATCGAGGCGATCAAGAAGGCCGACACCGCCTGCGTCAACACCCTGTTCACGCTGACCGGCGGCGACGCGGGCGCGGCCTTCGGCGAGTCGAAGATGGTCACCGTCGCCGACGCCTTCCGGGCCAACGCCACCGCCTACCCCGGCGACAACAGCACGTCGACCGCGCAGCTCGTCCTCTACCTCCGCGCGGGCTACTACGTGCAGTGGTACCATCCCAACGACGTCGGCCCGTACGGCGACGCACTCAAGAACGCGATCAAACCCGCGCTCGAGGCGTTCTTCGCCAACAGCCACTCGGGCGACGTCACCGACGCCAACGGGGAGACCCTCGGCGAAGCGATCGTCCTGATCGACAGCGCACAGCAGAACGCCTCCTTCCTCCCGGTCGTGAAGCGGTTCCTCGAGGCGTTCGACGGCTCCTACGACAAGCTGTGGTGGATGCGCAACGCGGTCAACTCGGTGTTCACCGTGCTGTTCCGCGGCCACCAGCTGCCGGAGTTCGTCTCGGCGGTGGAGGCTGACGGCAGCGTGCTCGACTCCCTGCAGTCGTTCGCGGCCAAGCACCTCGATCTGCTGGGCACGGACTCGGCGTTCCTCACCGTCAACGCGGGCCGGGAACTGGGCCGGTTCCTCCAGCACGCCTCGCTGCTGCCGAAGGTGAAGCCGCAGGTCGTCTCGCTGCTCGGGAAGACCTCGATCACCGGAGAGACCGCGCGGCTGTGGGTCGGCCTGGCCGAGATGGCCGACGCCTACGACAAGGCCGCCTGCGCCGACTACGGCACCTGCGACCTGCAGAAGCGGGTGAAGGAGGCGGTGCTGCCCGTCAGCCACACCTGCGGCCCGACGCTGCGCATCGTGGCCCAGGAGATCAGCGCCGAGCAGCTCGCCGGGGCCTGCACCAGCCTGCAGAACCAGGACGCCTACTTCCACGGCCTGGTCAAGGACTCGGGGCCGGTCGCGAACGACAACAACACCACCCTCGAGGTGGTCGTCTTCAACTCCTCCACCGACTACCAGACCTACGCCGGCGTGATCTACGGGATCGACACCAACAACGGCGGCATGTATCTCGAGGGCGACCCCGCCACGGCGGGCAACCAGCCCAGGTTCATCGCCTACGAGGCCGAGTGGACGCGCCCCTCGTTCGAGATCTGGAACCTCAACCACGAGTACACCCACTACCTCGACGGCCGGTTCGACATGCTCGGCGACTTCGCGGAGGGATCGAAGACGCCGACGGTCTGGTGGGTCGAGGGTGTGGCGGAGTACGTCTCGTGGTCCTACCGCAAGCTTGACAACACCAACGCCGCCACCGAGGCGGGCAAGCACACCTACCCGCTGAGCGCGCTGTTCGACACGGCGTACGGCGACGGGCAGACCCGCGTCTACCCGTGGGGGTATCTCGCGGTGCGCTACATGTTCGAGAAGAATCCCGCCGAGGTGACCACCCTGCTCTCGCACTACCGCAAGGGCGAGTGGGACGCGGCGCGGACGTTCCTGAAGTCCCTGAACCACGACGCCGACTTCGACACCTGGCTCACGGCCTGCGCCGCCGGGGCGTGCGGCGGCGATGGCGGCCAGGACCCCTCGACGCCGTGCTCCAACCCCGACACCAGGGCCATGGCGCGCAACTGTACCCGCAGCGAGCTCAAGGGAGTCAAGGGTGACTACGCCTACTTCTACATCAGGATTCCCGAAGGGGTGAAACAGCTCAAGATCACCGCAACCGGCGGGACGGGCAACGCCGACCTCTACTTCAACAAGTCCGCCTGGGCGACGACAGAGGCCAACCAGAGCCGGTCCACCAACCCCGACAACAGCGAGACCCTGACGGTGACCGACCTCACGCCGGGCCACGACAACTACATCAGCCTGTACGGCGTCACCGACTTCAGCGGCGTGCGCCTCACGACCGAGTACTGACATCACACCCGTTGAGCGCCTCCCCTGCACGGGGAGGCGCTCTTCCTTTTGGGACACCACGCTTTGGGACGCCACCGTTACCCTTCCGTGTCTTGCCAAATGTCCGATATGAACGCTCAAATATGAACGTTCATATCTCGGAAGGAACGCCCCCCATGAACCGTCGCAGCTTCCTCAGCCTCGCCGTCACCGGTGCGCTCGCCCTGGGCGCCGCCGCGTGCGGCGGTTCCGGTCCGGCAGCACAGGCAGGTCCCGTCAAGATCACCGTGTGGAGCTGGAAGCCCGCCTCGGCCGGGCTCGCCGCCGTGGCCAAGGACTTCGAGAAGGACCACCCGAACATCAAGGTGGCCGTCCAGGACATCGGCGAGCCGGCCATCTGGGACAAGATCACGATCGGCATGGCAGCGGGCGGCAAGGGCCTGGCCGACGTCATGCACATCGGCGTCGACTACCTGCCCGGGTACGTGGACAAGTTCCCCGGGGGCCTCGCTGACCTGCGCAAGTTCGGCGCCGACAAGCACAAGGACGCCTTCGCCAAGGGGCTGTGGCCCACCGTCACCGGCAAGGACGGCGGCGTCTACGCGATGCCGTGGGAGGTCAACCCCGCAGGCTTCTTCTACCGCTCCGACATCTTCGACAAGGCGGGCGTCGACCCGGCGTCGATCAAGACCTGGGACGACGCCATCGAGGCCGGAAAGAAGATCAAGGAGAAGACCGGGGCGTACCTGATCGGCCTCAAGGCCAGCGCCGTCGACATGGACTTCTTCCAGGCACTGCTGCAGCAGCAGGGCGCGTTCTACTTCGACGGCCAGGGCAACGTCACGCTCAACGCCGCGCCCGCCGTACAGGCCATGTCGCTCATCAAGAAGATGAACGACGCGGGCATCGTCGCCGACACCTCCGGCGAAGGCACCTGGAAGCAGCTGGTCAGCGCCGGGAAGCTGGCCGTCGTGCCCTGGCCGGCGTGGGCGGTCAGCTATCTCCAGGAGAACCGCCCCGACGAGAAGGGCAAATGGCGGGTCATGCAGCCACCCGCCGTCACCCAGGGCGGCAAGCGGGCCGCCATCGTCAACGCGACCTACCTGTCGGTCTCGGGCACCAGCCCGCACCCGCAGGAGGCGTACACGTTCGTGGAGTACGCCCTGACCAGGCCCGAGGCCATCAACAAGGCCTTCAAGGAGGGCGGCGTCTTCCCCGCCCTGACCGCTGCCTACGCCGACCCGATGTTCAAGGCGCCGTCGGACTTCTACGGCGGCCAGCCCGCCCTGAAGACGTTCGTCGACTCGCTCACCGAGGGCGCGGACGCCACCTACTACTCGGGTGACTACGCACGGGCCCTGAAGATCGCCAGTGACGCCCAGATGAAGGTCCTGCTCAAGGGCGCCGACCCGGCGACCGCGCTGACGGAGGCCGCCCAGCAGCTCGTCCAGCAGACCGGCAGGAAGCTCGCGGGATGACCCTCACCATGACACGGGGGCGGGCCGCCGGGTCCCGGTCGGCTCGCCCCCGCCGATCGTTCGTCACCCGGAGGAACATCCCCTACCTGCTGATCCTCCCCGCGCTGCTCGGCTTCGTGGTGTTCAAGGCGTACCCGATCCTGGCGGCGCTCTACATCAGCCTGACCACGGGGGCGGGAGCGGCGCGCCACTTCGTCGGCATGGACAACTACGTCCGCCTGGTCAACGACCCGCTGTTCTGGACCTCGCTGTGGAACACCGCGCAGATCCTGATCGTGCAGGTCCCGCTGATGCTGCTGCTCGCGTTGCTCCTGGCCCTCGGGCTCGACTCCGCGTCCGTACGGCTGCGCGGCCTGTGGCGGCTGGGCGTGTTCATGCCGTCGCTGACCGGCCTGGTGGCCTACGGCGTCATGTTCTCGGTGATCCTCAACAAGAACACGGGCCTGCTCAACTGGCTCCTGGACTTCGTCGGGATCGATCCGATCAACTGGCTGGGCAGCCCCTTCTGGGCGCGGATCTCCATCATCATCGCGTTGACCTGGCACTACACCGGCTACAACGCGGTCATCTATCTCGCGGGGCTGCAGAGCATCCCGAAGGAGCTCTACGAGGCCGCGATGGTGGACGGCGCGGGCGCCGGACGCCGCTTCCTCTCCGTCACGATCCCCCAGCTGCGCCCGATCCTGCTGCTCACCGTGGTGCTGTCGACGATCGGCACCCTGCAGCTGTTCGACGAGCCGTTCGTGCTCACCGGCGGCGGCCCCGACAACGCCACGCTGACCATCTCGCTGTACCTGTACCAGAACGGCTTCCGCTACTTCGACTTCGGCTACGCCGCGGCGATCGCGTACGCGCTCACCCTGATCGTGGCCGGGTTCGGGATCCTGCAGCTGAAGCTGACGGGAGGCCGTCGATGAAGGGCTGGACGCTGACCTTCGCGCTGGCCGCGGTGTTCGCGCTCTGCGTCGGACCGTTCTACTGGCTGGCCATGGCGGCCACGCACGCGAACGCCGACATCTTCTCCTGGCCGCCCAGGCTCTACCCCGGCAACCACCTCGGCGAGAACCTCGCCACCCTCGACCAGTCGATCGGGCTGGCGAACGTCCTGCAGAACACGCTGGTCGTGGCGACCGTCCAGACCGCGGGGGCGATCGTGGTGTCGCTGCTGGCGGGGTACGCCTTCGCGAAGTTCCAGTTCGTCGGACGCAACGTGTTCTTCGTGCTGCTGCTCTCGACCCTGGTGATTCCCACCGGCGTGACGATCATCCCGGTCTTCGAGCTGATGAACGAGATCGGGCTGATCGACAGCTATCCGGCGCTGATCCTGCCCAACCTGTCGGTGCCGTTCGGCATCTTCCTCATGCGCCAGTCGCTGCTCGCCCTGCCCGACGAGCTGCTCGACGCGGCGCGGATCGACGGCTCGGGCGAGCTGCGGGTGCTGTGGCGGGTCGTGATCCCCGTCATGCGTCCGGTGCTGGCGGCGCTGGCCGTCTTCCTCTTCCTCGGGGCGTGGAACGACTTCCTGTGGCCGCTGATCGCGCTGCGCACCCCCGAGATGTACACGCTGCCCGTCGCCCTGGCCAGCGTGCAGAGTCTGGCCAAGACCGACTTCGGCCAGGTCATGGTGGGCACGGCGATCTCGTCCCTGCCCATGATGATCCTCTTTCTCGTTCTTCAACGCCAGTTCATCTCCGGCCTGCTGGCCGGAGCCACGAAGGGATAGACATGCAGTTGTGGCAGCCCCACACGGCCCCCGGCGCCGCGCCCACGGCGTCGACCACGGTGTCGATCTCCGGCACCGCGGGCGACGTGGTCGTCGAGCTCTCCGGCGCCTCCGAGGCCACCTCCACCCGGGTGGGCGAGGACGTGTGGCTGATCGAGGCGCGGTCGGCTGAGGGGATCAGCGCCCAGTGGCGGATCCCGTGCGTGTCGGTCAGCGCCTTCTGGACGCCGGACAGCGGCACGCACCGCTGGGTTCCGCCGAGCTGGCGGGCGCCCAAGACGTCCTCTCTCGCCTTGGGCGCGCCCGCGATCTCCCTGATCGGCACGGCCGACGTCAACGTGTGCACGGTGGCGCTCGCCGACGGGGTCGGCGAGGTGCGCTTCAGCGGCGGGGTGGTCGAGGAGACCGGCGAGTACCTGTTCATCGTGGAGCAGGCGAGCGGGAGCCTGAGCCTCCGGATCGACCTGTCGGACCGGCCGTTCTCCGCGGCGCTGGCCGAGGTGGCGGCCTGGTGGGGGCAGGGCAGGCAGTTGCCGCCGACGCCTCGGGCGGCCAGGCTGCCGGCCTACTCGACCTGGTACAGCATGCACCAGGAGATCAGCGAGGAGTCGGTCGAGGTCCAGGCGCGGCTCTCCCGCGAGCTGGGCTGCGAGACCATCATCGTGGACGACGGCTGGCAGACGGCGGACCGCGGCCGGGGCTACGCCTTCTGCGGCGACTGGGAGCCGAACCCAGCAGCATTTCCCGATTTTTCGGAACATGTGAAGCGGGTGCACGCGCTGGGGCTGTCCTACCTGCTGTGGTACGCCATCCCGTTCGTCGGCAAGGAGAACGCCGCCTTCGCCCGGTTCGAGGACAAGCTGCTCATGTACGCCGACTACATGGACGCGGGCGTGCTGGACCCCCGCTTCCCCGACGTGCGCGAGTTCATCGTCGACCGCCTCTCACAGGCCGTCGAAGCGTGGGGCATGGACGGCCTGAAGATCGACTTTGTGGACTGGTTCGCCAGGGCGAACCCGCCCGCCCGCGACGGCATGGACTGCCCCGAGGTCGCCGAGGGCGTGCGCCGCCTGCTCGACGCGCTCGACGCACGGCTGCGCCGCGCCAAGCCCGACGTGCTGATCGAGCACAGGCAGCCCTACACCAGCCCCGGCCTGTGGCCGTACGCCAACATGATCCGCGCCGTGGACTGCCCGCTCAGCCCGCAGGAGAACCGCCAGCGGACGATCGACCTGCGCCTGCTCGGGGGACCGCTCGCCGTGCACTCCGACATGATCCTCTGGCACGCCGCGGAACCGCCTCAGCAGGTGGCCGTGCACCTGATCAACGCGCTGTTCTCGGTGCCGCAGATCTCCGTCGACCTCACCAGGCAGACCGGCGCGCAGCGGGCGGCGCTGGCGTTCTGGCTGGGGGTGTTCCGCGAGCACCTGGACACGTTGCAGCTCGGCGCCCTGGAGCCGACGGGCGCCGAGCACGGCTTCCCGCTCGTGCGAGCCTATGATGAGAAGACCACGATCATCGCTCGCTACGCGCCGCTCCCGGTGCGGGTCCCCGGCGAGGGGTGGCAGGACTTCCTGGTCGCCAACGCCGACTCCGACCCCGCCGTGCTGCTCATCGGCGAGGCCGACGAGCAGGTCGCGGCGAGCGTCCACGACTGCGAGGGCGCGCTGGTCTCGTCCGCCACGCTGAGCCTGGGGCCCGGCGTGACGACCGTGGACGTGCCGACGGGCGGCTTGCTGCGGCTACGCCGTACCAACCAGGAGGGCTGAATGCGCAGGTCGCGCGGGGTCACCATCGAGGATGTCGCACGCGCGGCCGGAGTTTCCCGACAGACCGTCTCCAACGTCTTCAACGCCCCCTACAGGCTCAAACCGGAAACCCTGGAACGGGTCAGCGCGCTCATCGAGGAGATGGGGTACCGGCCCGACCAGTCGGCGCGCAGCCTGAAGTCCGGCACCAAGCGGATCATCGCCTATCTGACGCCTGTCGCCGACGATCCGGCCAACCCCAACCCGGTGATGAGCGGCTTCCTGGAGGCCATGGTCACCGTGTCGGGCGAGGCCGGATACAAGGTCCTGCTGGTGCGTCCGCGTCCCGGCCAGAGCCAGGAGCAGGCGATGGACGAGGTGATCGCCTCGCGCACGGTCGACGGGTTCGTCCTGGCGGACGTCATGCACGACGACAGGCGCGTGGCACACCTGAGCGCCGTCGGATTCCCCTTCGTCGGGTTCGGCCGGACCGCCCCTGGCGAGCCGCAGACCTGGGTCGACGTCGACACCGTCCAGGCGGTGATCGACCTGGTCGGGCTGCTGGCGAGCAAGGGGCACCGCAGGGTGGCCTTCCTCGGGCTGGAGTCGGAACGGCCCTGGGTCGGCCACCGGCACGAGGGCTTCCAGGCGGGCGTGCGCCGCTTCGGGCTCGACACCTCCCCCGCGCTGGAGGTCGTCTCCCCCGCACGGGACCCCGGATCGGTGACCGAGACGCTCAGGCCGCTGCTCACCGCCAGGGCCAGGCCGTCGGCGGTGGTCGCCGCAGGCGACTGGCTGGCCATGGGCGCCTACGCGGCGGCCAGGGCGGAGGGGCTGAGCGTGGGCGCCGACCTGGCGATCAGCGGGTTCAACGACCTGCCGGTCACCGCGTTCCTGCAACCGGCGCTGACCACGGTGCGGCACCCCCTGCCGGAGATCGCCAACGCCCTGGTCACGCGCCTGCTCCAGGTCATCGACGGCGGGCAGCCTCCACCCGCGGGGCTGCTCCTGCCGGGAACCCTCGTGGTCCGCGACAGCACCGGCTAGCGGGCGCGCCGCCCGTCAGTCGTCGTCCTGGTCGGCTTCTTCCCACGCCTTGTTACGGTCGGCGGCGCGTTGCAGCGCGCCGGCGGCCTCCTGCTCGGTCTGGTAAGGACCCATCCGGTCCTTGTTGGGGCACCCCTCGTCGGGCTCCACTCGCATGTGCTTGAGGCAGAACCACCACTGGCCATCGCTCACGGGGTCAATTCTGCCCCGTAGACTCGTGTTTCATGACGACACTGCTCCAGCCAGGGCGAGTTTCGCCCATCAGGAAGGTTCCCGCCCACATCGAGCGGCCGGAGTACGTCGGCAAGAAGCGGCCCAAGACCGGCGAGCCCGACGTGAAGACCCCCGAGACGATCGAGCGGATGCGCGTGGCGGGCCGGATCGCCGCCCAGGCCCTCGAAGAGGTCGGCAGGCACGTCAGGCCGGGCGTCACCACCGACGAGCTCGACCGGATCGGCCACGAGTTCCTCATCGGCCACGGCGCGTACCCGAGCACGCTCGGGTACAAGGGCTACCCCAAGTCGCTGTGCACCTCGATCAACGAGGTGATCTGCCACGGCATCCCCGACGACACCGTGCTGCGCGACGGCGACATCGTCAACGTCGACATCACCGCCTTCATCGGCGGCGTCCACGGCGACACCGACGCGACCTTCCTGGTGGGCGAGGTCGACGAGGAGTCGCGGCTGCTGGTCGAGCGCACCCGCGAGGCGATGATGCGGGCGATCAAGGCGGTGGCGCCGGGCAGGCAGCTCAACGTGGTCGGCCGGGTCATCGAGGCGTACGCCAAGCGGTTCGGCTACGGCGTGGTGCGCGACTTCACCGGCCACGGCATCGGCACCTCGTTCCACTCCGGGCTGATGGTGCCGCACTACGACGACCCGTCGCTCCGCGTCGAGCTGGTGCAAGGCATGACGTTCACGATCGAGCCGATGCTGACGCTCGGCACGATCGAGTACGACATCTGGCCCGACAAGTGGACCGCCGTGACCAAGGACCGCAAGCGCACCGCCCAGTTCGAGCACACGATCGTGGTGACCGACACCGGCAGCGAGATCCTCACCCTCCCTTAGGCAGCACACCGGTGACCGTCGTGCCCTCACCGCGCACGCTGGTCACCGACAGGTTGCCGCCCAGTTCGGCGAAGGTCGCCCGCATCCGCGCGATGCCCCGGCCCGGCTTGCTCGTGAACCCCCGGCCGTGGTCGCTGATGGTCAGCCGCAGGCCGGAGCGGCCCACAGTGACCGCGACCGACACCGTGGCGGCGCCGCTGTGCGCCTCCACGTTCGACAGCGCCTCGCCGACGGTGGCCAGCACGCCGCGCGCTATCCGCTGCGGCACGTCGGTGGCGGGCAGGGCCCAGATCTCGACGGCGATGCCCGTGCGTTCCGACCACTCCGCGAGGCAGCTCTCCAGCGCCTCGGCCAGACTTCGTCCCCCGCGCATGCGCGTCTCTTCCGCCAACTGAATGTCGCCTTCCCGAGCACCGCGAGCACGCGCCGGTCCCCAAGCCGACGCTTCCCTCTGCGATGCGCAACCCCCCTCAAGGTCCGCGCATACACCTGATGGAGTGATGCCCCTATCCCCTGTGAGCTAGCCTAGCCGCCGGGCTCTGACCTCGTGGAGCGAAGATAGAAGGCCATGGCCGAACGGCTACTCGGCGCCTTCGTCCATGCGGTTGAGCCGGGCGAGATAGGCGTTGTAGGCGTCGAGTTCCGACTTGCCGGCGGGGCTGCGGTCGGCCTTGCGGTCCTCCCGCCTGGCCTTTCTGTCCTCGTCCTGGTACCACTGCGCGGCGATCGCCAGCAGCACGATCAGGGTCGGGATCTCGCCGAAGCCCCACGCGATCGCGCCGCCGTTCTGCTGCTCCTCCAGCAGCGACCCGCCCCAGGGACGGTTGAGCTGCTCGTACCAGCTGGACGCGATCACCGTGCCGGTCATCATCAGCGCGATGCCGAAGAACGCGTGGAACGGCATGGTGACGAAGAGGGTCAGCAGCCTGCCCACGTACGGCAGCTTGTGCGGCGCCGGGTCGACGCCGACGATGACCCAGAAGAACAGCGACCCGCTGATCAGGAAGTGAAGGGTCATCCAGATGTGCCCGAGATGCTCCTCCATGGCCGAGGCGAACAGCGGCGTGAAGTACAGCGCGTACGTCGAGGCGATGAAGATCGCGGTGGCGATGCCCGGATGCCCGACGACCCGGACGAACCTGCTGTGCAGGATCGTGGTGAGCCACTCGCGCGGCCCCCTGTCGCCGCGCCTGACGGCCGGCTTGAGCGCGCGCAGCGCGAGCGTGACGGGCGCGCCCAGCACCAGGAAGATCGGGACGATCATGGAGAGCGTCATGTGCTCCACCATGTGGACGTCGAACATGACCTTGGCGTACCGGGACAGGCCGCTCTGGGTGGCGACGACCAGCACCGCGACCCCGACGAACCAGGCGGCCGTGCGGCCCCACGGCCAGCGGTCGCCGCGCCGCAGCAGCCTGACCACCCCGGCCCCGTAGAGCCAGGCCAGGACGGCGGCCACCATCGCGAAGAACAGGTCGAACCACCACATCGACACCAGGTTGGCCATCGAGATCGGCGGCGGCATCGGGAAACCGAGCAGCTCGAAGGCCCGGTCGGCGGGCAGTGAGACGTCCGGTGGCTTGGTGCGCGACAGCGCGACCGCGAGGCCCACGGTGGCGGACATGACCAGCAGCTCGCCGATCGCCATCCGGGTGAACGCGCCCGGCTTGCCCGCCTGGAGGCCGCTCAGCGTGCGCTGCCTGTGCCACCAGCCCGCGTAGCCGAGCAGCACGAACGCGACGGTCTTGGCGACGAGCAGCACCCCGTACGCGGTCGTCCAGAGCTGGGTGATGTCGGAGAGCCGGGCCAGGACGCTGAACACCCCGGACAGGCCCACCACGACGAAGCACCAGATCGCCATCCGGGAGAACCGGGCGGCGGCGATCGCGAGCTGCGGCTGGCCGCGCACGGCGTGCAGGGTGAGCACGCCGAGGCCGCCGACCCACAGCACGACCGCGACGAGGTGCAGCGACAGGCCCGAGGTGGCCAGGTCGTGGTTGGGCGAGGACGACGAGTGACCGGTGAGCGCGGGCGGCAGCACCGTCACCAGGGCGAACACCAGCAGCCCCGCCGAGGTTCCGGCGGTGATGGCGCCGCGCGAGAACAGCGCGATCGCCACTCCGAACAGCACCACCAGCGTGAGCGCGATGCCCTGGCTGGTCTGGGTGGCGAAGCCGGTCAGGTAGTTGCCGTCGCCGCCCAGCTCGGTGATCGGCCTGGCCCAGGTCTCGGACGTCTCGAAGACGATCGTGGCGACGGCCGCGCCGGCCCAGCCGAGCGCGCTCCAGGAGGCGGCCTTGACGTAGCCGAGGGCGCTCTTGCCGAGCATGCCCTTGTCGTTCGGCAGCAGGAAGGCGGCGGCGAGCAGCAGCCCGACGGTGACCACCCCGGCCGCGTCGGAGAGTAGCTTCGACGCCGGCAGCGCCCACCGGGTGAGCGCCCCCGCGTCGGGCAGGCCGGGGATGATCCGCGGGAACGCCGAGCCGCCGGCGACCATGGCGACCACCAGCGCGACGAGCGCGGCCGCCGCCGCAGCGAACGCGAGACGCGCGGCCCTGGTCACGACTTCTTACCTCGCACGCTGAGCAGGAAGCCGATGCCGACGCCGACGAGCGCGCCGACGACGATCAGCAGCCAGACGGGGAACGACGCCGAACCGCCTCCCTCCGCCGCCAGCGGGGTCGCGGGAGCAGAGCTGACCTGGTTCGGGAGCGGCTGAGCGGAAGCCGTGGAGACCTGACTCGGGACGGGCCGGCTGGAAGCCGTGGCCTCGGCGGGCCGGCCGGCTGTGGGGCCTGGTGTCGGGCCCTCGACCTTGAAGGGGATCTCGCCCTCGATGGGGTGGCCGTCGGAGGAGACGACGCGGTAGGCGATCGTGTACTTCCCGCTGGGCAGCTCGCCCTTCAGGTCCTGGGTGACCACGGCGCCGTCGAGGGCGGGCCGGCCGAGCTGGTGCTCGGTCTGGTCGCCTGCGCCGCGCACGATCACGAACGGCATGCGCACCTTCGAGCTGAACTCGAGCCTGACCCGGTCGAGGCTCCCGACCGTGGCGCCCTTGGCCGGGTCGCTGCTCTTGAGCGAGTCGTGCGCCAGCGCGGGCCCGGCGGTGCCGAGCACGAGCAGGGCGGCGAGAAGCGCGGTCAGGACCGCGAGCGGGGATCTCTTCATGACATCCCCAAGGCTACCGACGCCGTCACCCGGTCCCGACTCCGCGCTACAGCCCCGTGCAGGCCAGCGCTCGCTGATAGGCCTCGACCGCGCCGTCGACGTCACCGAGCTGCTCCATGGTCTCGGCGGCGGCGTACCAGGTGCTGGCGACCCGCCGGGAGTCGGGCAGCGGCGTGAGCCTGTCGCGCACCGAGTGCGCGTGCAGCCCGGCCACGGCGTGGTCGCCCAGGGCCGCGTGCGCACGACTGATCAGCAGGTCGGCCTCGGCGCCGAGAGCGCGCACGTTGCCCGGAAGGACCCGCCGCCCGGCCTGGACGTGGCCGATGGCCTTGTCGGGCTGGCCCAGGATGATCTCGGCTCGGGCCATCTCCACCTGGCACCGGGCGAGGTCGGTCGTGCTCGCCGAGGTCTGCGCCAGTTCCTCCGCGGCCCGCTGCATGATGTCGCGCGCTTCCCGCGCCTGGTGGGGACGCACCCGCAGCAGCAGCGTGCCGAACGCGTTCCGCATGCGTGCCAGGTTGCGCGGCTGGCCGGTCTCGGACTGCACGGCCAGGGCGCGCTCGGCGAAGGCGAGCGCCTCCTCGCCGTGCCCGGTGCTCTCGGCCACCAACGCGGCGTTCCAGCAGGCGGCGACGATCGACCTGGGCGTGCCGAGCATGTCGGCGGCGTTCAGCAGCTCGGCGGCGAACTGCCTGGCCCTGAGCAGGTCGCCGCGGAAGAGGTAGGCGGACAGGAGCGTGGCGCCCAGCTCGACGAGCAGGTCCGTCCAGGCCGGGCGGGACGGGCCGCGCAGGAGCCGCTCTCCGACTTCCACCGCTTCCGTGAGCCTGTCGCTGTCGCGGTAGACCCGGCACAGCGCGATGGCCTGCTCGATCTCGCGCTCCGGCGTGTTCTCCTCCTCGCGCAGCCGGGTGAGGATGGAGATCGCCTCGTCGAGGTCGCCTGCCGCCTCCGTAGCCAGGGCCAAGCCGAATTCCGTATCTTGACGGAGCCTGGTGAGACCTGTCAGGTTGTTGTCGGCCAGCAGCTCAGCGAAGCGGGTACGCGCCTCGGAGATCTCTCCGTTCTCCAGCGCCAGCCGCGCGTAGCCGAGCGCGAGCTCGATGTTCTCCATCTGCTCGGCGGTCACGCCGTTCACGAGATAGGAGAGCGAACAGTCGAGCTTCTGGGCCAGGAGCTCCAGCACGGCCGGGGTGGGGGTACGCTTGCCACTCTCGATCAAGGAGACGTAACTGTCAGACAATTCAGGGTGCGCGAGCTGCGCCTGAGATAGGCCGCGCTGTCGCCTGACCGTCTTGATTCGGAGTCCCACCAGGTCAGATGTGGTCACAGCTGCCGCTCCCTGAGATGATTGCGCCCGAGCAACACGATTAGTCGAGGGAGAACCCCATGTTTACGCGTATTGCCCTGTCCGCACTTGCTGCCTTGATTGCGGTCGTTACGACCGTTGGAGGCAATGCTACGGCCGCAAACGCGGATTCGCCTCTCCAAATTGCGTTCGATACTCCAGCCTGCTGCTGACCATCGCCGCCGGTTGAAAGACAGGGGTCCTGGCGCAGGCGCCCGCCAGTGTGGAGTTGAGGTCTCCATGCAACGGGCACGGTCTCCCCTGGCCCGACGGAAACAACCCCCCTTTCTTCCGGAGAGACTCGGACGGTACCGGGCCTGTCTACATTTGATCTACAGGCCCTTCACGTCGTGGTGACGATGACTAAGCTGCCTGAGTGGCTCCCCACCGTGATCATGCGAGAGACGTACCGGCCGCGGGCCTGACTCTCCGCCTCCTGGGGCCGGTGGCCGGCGCCCTGGACGACGACGAGGTCGATCTGGGGTCGCCGCGCCAGCAGGCCGTCCTGGTGATGCTCGCCACCCGCGCGGGGCGAGTCGTCACCATGAGCCAGTTGATCGAAGGCCTGTGGGGCGAGGCGCCGCCTGCCAGCGCCGAACAGAGTGTCTACACCTATGTCGCCGGTTTGAGGCGCGTCCTCGAACCCGGCCGTGGACGGCGAGAGCCGTCGACGTTGCTGATCGGCGCGGCAGGCGGCTACCGATTACAGGTCGATCCCGGTCAGGTCGACTCCCGCGTCTTCGCCGAGCGCCTCGACGCGGCCGGCGAGGCGGGGAGAGTCGGCGACCATGTCGCCGCGTTACGCCACCTCCACCAGGCTCTCGCGTTGTGGCGCGGTCCGGCGCTCAGCGGCGTGCCAGGCCCTTTCGCCGAGAGGGAGCGCGCCCGCCTGGAAGAGCTTCGCCTGACCGCGGCCGAGGACCGGGCCGACGCCCTCATCCGGCTCGGCCGCCCGCAGGAGGCGCTCACCGGCCTCCAGGACCTGAGCCGCCATCACCCCTTCAGGGAACGCCCCCGCGAGCTGCTCATGCTCGCTCTGTACGGATGCGGCCGGCAGGCGGAAGCGCTGGCGGTCTTCGAGGAGACCCGGCGCCTCCTGTCCGAGGAGCTCGGCGTGGACCCGGGCGACGGGCTGCGCAGGGCGCATCAGCTCGTCCTGTCCGGCACGGGCGGCGACGCGGTGCCGGCCCCGCCCGTTCCCCGGCAGCTGCCCCGCGACCTCATCGGCTTCGTCGGCCGGGCGGACGAGAGCGCGCGCCTGAAGGCCCTGCTGGTGCCGGAGGGCGACGGCCCGCCGCATCCGTTCGTGGTGATCTCCGGGCCGCCGGGCGTCGGCAAGTCGGCGCTGGCCGTCCACGTCGCGCACATGGTGAAGGAGCGCTTTCCGGGCGGGCAGCTGTACGTCAACCTCCGCGGCGGCACGCCGAACGTCGCCCGGCTCTCGTCGCACGACATCCTCAGCCGGTTGCTCCGCGGCATCGGCACGCCGGACGACGCCATCCCCGCCGAGGCCGACGAGGCGGCCGCGCTGTGGCGGAGCAGGCTGCACGACAAGCGCCTGCTCATCCTGCTGGACGACGCCGCCGATCTGACGCAGGTCCGGCCCTTCCTGTCGGCGCCCTTCGGCACGGCGCTGCTCGTGACGAGCCGCGAGTCCCTCATCGCGGGCGACGACTGCGTCCAGCTCCAGCTCGGCCCGCTGCCGGACGCCGAGGCCACCGCCATGCTGGCCGGGCTCGCCGGTGCGGGCCGCGTCTCCGCCGATCTCCCTGAGGCCACCCGGCTGGTCCGGCTGTGCGACGGCCTTCCCCTGGCCCTGCGGATCGCGGGGGCCCGCCTGGCCAGCCGTCCGGACTGGAGCGTGGGAGCGCTCGTCCGGAGGCTCAGCGACGAACGGGGGCGGCTCCACGAGTTGGAGGCGGGGGAACTCGCCGTCCGGTCCAGCCTGGCGGCGAGCTGGAACGCGCTCAACGGCAGCGCACGACCGGCCGACCGGCTGGCCGCGCGCATGCTGGCGCTGCTCGGGCTCCTGCACGTGCCGGACGTCACCACCGAGGCGGCGTCCTCGCTGTTCGACTCCTCGGTGCCGGAGGCCGAACGCGCCCTTGAGCGACTGAGCGACGCCCACCTCCTGGAGCGCGGCGTGCCGGGGCGCTACCACCTCCACGATCTCGTCAGGCTCTTCGCCGGCGAGCTGACGCCTGCCGGCGAGAGGATCGCCCCGCTGACCCGCGTGCTCTCGTATTACGTGGCCTCCGCCCGGGCGGCAGTGGAGATCAGCGATCCCCACCGGGTGCACTCTTTCCGCCTTCGGGTCGAGGTGCCAGGCCGGCGCTTCGAAAGCCCCGACGCGGCCTACGACTGGCTCACCCGGAACGAGCCGACGCTGCTCGCGGCCGCCTCGCAGGCCATGGCCGACCCGGATGAAGTGGTCGCACGGCTGGGCACGGAGATCGTGTTCGCGATGATGTGGTATCAGCAGAAGGCTTACCGCGTCGCCGATCTGATCTCCTTGGGGGCACAGGTCATGTCCGTGGGAGACCGTCTCGACGATGACGGCATCAGGATGCACGCCCACGCCCATATCGGGGTCGGCAGGTATTTCAAGGGAAGCCTGGCGCAGGCCGTGCACCACGCCGAGCAGCACCTGACCCTGGCCCGGCGCCTGGGCGACCGGTTCAACGTGCAGCGCGCGCATGGCAACCTGGCTGCCACCTACGCCAAGTGGAACCAGTTCGACGACGTGCTGCGCAACGCGCTCGCACAGCGCGAGATCGCCCGGGAGATCTCCTCCGGCGTCGGCGAACGGTTCGCCCTGCTGATGCTCGGTTCCGCGTACGAGGGGCTCGGCCGCCTGACCGAGGCCGCGGCCGCTCTCGCGGAGGCGGCGGCGATGGCGCGGAGCGCGGGTGACGCCATGCAGGAGGCCCATGTCTGCATCAAGCTCGGGAGGGTGCTGCTCGACCTGGGAGAACTGGACAGGGCCAGGGCGCTCCTCGAGGGTGCCCTGGCGCTTGCCCACGACAGCAAGACGAAGACCGCGGAGGTCGGGTGCCTCGTGCTTCTGGTGCGAGCCCATCGGCTGCTCGGCCGGTTGGGCGAGGCGCGGGAGCGCCTTTCCCAGGCTGTCTCGCTCGCCAGTGGCATGGGCAGCGCCTACTGGCTCGAGCAGGCTCTGCACGAGCAAGAAGCTCTCGACATGGGCATACGCTCGGCACCCGCGTGAGAGGTGGCTGCCGCCACTTGGTCATCGTGGAGGGGCGGCGCCTCTGAGGGCCAGGAAGAAATCCACCCTGTCCGCCATTCCCGACAGGTTCCGTCCGGTGAGTTCCTCCACGCGCCGGATGCGGTACCGGACGGTGTTCACGTGCACGTGCAGCCGCTCGGCGCACGCGTTCCACGAACCCGCGCAGTCCAGGAAGGTGCCCAGGGTGAGGACCAGGTCGGACTGGTGGCGGCGGTCGTAGTCCAGCAGCGGGGTGAGCAGGCGATCGGTGAAGGAGCGGCGGATGTCGCCGGGGACCGTGGCCAGCAGCAACGCGTGCGTGTAGATCTCGTCGCTGGTCACCACGGCGCCGCCACGAGCTTCCGCCAGGCGGCGGGCGTGCCCGGCCTCCTCGACGCCACCCCTCAGGGCCGCGGCGCCGGTCAGCGCGCCGCTGAGCCCGACGCAGAGACGGACGTCCGGGAGCGCCGAGAGCGTCTCCGCGCCGGCCCGCAGCCGCGCGGCCAGCTCGCCGACGCTCCGCCCCCGCAGCGGCACCACCGCGACCGCACCACCGCCCACTCCCGCAGCACCGCCCCCACTGAGCCGATCGGCCTCCCGGGCACCGCCGGCGGGAGCGGCCGGGAGCACCGCCGCGACCACCTCGCGTCCCAGCAGCTCCTCCACGATCTGGCCGCCGAGCGTCGCCGGGTCGGGGGCGCGCTGGTCGCCGGTGCCGGACGCGGCGACGTTCACGATCGCGTACGGCTCCACGCCCTCGATCCCGCAGGTGCGAAGCCTGGCGGTGAGGTCGGCGGCGTCCGAGCCGGCTAGCGTGGCCGCGACGAGCTGCTCGGCCAGCCGCCGCTCGACGCGCCGCCCCTCCTCCATCCGGCTGCGTTCCAGCGCGACGGAGGCGGCCAGCTCGTAGCCGAGGTCCGCCCGGCCGAGCAGGTCGCCCTCGCAGGCCAGCACCCAGCCGGCGGCCCGGTGGCCGCGTCCGACACCGAAGATCGTGTGCTCCCCCACGAGGCAGGGCAGCCGCGGCGCGGTCAGGTACGCCCGCGCCAGCGCCGCCGGATCCGGCACGGCGCCCACGACCATCTGCCCGGACGCCGACACGACCGCGCCCCTGACGCCCAGCTCGGCGGCGGTCAGCTCGAACAGCTCGGGCAGGTCGGTCCCCTCGGCGACGGCGGCGACCAGCCTGCGGTGACGTCCGAGCGCGTCGCGGACGTCACCGGACAGGCGCGGCGCCGCGAACTCCGCGAGCGTGCGGAAGGAGACCTCGGTGGGGACCTCCAGCAGCGGCAGCCCGGCCGCCTGGCAGGCTTCGACCAGGTCGTCCGGGACGTGCCCGAGCCACGCCTGGCCCGCGCCGACCCCCGCCACCCCGGCCTCGACCAGGGCGGTCACGAAGCGGGCCGAGTCGGCGGACGAGTGCCGCCACATGAGACCCGTCAGCACCAGCTCGCCGCCTGACAGGTAGCGCCCAGGCTCGGGCAGGTCGGTGATGTGGACGGTGCCGAACTCGCGCTCGGAATCGCCGGTGAGCAGCCTCAGACCCAGCTCCTCGACGGCCAGCAGGTCAACGATGCGCACTTGGAGGAATATACAATCCCGCTTCCGCCCAACGTCTGACCGCGCCCGCCCCGCCTCCCGTCGCGCACGCCCTGCCATCCGCCACGCCTCCCGTCGTGGCCTCCACGTCCGGCCGCTTCTGGGCCGGTATGCGGGGTCTGTCAGCCCTCCTGTGGTTCCGTCGGGAGGCGTTCTGCTACGGGGGCGCCTTTCGTCTGGCCGGAGCCGATGATCGTGGCGTGCCTCAGCTGGCGGCTCGTGAGGCCCGCCAGCGCGACCAGCGCCGCGGTCGCGGCCCCGGCGGTGATGGTCGCGCTGATCCCCCACGCCGCTATCAGGACCCCCGTGAGAGCCGTGGACACCGGTACCAGCCCGGTGAATCCGAAGCTCAGCGTGCTCATGACCCTCCCCAGGTAGGCCGGGTCCGCGTTGATCTGCAGCATGGGGATGAGCACAGCGGACAGGAAGTTGACCGCCAGCCCCATGCACGCGGCCGCGACGCAGGCGACGGCGAGCGCCGGGGTGACGGCCACGACGGCGAGGAACAGGCAGCCGATCGCCGTTGCCACCAGCGCAGGCGTGCCGATCCGCCCCAGCCTGCCGCCCACGAAGGAGATCGTCAGCGGCCCCACCAGTGCCCCGGCCCCGAAGCAGCCGAGGACGAGACCGTAGCCGGGAGGGCCCCAGCCGCGTTCCAGCGCCAGCACGGGGATGCCCACGCTGACAGGACCCGTCACCGCGAACTCCGCGCCGGCCAGCACCAGGACCACTGCCAGCAGCAAGGGCGTGCGGGCGGTGTAGCGCAGCCCTTCCACGGTCTCGCGCAGGATTCCGGCCTTCGCCTTCCCGACGCCGTCCGCAGCGCTCGCGGCGTCACCCCCAACCGCGGCGTTCCCGATGTTCCCGGTATCCCCGCCATCCGCGGCGTTCTCGATGCTCCCGGCCTCCCCGCCACCCACGGCGTGCACGGCCGGCGCGGGCGGGGCAGGCGGTTTGCGCGTTCTCAGCGCCGCGACCGCCACCGCGCCGAAGGCGAAGCTGACCGCGTCGAAGCCGAACGCCAGAGGTGCTCCGCCGAGCCCGACGACCAGTCCGCCCGCGGGCGCTCCCGCGATGATCGAGATGCGCAGCAGCATGGTTCTGATCCCCTGCAGGCGCGAGAGGTCCTCGGTCCGGACCGCGTACACGGGTATCGCGTTCGAGGCGGGATCGAACACCGAGCCGACGACGCTGAACAGGAGCATGAACCCGAGCAGGACCGGGACGCTCGGCCTGCCGAGGGCGGCATAGAGCGCGATGCCGGCCGCGAGCCCGACGCGGACGGCGTCACTCCAGATCATGACGCGACGCGGGTCGAGCCGGTCGACCAGCGCCCCGCCGGGCAGCATGAGGACGAGCCTCGGCAGCATGCCCACGCTGATGATGACCGCCAGCGCGCCCGCCCCGCCGGCCTTGGCCGCCATCACCGACACGGCGACGTAGAAGAACTGGTCCCCGAAATGGGAGACGAACTCGCCGGCCAGCCACGAGATGAGCCGCCGGTCGCGTATTCGCTGGTAACCGCCGGTCGTCTCCGGGCGGGGGGCCGTCATCGGGTCTCGCTCTTCAGAACCTGGTCGTGGCGACTCTCATCTCGCAGCGCTCCCCGTTCGTCCATGTTCCCTCCGATTTCGCCGATGGGCCCCGCCGATGTGCGTACGCCGCCTTCCTGGCGGCGTCAAGAGTGCGGCCACGAACGATGCCCAGCGGGCGCGATTCCGGCCGCGCGCGTCGCGGGTAAAGGCGGAGCATTCACCGCGTTTCAGGCTTGGAGGAAGGTACGAAGTCCGGCCGTGAAGACCTGGTAGTGATTTCACCTTCCACGCATAGGAGACGCCCGGGCTGCGGTGCTCTACTCGGAAGATGACCGAGACGGCGAACGTGACGCGGCAGGGCGTCGGCGAGAGCGCGCGGCGGCCCGACGCCACCCTGAAGGTGACGGGTGAGTTCGCGTACGCGTCCGATCTGTGGCTTGACGGCATGGTGTGGGGTGTGACGCTGCGCAGCCCGCACGCGTCGGCGTGGATCAGGTCGATCGACGTGGGGCCCGCGCTCGCGATGCCCGGCGTGCTGACCGTGCTCACGCACGAGGACGTGCCGGGCGAGAAGTTCTACGGTCTGGATCTCAGGGATCAGCCGGTGCTCGCCATCGACCAGGTCCGTTACCAGGGCGAGCCGGTGGCGCTGGTGGCGGCGGACCATCCGGAGACGGCGCGCAGGGCCGCCGCCGCGATCGTGGTGGAGTACGAGCCGCGGGACGCGGTGACGGACCCCCGTGAGTCGCGGACCTTCGTGCGGCGTCAGCCGGTGCGGCGGGGCGACACGTTCGTCGCCGACGTCGTCGTGACCGGCGAGTACGAGGTCGGCATGCAGGACCAGGCCTTCCTCGGCCCCGAGTCCGGGCTGGCCGTGCCCGCCGAGGACGGCGGCGTGGACCTGTACATCGCCACCCAGTGGCTGCACGTGGACCGCGACCAGCTCGCCCCCTGCCTCGGCCTGCCGCCGGAGAAGGTCCGGCTCACGCTGTCGGGCGTGGGCGGCGCGTTCGGCGCCCGCGAGGACCTGTCGATGCAGGTCCACGCCTGCATGCTGGCGCTGCGCCTGGACCGTCCCGTCAAGATCGTGTACGGACGGGAGGAGTCGTTCTTCGGCCACGTGCACCGCCATCCGGCCCGGATGCGGTACGAGCACGGCGCGACCCGCGACGGCAGGCTCGTCTACGTCAAGGCCGACATCCTGCTCGACGGCGGCGCGTACTGCTCCACCTCCCCCGCCGTGGTCGGCAACGCGGCCTCACTGGGCGTCGGCCCCTACGAGGTGCCGAACGTCGAGGTGGTGGCGACCGGCGTCTACACCAACAACCCGCCGTGCGGCGCGATGCGCGGCTTCGGCGCGGTGCAGGCGTGCTTCGCCTACGAGTCGCAGATGGACCGCCTGGCGGAGGCGTGCGGCCTGTCGCCCGTCGAGATCCGGGTGCGCAACGCCGTCTCGCAGGGCTCGTCCCTGATCACCGGGCAGGTGATCGACTCGCCCGCGCCGCTCGCCGGCATGCTGCGCGAGCTGGAGTCGTTCCCGCTGCCGCCTCCCGCCGGGCAGGACCTGCGGGCGCTGCCGGGGGGCGTGTCGCAGACCACTCACGGCGAGTCGGTGCGCCGCGGCGTCGGGTACGGGGTGGGCATCAAGAACATCTGCTTCTCCGAGGGCTTCGACGACTACTCGACGGCCAGGGTGCGGGCGGAGCTGATCGGCGGCGAGCCGCACGTCACCGTGCACACCGCCGCCGCCGAGGTGGGGCAGGGCCTGGTGACGTTGCAGGCCCAGATCGCCCGCACCGAGCTGGGCGTCCACGACGTGACGGTGGCGACGGCCGACACCGCGGTGGGGTCGGCGGGGTCGTCGTCGGCGTCCCGGCAGTCGTACGTGACGGGCGGCGCGGTGAAGGCGGCCTGCGAGGCCGTGCGGGCGCGCTTCGAGGGGCTGCCCGCCAGGGAGGCGCTGGAGAAGCTCGGGCCGATCGAGGAGACCAGGGAGTTCCGGCACCGGCCCACGTACCCGATGCATCCGGAGACCGGGCAGGGCGACTCGCACACGCAGCTCGCGCTCTGCGTGCACCGCGCGGTGGTGGACGTGGACGTGGAGCTGGGCCTGGTCAAGGTGGTCGAGCTGGCGGCGGTGCAGGACGTCGGCCGGGTGCTCAACCCGCAGGCGCTGGAAGGCCAGATCCACGGCGGCTCGGCGCAGGGGCTCGGGCTGGCGCTGATGGAGGAGATCCAGATCCGTGACGGGCAGGTGCTGAACCCGTCCTTCACCGACTACCTGATCCCCACGATCCTCGACATGCCACCCATGGCGATGAAAATCCTGGAAAATCCGGACCCGGCCGCACCGTACGGGCTGCGCGGCGCGGGCGAGCCGCCCACCCTCTCCTCGACGCCCGCCATCGCGGCGGCGGTGCGGGCGGCCACCGGGCTGCGGTTGACTCGCGTTCCGATCAGACCCGAAGATATCGCCTTGGTCTGATTGCGGGGGCTCACAGCGGGCCCCGCTATGGGGAGGGATCCGATGACAGACGCGCGTGACGCGGCCAGGGCGGAGTTCGAGCGGTTCGACGCCGACGGCGACGGCCTGCTGACCGCCGACGAGATCAGGCAGGCCAACCAGGCCCTGGGCGGCAGCGGCGCCGGTGACGCCGAGATCGAGCAGTTCATCAGCGCGGCCGACGGCGACGGCGACGGCCGCATCGGGCTGGAGGAGTTCGTCGCGCTCGTGGGCGGCGGCAGGCACGAGAAGGCGTGATCATCTCGCCCGCCGGGTAGGGCACCGGCATTCCCCCTGATCGTGAAGGGGGATGGCGGTGCTCGACAGGTTCTTCCAGCTGTCGGAGCGTGGCACGACCGTCGGACGTGAGGTGCGTGGCGGCGTCACCACTTCCATGGCCATGGCCTACATCATCCTGCTCAACCCGATCATCCTGGCCGGAGCGCACGACGTCACCGGGGCCAAGCTCACGATCGGGCAGCTCACCACGTCCACGGCGCTGGCGGCGGCCGTGTCGACGCTGCTCATGGCCTTCGTCGGCAACGCGCCGTTCGGCCTGGCCGCCGGGCTCGGGCTGAACGCGGTGGTGGCCTACCAGGCCGCCCCCTTCATGACCTGGGCGCAGGCGATGGGCCTGGTCGTGCTGGAAGGCGCAGTGATCATCGTGCTGGCCGTGACCGGCCTGCGCACGCTGATCATGAACGCGATCCCGCTGGCGCTCAAGCACGCCATCAGCGTCGGGATCGGGCTGTTCATCGCGCTGATCGGGTTCGTGGACGCCGGGTTCGTGACGGCGGGCACCGGCACGCCCGTGCAGCTCGGCAGGGCCGGGCACCTGGCGGGCTGGCCGGTGACGGTGTTCTCCTTCGGACTGCTGCTGATGATCGTCCTGTACGTGCGCAGGACGCCCGCGGCCATCCTGATCAGCATCGTCGTGACCACGGTGCTGGCGGTGGTGGTGAACTCGGTCAGCCGGGTCCGCCCCGGCGCGTGGGGCGTGGTGACCCCGCGGATGCCGCGGTCGCTGATCTCCGCGCCGGACTTCGGGCTGGTGGGGCAGGTCGACCTGTTCGGCGGATTCGTCAGGGCCGGGGCGCTGACGGCGACCGTGGTGCTGTTCACGCTGGTGCTGTCGGGGTTCTTCGACGCGATGGGCACGATCATCGGCGTGAGCGACGAAGCCGGGATGGTCGACTCCCTGGGACGGGTGCCGCGGCTGGGCGCGATCCTGACCGTGGACGGCGTCGCCGGGATGGTGGGCGGCGCGGCGAGCGCGTCGGCGAACACCGTGTTCGTGGAGTCGGCGGCGGGCGTCGGCGAGGGGGCCAGGACCGGGCTGGCGTCCGTGGTGACGGGGGCGCTGCTCGGGCTGACGTTGCTGTTCACGCCGCTGGCGGCGGTGGTGCCCGCGGCCGCCGCGGCGCCCGCGCTGGTGCTGGTGGGGGCGCTGATGATGACGCAGAGCAGAAACGTGCCGTGGGTCGACCTGGAGCTGGCGATACCGGCCTTCCTGACGATCGCGCTGATGCCGTTCACGTACTCGATCACCAACGGGGTGGGCGCGGGGCTGATCTCGTACACGCTGATCAAGGCGGCGCGCGGGAGGTTCGCGGAGATCCCCTGGCTGCTCTGGGTGGTCTCGGCGATCTTCCTGGCCTACTTCGGGATCACCGCGCTGGAGGAGCTGTTCGTCGCTAGGTGATGTCGGCTGAGTTGCAGGCCACGCCGTTGTGGTCGACGTCGGGGTACCAGTCGTACTCGGGGTGGACGCCCTTGGAGTAGGGGCCGTCGCCCGCCGCCCTGGCCGCCTTGCAGCTGGCGTACTTGGGGTCGAGGGCCCCCGTGGCCCTGCGGGTGACGGGGCCGGTGGTCGGCGCACCGGCCTGCGGCGACCCGTTCTGTGGTGTGCCGTTTTGCGGAGTGCCGTTCTGTGGCCCGCCCGTCTGCGGCAGGCCCGTCTGCGGGCCGCCCGTCTGGGGTGCGTCCGTCTGGGGCAGGCCGGTCTGGGGTGCGCCCGTCTGTGGCAGGCCGGTCTGGGGGTCTCCCGTCGTGGGGGTGGACGGGGCTCCCGTGGAGGGCGCCGCCGAGCCGGGCGCGCCGCCGAGCAGGCGGGCGGCCAAGGCGTCGGCGTCCTCCTTGGTGAAGCCGGTGATGCTCAGGCTGTCGCCGTCCATGCCCTGCACCACCACGGGGGCGGCCACCACGGTGCGCGGCACGATCACCACGGCCACCTGCCGCTGCTTGGGCGCCAGCTCGTCGATGAGCCCCACCAGGCGCTCCTTGAAGGCGGGCGCGACCGCGACGCGCACCGAGTACGTGCCGTCCTTCTCCCGCACCGGCTCGATCCGCTGCACGGCGTTGACCGTGACGCCGTCCTCCAGCAGGTAGCAGGTCGTCTGCTTGTCGTCGAGAGCGGCCTCGACGCCGGGGCACGGCGCCTTCTTGGTCTCCCGGACGGCGGCGAAGTGGATGGGCACGGCCAGCCGCTGCGGGGGCACGCCGCCGAGCAGCGGCGCGTCGGGGCTCCGCGTCATGAGCACCGCCACCGTGCCGAGCACGCCTGCGACCAGCACGACGAGGACGAGCGAGACGATCAACACGATGGTGGTGAGTCTGCTCGCCTGAGGCTCCCCCGGGACCGCGGGTTGCGGCTCTTCCGGCTTCTCCATCGTTGGCGACCCCATCCTGACGTTCGGGCTGCGGCGAGCCTATCGAGGACGGACTGTACCGAGGTAATCAGCCGAATAATCTTCGCATTTCTGGACAGTGAGAAGAAGCATGGAGGAACCATTACAGATTGCCGATGGTTCCATGCGCTCGTCGAAGCGAGAGTGAAGGCATGAAGGTCGGTGTTCCACGCGAGCTCAAGGACCACGAATACCGTGTGGCGCTCACCCCGGCGGGCGCCCTCGAGCTGACGCAGCACGGTCACCAGGTCCTGGTGGAGCGCGGGGCCGGTGTCGGCTCCGCGATTCCCGACAGCTACTTCCAGACCGCGGGCGCGCTCATCGTGGACAGCGCGGACGAGCTGTGGGCCGAGTCCGACCTGGTGCTCAAGGTGAAGGAGCCGGTGGCCGAGGAGTACCACCGGATGCGCAAGGGCCAGATCCTGTTCACCTACCTGCACCTGGCCGCCTCGCCGCCCTGCACCAGGGCCATGCTCGACTCGGGCGTCACCGGGATCGCCTACGAGACCGTCCAGACGCCCGACGGGGCGCTGCCGCTGCTCGCGCCCATGTCGGAGGTGGCGGGCAGGCTGGCCCCGCAGGTCGGCGCGTACCACCTGATGCGTTCGCAGGACGGCAGAGGCGTGCTGATGGGCGGTGTGTCGGGTGTGCACGCGGCGCGCGTGGTGGTGATCGGCGCGGGCGTCTCCGGCATGAACGCGGCCGTCATCGCGCTGGGCATGCAGGCCGAGGTGCTGCTGCTCGACCGGAACATCGACAAGCTCCGCCAGGCGGACATGATCTACCAGGGGCACTGCCAGACGGTCGCCTCGAACACGCTGGAGATCGAGCGGGCGGTGCTGGAGGCCGACCTGGTGATCGGCGCGGTGCTGGTGCCGGGCGCGAAGGCCCCCAAGCTGGTCAACAACGAGCTGGTCAGCCGGATGAAGCCGGGCTCGGTGCTGGTGGACATCTCCATCGACCAGGGCGGCTGCTTCGAGGACTCACGGCCGACCACGCACGCCGACCCGACGTACCGCGTGCACGACTCGATCTTCTACTGCGTGGCCAACATGCCGGGCGCGGTGCCGCACACCTCGACGTTCGCGCTCACCAACGTCACGCTCCCGTACGCGCTGGCCATCGCCGACTTCGGCTGGAAGGACGCGCTGCGCCAGGACGGCTCGCTCGCGCTCGGCCTGAGCACCCACGACGGCCGCCTGACCAGCGAGCCGGTGGCGGAGGCGCACGACCTCGACTGGATCGCCGTCGAGGCCGTGCTGGACTGACCTACTTCTTCTGGGCCGGCGACTGGGTGGGCGACGGGGAGATGGTCTCCATCGGGACCTGCGACTGGTTCTTCGGCTCCGGCGGGAGCGGCGCCTGGTCGGCGGTGGTGGTGATGGCGTCGGGACCGCCGCAGATGGCGCCCGGCTCAGGGGTGTCGGGGCCGTTCTGGAACTTCTTGATGAAGGCCGGCAGGCGCGGGTCGTCGGGGCTGTCGAGCTTGAGCTGGTGCCCCCAGGTCGAGGCCACGACCGGCGACGGCAGGTTCGGATACGGGCTGACCAGCATGTAGTCCTGCTGGCCCGTCGAGGTGGCCACCGCCTTGAGCGCGTCGACCTGCTGCTTGGGCAGGTCGGGACGGTAGGTGATCCAGACGGCGCCGTGCTCCAGCGAGTGCACGCCGTGCTCGTTGTGGATCGGCTTGTCGTAGACGGCGCACTGCTGCCAGTAGTTGTTGTGCTGGCCGCCCACGGGCGGGGTCTCCTTGTAGGTGACCTGGTTCCAGACGTGCTGGCCGGCTTCGTACTTGGCCGAGGAGACGGCGTCGAGCGAGGTCTCTCTGGCCTGCTTGACCAGGTAGAAGCCGACCAGGCCCACCAGGAGCACGATGACGAGGCCGCCCGCCCCCCACATGAGCGCCGCGGTACGGCGCTCCTTGCGCTTCTGGTCGGCCCGCATCTTCTGCAGATGCTCGCGCCGCGCCTGCGCCTTCTCCTTCGTCATCGGCCCTCCATAGGCGTACCAACTCCGGGTCACCCTATGCCCTTGGGGCGTATGTGGAGAATAAGAGCGACCTAAGCCGCCGATCACGGCTCGGCGACGGGGTGGGTACGCTTGACGAGCCATGGAAAAGCGCCCCGGAAAACCACTTCTGTTCGCCCTCGCGGTGCTGGTCGTCGCTGTCGCGGCGGCCTTCCTGCTGTTCAGCAGGAGCGGCACGCCCGGCGACACCTCGCCCGAGGCCGGGTTCGCCCGCGACATGGCCACGCACCACGCGCAGGCCGTCGAGATGTCCTTCGTCATCCGCGACAAGTCGCAGTCGAAGGACATCAGGAACCTGGCCTACGACATCATCACCACGCAGTCCAACCAGCGCGGCATGTTCCAGGGCTGGCTGCAGCAGTGGAACCTCGACCAGGTGAGCGGCGATCGGCCGATGGCCTGGATGAGCGGTCACGGGCACGGCGGCGGCACGGCCGCGACGCCGGGCGTGATGCCGGGGATGGCGACGCCGCAGGAGCTGACCAAGCTGAAGGAACTGCAGGGCACGGCGGCCGAGGTGCTGTTCCTGCAGCTGATGATCCGCCACCATGAGGGTGGGGTGGAGATGGCGCAGGGACTGCTCAAGCTGTCGAACCGCGACGAGGTGGTCGGCATGGCGCAGAAGATCGTCAACGGTCAGACCGGGGAGATCAAGTTGATGACCGAACTGCTCAGGCAGCGCGGCGCGCAGCCGTATCCGTCGATCCTGAGATGACGCACGACGCGGTCGTGGTGGGGTCGGGCCCGAACGGGCTCGTCGCGGCCGTGCTGCTGGCCCAGACGGGGCGCAGGGTGCTGCTGCTGGAGGCCGCCGGGCGGTTCGGGGGCGGGCTCCGCTCCGAGGAGCTGACCCTGCCGGGCCGGGTTCACGACGTCGGCGCGACCGTGATGGCCATGGCGCTGGCCTCCCCCGCGTTCCGCGACGGCCTCGGCGGGCTCGCTGAGGTGGAGTTCGCGCATCCGCCCGTCGCCGCCGCGCATCCGCTCGACGACCGTCCCGCGGTGCTCGTCCACCGCGACGCCGGGCGTACCGCCGAGGGGCTTGGGCGCGACGCCGCCGTGTGGCGGGCGACCGTCGGGGCGGCGGCGCGGGCCGGGTTCCCGCTGGTCGACCTGCTGCTCAAGCCGCTGGGCCCGTGGCCGGCCGACCCGCGGGCGTTCGCGGCGGCGGCCAGGTTCGCCACGGCGGCGGCCCTGCCCGCCACGACGCTCGGCCGACGGGCCTTCAGGACGGTCGAGGGCCGCGCGGTGCTCGCGGGCATGGCCGCGCACTCCATGCTGGACCTCCGCGCGCCGATCACCAGCGGGTACGGCCTGCTCCTCGCGGCGCTGGCGCACCTGGTGGGGTGGCCGCTGGCCAAGGGCGGCTCGCAGGCCATGGCCGACGCCCTGGTGGCCAGGTTCCGGGCGCTGGGCGGCGAGGCCGTCACCGGCCACCAGGTGCGGAGCCTCAAGGAGCTCGACGCCCCCACGATCGTGCTGGACGTGACGCCCAGGCAGTTCCTCGCCATGGCGGAGCTTCCCCCGCGCTACCGCCGGCGGCTGGAGCGGTTCCGCTACGGGCCGGGCGTGTTCAAGCTGGACTGGGCGCTCGACGGCCCCGTCCCGTGGCGGGATCCGGCCGTCGCCGCGGCGGGCACCGTCCACCTGGGCGGCACGCTGGAGGAGATCGCGCTCAGCGAGGCCGAGATGGCGAGCGGCCGGCACTCGCCCCGCCCGTACGTGCTGCTCGTCCAGCCGTACGCGGCCGACCCGACCAGGGGCGGGCACACGCTGTGGGCCTACTGCCACGTGCCGAACGGCTCGACCGTGGACATGACGGGGGCGATCGAGACGCAGATCGAGCGGTTCGCCCCTGGCTTCCGCGACCGTGTGCTGGCCCGTCACGCGATGGGGCCCGCCGATCTGGAGGCGTTCGACTCGAACCTGGTCGGCGGCGACATCGGCGGCGGGCTGGCCAGTCTGGGCCAGTTTGTCCGGCGCCCGGTCTGGTCGCCGTCGCCGTGGCGCACCCCGCTGCCGGGCGTCTTTCTCTGCTCCGCCTCGACTCCGCCTGGCGCGGCCGTCCATGGGATGGGCGGCTGGCAGGCCGCGCGTCTCGCCGTGCGGGGCTAGTCAGCCCGGGAGGGGGCCGGTCGAGGCGCGGATGTGGAGCTCGACCGGCCGGCGCCCTCGCCGCTCAGAAGGCCCCGGCCAACTCCTACTGGCCGAAAGTAACGATTTGTCCCGACCTGGCTGCGAGATCAACACCTATCAACTCATCGCGTGAACAGTTGGTGCGTGATCTAGACGTCCTGATCATCGGGGTGGGAGCCTGTGCCGCATGCGGATGAAGATTCTTTTAGCGGGCCTGTGCGGCGCCGCTCTGCCTCTCGCCGGACCGGGCGTGACCAGCGCGTCCGCGCGCGCGGCAGGGCCCACGTTCCAGCTTCCCTTCCCCTGCGGGGAGACCTGGGTGGGCAGTAGCAAGAGCTACGCCCACACCGGCAACGAGATCGACTTCAACGGCAGCGCCGACGACGGCGACGCGGACCGCGGCAGGACCGTGGTGGCCTCGGCGGCAGGCACCGTGGTGATGTCGGAATATCGGACCACCGACGGCTTCGGCAACGTGGTCAAGATCCGTCACTCCGACGGCAGCGTGACCCTCTACGCGCACCTGAAATCCCGCGCGGTCTCCAACGGCCAGAACGTGGCGCAGGGCCAGCAGATCGGCGCGGTCGGCAACACCTCGGCCAAGTACAAGCTCATCTCGCACCTGCACTACGAGCAGCGCAGCTCTTCCGGCGAGATCCTCCGCGCGAGCTTCAACGGCAGCCCCTACCGCTACCCGAACCAGACGCTGACCTCGAACAACTGCGGCGGCGGCACGACGGGCAAGCCCACCACCACCCCCACCAGCACGTCGAACCCGTACTCGCCCGAGCAGGTGTGCGGCGCGGGCTTCGCGCAGGTCGACTCGGCCACGCTGGGCAAGCAGGGCCGCGTCTTCCTGCTCTACTCGGCCTCCGCCGGCCAGAACTGCGTCACCACCGTGCGCAACGGGACCAAAGGCAAGGTGTCCGCGAAGGCGTACCTGGAGGTTCAGGGCAAGCCTCGTGACACGGACTCCGGCAGCTTCCAGTACTACGCGGGCCCCGTCCGCGCCAAGGCCGCCCACACCTGCGTCAAGTGGGGCGGCGCGATCGGCTCGGACGTCTACGACAGCCCGTTCGAGCACTGCGACTGACGTCCTGGGGCTGTGCCGAAGACCGGCACAGCCCTATCCCAGTTCCTCCGCGACCGCGGCGGCGAAGGCGTCGACGTCCGCTTCGGTGGTGTCGAAGGCGCACATCCAGCGCACCTCGCCCGTCGCCTCGTTCCAGGTGTAGAAGCGGAAGCGCTTCTGCAGCCGCTCGGTGACGTCCTTCGGCAGTACCGCGAAGACGGCGTTCGCCTCCACGGGCCGCGGCACCTCGACGCCCGGGATGTCGCGGACCGCCTCCGCCAGCCGCTTGCCCATCGCGTTGGCCTGCCGCGCGTTGCGCAGCCACAGGTCGCCCGACAGCAGCGCCTCGAACTGCGCCGACACGAACCGCATCTTGGACGACAGCTGCATGAACGTCTTGCGGATGTAGTCGACCCCGGTGGCGGCCTCGGGGTTCAGCACCACGACCGCCTCCCCGTACAGCATGCCGATCTTGGTGCCGCCGAACGACAGCACGTCCACGCCGGCGTCGGCGGTCAGCGCCCGCAGCGGGACGTCCAGCGCGGCTGCGGCGTTCGTCAGCCGCGACCCGTCGAGGTGGACGAGCAGGCCGAGTTCGTGCGCGTGCGCGCAGACGGCCGCCACCTCGTCGGGCGTGTAGACGGTGCCGAGCTCGGTGGTGTTCGCGATCGACACCACGCGCGGCTGGGCGCGGTGCACGTCCCCGAAGCCCCACGCCTGGCGGTCGATCAGCTCGGGGGTGAGCTTGCCGTCGGGGGTGGGGACGGTGAGCAGCTTGATGCCGCCCGCCACCTCGGGCGCGCCGCCCTCGTCGGTGTGGATGTGGGCGGTCTCCGCGCAGATGACCGCCTCCCAGTGGGCGGTCATGGCGCGCAGCGAGACCACGTTGGCGGCGGTGCCGTTGAACACCGGCCACGCCTGGGCCCGCTCGCCGAAGTGCTTCCTGAAGACGTCCTGCAGGGCCTCGGTGTAGACGTCGTCACCGTAGGCGATCTGGTGGCCGCCGTTGGCGACGGCGATGGCCTGGAGGATCTCCGGGTGCACCCCGGCGTAGTTGTCGCTGGCGAAGCCCTTGAGCTGGGGGTCGTGCCTGAGGGTCACGTGGTGAGATCCAATCGGGTGCCGTTGATGTCGGCGGCGGGCCGGTCGTAGAGCCCGCCGATCGCCTCCGCCAGGTCGCTGACGTCGGTGAAGCCGGCGAACCTGGCATCCGGCTTGGCCGCCCGCATGGCGTCGTTGACCAGGGCCTTGACGACCAGGATGACGGCCGCGCTGCCGGTGTCGCGCAGGGCGTCGGCCAGGGAGAGCGTCCACGCCTCCGAGGCGGCCTTGGCGGCGGCGTAGGCCGCGCCGCCCGCGGTGGGGCGCTCGGCGGCCTTGGCGGAGACGATCACGAAGCGGCCGTTCGCACTCCTGCGCAGCAGCGGCTCGAAGGCCAGCGACACGTGCTGGAGCGTGCGCACGAGCAGGTCGTGCAGGGCGTCCCAGTCGCCGAGGTCGGTCTCGGCGAAGCTCTTCGCGCCCCGCCAGCCGCCGACCAGGTGCACCACCCCGTCGACGTGGCCGTGCTCCTTCTCGATCCGTTCGGCGAGGTCCTGGATGGCGGCGCGGTCGAGCAGGTCGACGTCGTCCTTGTCCACTCCGATCACGGTGTGGCCGTGTTTCGTGAAGTATCCGGTGACGGCCTCGCCCGTGGGCCCCGCTGACCCTGTCACAAGAATGATCACGCCCGGATCCCCCTAGTTGATTCGACCACTTCGCCCAGCTTACGGCGAAGTGCCTCGTAGAACATGCTCAGGGGGAACTCGTCCGGAAGCACCGCGTCCACCTTGGCCTTCTGCTCCTCGGGCAGCGCCGCGACGCCCTTCGCCCAGGTGGAGGCCGGATGCGGCTCGACGTAGCCGCTCACCAGCTCGTAGGCGGCCAGCCAGTGCGCCAGCTTGGACCTGTCGATGCTGTCGCGGTACAGCTTCTCCACCTCGCCCCGCAGGTCGGCGACCCCGTCGGCGACCCGCTCCCAGTCGACGCTGAGCCGGTTGTCGGTCCAGCGGACGACGTCGTTGCGGTGCAGGTAGGCGAACAGGAGCTGCCCGCCGAGCCCGTCGTAGTTGCGCACCCGCTCGCCGGTGATCGGGAACCGGAACAGCCGGTCGAACAGGATCGCGTGCTGGACGTAGCGGGCGTGCGGCACGCCCTGCCGCTCCAGCTCCACGGCCTCGCCGAAGGCGGTCAGGTCGCAGCGCAGCTCCTCCAGGGAGTACAGCCAGTACGGCATCCGCTGCTTGATCATGAACGGGTCGAACGGCAGGTCGCCGTGGCTGTGCGTGCGGTCGTGGATCAGGTCCCACAGCACGAACGTGTCCTGGGCGAGCTGCTGGGAGTCCAGCAGCCTGTCGGCGTCGGGCGGCAGGTCGAGCTTGAGCGTCTCGGTCGCGGCCCTGGACACCCGCCTGAACCGGGCGGCCTCGCGGTCGGCGAAGATCCCGCCCCAGGTGAAGCGCGCGGGCGTGGTCCGCACGGCCACGGTCTCGGGGAAGAGCACCGCGGAGTGGCTGTCGTAGCCGGAGGTGAAGTCCTCGAACGCGATCGGCACGAACATCGGGTTGTCGTACCCGGTCGACTCCACCCTGGCCAGCCAGTCGGGCCAGATCGTGCGGATCCAGACCGCTTCGAGGTTGCGGTTCGGGTTGCCGTTCTGGGTGTACATCGGGAACACCACGACGTGCTCCAGGCCGTCCACGCGCTGCGTGTCGGGGTGGAAGCGGTCGAGCGAGTCGAGGAAGTCGGGCACGCCGAGGTCCTGCTCGGCCCACCTGGCCAGGTCGTCCTGGACGGCCCGCAGGTACGCGGCGTCGTGCGGGAAGTGCGGGGAGAGCTCGCCGACCCGGGCGGAGACGGCGGCGACCAGCGCCTTGGCCTCGTCCTTGGCCTCGGGCACCGAGCCGTCCTTGACCTGGAGCGGGCGCAGCTCCTCGACGGCCGCCTTGAGCGCGCCGAACAGCCGGGCGACCTCGGGGTTCACGCGGTCGGCCGCCTCGTCGCCCGACGGCACGCGGGCCGCCCAGGTGACCACGTTGCCCCAGAGCACCTGGTGGTCGTAGTCGTCGATCGAGTCGTCGCCGAACAGGTCGGAGTCGGCGAACACGACGACGCGTCCCAGGCCGTGCCGGAGGGCGACGGCCAGCGGCGCGCCGGCCGGGTCGGCGGTCGGCGAGGTCGCGAACAGGACGGTCGCCTGCGCCGCGTCCGCGGAGACGGCCAGCACGCCCGCGCGGTAGAAGCACGCCTGCTTGACGCCCGCCAGCAGGCCGTCGCCGGTGGCGCGGTCGGCGAGGACCCAGGTGGCGACGTCGCGGTGGGCGTGGCGGGGGTCGCGCACGGTGGTGTGCTCCACCGTCACGCCGAACCTGGCGAGCAGCTCGTTCAGGTTGTTGCCGTACTTGTCCTGCTCTTCCTCGGCCAGCACGACCAGCCCGCCGCCGGCGGCGACGAAGAACTCGACGGCGTCCAGCTCGGCGGCGGTGAAGACCGGGCTGCCCTGGCCGGTGGTGCGCTCCCAGCGCTCACCCGACGGGTGCGCGATGACCAGGACGTCCTGGTCCTGGAGCGTTCCCTGGTCGAGCGGGCCCTGGGTGTGGGCCGTCACCGTCTGTCCCAGGTGCCGCAGCAGCCCGGCGGCGCGGGAGTAGCCGTTGTCGTCGGGATGCGCGGGGTTGATGGTCTCGGCCACCTCGCGGCGGATGGTCCACGACTCGCTGTGGGCCTCGTCGAACAGCACCCTGGGAAACGCCTTCATGAAAAATCTCCTGCAACAGACGTCCTTTAACGGAAAATATACACATAACTGGGCAATGCTCCGCCAGACCCTTCCGCATGCTGAGATCCCCCGTCAGGGTGACCCCGGATCGGCCTCCAGGCGGACGACGCGGGAACCGCCGCGCGCCTAGCGTTCCTGGACATGTTGAAGAACCAGGTGACCTTCCGCCGGATCGCCGCCGGAACCCTGCTGATCGTCGCGCCGTCGCTGCAGGCGCTGGCCGTCGTCCTCGACCCGGGCACCTGGGGCGACGACCGCGAGAGTGTCAGCTTCGGCCAGAACCCGGCCCTCGCGCAGACGCAGTCGGCGCTCTACCACTGGAGCTGGCTCCTCATGGCCGTCGCCGTGTTCGGCCTGGTGCACCTCACCAGACGCAGGGCGACCAGGCTCGGCCACGTCGCGGGCGCGCTGACGGCGGTCGGCTACGTCAGCGCCTCGGGCCTGCTGCTGACCGACCCGGTCGAGTGGTGGCTGGGCAGGCACTACCCACCCGAGCAGGCGCAGCGGATCCTGGACGAGATGCTGAACCTGCCCGGGGTGATCTACGGCTTCCAGCTGCCGTGGATGTTCTTCGCCATCCTCGGCCTACCCGTGCTGACCGTCGCCGTGTGGCGGGCGGGCTTCGTCGGCTGGTGGGTGCCGCTGCTGGTCGCGATCGGCTACGTGGCCTCGTTCCCCGTCCCGTACGGGCCGCTGACCGCGGTGTTCTGGAGCGTTCCGGTCGTCGCGCTCGGCTGGACCGGGCTGAAGATCCTGCGCATGGGCGACGAGGCGTGGGCGTCGTACTACCCCGCGACCGCTCCCGGCCTGACGACGCCCGACTCGTACGCGAACACCACCGCCTGAGCCCGGTCGCGCAGCCCGAGCTTCATCAGCACCCTGGCCACGTGCGTCTTGACCGTGGCCTCGCCGACGAACAGCTCCCGCGCGATCTCGGCGTTGGTGATGCCGCGCGCCAGCATCCGCAGCACCTCCAGCTCGCGCGGCGTCAACTCGGCCAGCCGGGGCGATGGCCTCGGGTCGGGGGCGGCGGCGAAGGTGGCGATCACCCGGCCGGTGACGGCCGGGTCGAGCAGCGCGTCGCCGGCGTGCACCACCCGGATCGCCTCGATGAGCTGCTCGGGCGGCGAGACCTTCAGCAGGAAGCCGCTGCTGCCCGCGCGCAGCGCGGTGTAGAGGTTCTCGTCGGTGTCGAAGGTGGTCAGGGTGATGACCTTGGGCGGCGCGGGGTCCTCCAGCAGTTCCCTGGTGGCCGACGGCCCGTCGAGGCGCGGCATGGTGATGTCCATCAGCACGATGTCCGGGCGGGTCCGCCTGGCCACGGCGATGGCCTCGCGGCCGTCGGCGGCCTCGCCCACGACCTCCATGTCCGGCGCGCTGTCCACGACCATGCGCAGCCCTGCCCGGACCATCGCCTGGTCGTCCACGATGACGATTCGTATGCCCACAGCCGCGAGGGTAGACGCCGGACGCCGCCTTGGACACCCGGCTCAAGCCGGCCACAAGCCGGTTCCAAGCCAGGCCGGTCCCACGTCAGGCCGGTCCCACGTCAGGAGGGCCTGATGCTCTGCCTGATGCGGCGCTGGGTGGCGTCGTCGCAGCTGTTCTTGGCGCAGAAGTAGAGCAGCAGCATCGGCTTGGGCTTGCGCTCGATCACGTAGCTGACGAAGCCGAGCCTGGAGCCGCCGCCCTTGGGGTCGTGCAGGGAGCCGTCGTAGCGGGTCGCGGGCGCGGTGCCCGCCTGGTCCTGGACGGGCCGGGCGAGGTCCACCTCGCCGGGCAGCAGCCCTTCGAGCGTGGCCTTCATCTGCTCGGCCGTGGCGGCGGCGTCCAGCGTGTCGGAGACCTGGACGTAGAAGCCGGACGCGGCGTCGGGGTCGTCGGTGATGATCGGCGCGACCGTGGACCAGTCGGCGCCCACCCCCGCGACGAACAGCGTCTCGAACTCCTCCGCGTGCGGCGAGACGAGCGCGAACAGGTCGCCGTGCGTCCTGACGGCCCAGCTCGCCGGGTAGTCGAAGGCCACCGGGGCGGCCGTGGTCACCTTGTAATGCGACCACACGTCGCTGCGCTGCCCCATGATGACGAGCACGATCATCACCAGCGCCGCGACGGCGGCGGTCAGCGTGACCAGGATGACCGGCAGCCGGCCGGGACGGCGGCCGTCCTCCTGCCCGGCCGGAGGACCGGCCGTGGGATCGGCCATGGAGTCGGCCGTGGGGTCGGCCGTGGGATCGGCCGGGTGAACGGCCGGACGAGCGTCCGCGGGGTCCGCCGGGGAAACGGGCTGCCGGCGCGGGAATGTGCGCGGCGGCATGGGGGCGGCGGGCTCGCCGAGGTGGCCGCTCATCGCGTCGCGCAGCGCGCTGACGAACTCGGCGCAGCTCGGGTAGCGCTCGTCGGGGGACTTGGCCAGCGCCCGTCCCATCACGTCGTCCACCTCGCGCGGCAGTTCGGTCCTGATCCGCGACAGCGGCGGCGGCTCCTCCGCCAGGTGGGCCCAGAGCAGCGCGATGTCGTTGTCGCGCTGGAACGGCAGGCGGCCCGACAGCGCCTCGTAGGCGACGCAGGCCAGCGCGTACTGGTCGCAGCGGCCGTCGATGTGCTCCTTGTTGATCTGCTCGGGGGACATGTAGCGGGGTGTCCCGATGAACTGATCCGTCTGGGTCAGGCCGGAGATCGAGGTGCGGTGCTTGGTGATGCCGAAGTCGGTCAGGTAGACGTGGTCCTGGGCGAGCAGGATGTTGGCCGGTTTGACGTCCCGGTGGATGAGGTCGTGCGCGTGCGCGGCGTCGAGCGCCGCCGCGACCTGGGCGAAGATCTGGTTCGCCTGGCCGAGCGGCAGCGCTCCCCTGTCGTAGATGAGCCGGCGCAGGTCGAGGCCGTCGACGTAGCGCATGGCGATGTACAGCACGCCGTCGGCGTCGGCGTTGGCCTCGTAGATCGGGATGATGTTCGGGTGCTCGATGCTGGCGACCGTCCTGGACTCCAGGATGAAGCGCTGCCTGAACCTGTCGTCGACGCTGAGCAGCGGGTTGAGGATCTTCAGCGCCACCCGGCGGCTCAGCCTGGGATCGAGGGCGAGGTAGACGACGGCCATGCCGCCTTTGCCGACGATGTCCTCGATGTAGTAACCGGCCACTTCCTGGCCGATCAACGAACGCTCGTTCAAGTGCATCACGTCTCGCTGGGGTGACCGCAGTAGCCGCAGAACCGGTGCGCGTGGCCCAGCCGCATCCCGCACGCCGTGCAGTACTTCGTGGCCGTCTGCTGGGCGGTGAGCACCTTCTTCTGCTGGGGGATCGCGTGCAGCGGCAGCTGCGTCCTGCGCACCATGACGGTCTGGCCGGCGCCGTCGTCGTTCGGCTGCGGGGTCGCGACCAGCGGCGGGGGCAGGTCGGGTTCCTCGTCAGGACCTCGCCGCCGCCACAGCAGGAACGCGCCCGCCCCTGCGGCCAGGAACAGCACCGCGGCGGCCACGCTGACCGGCCAGAGCGGCGTCGACTTGGCCGCGGGCGCCGCCGCCTGCTTGGTGCCCGCGTCCTCGGGGCCACCCCGCTTGGACAGGGACGTCTTGAGCAGCCCCGCGGCCACCACGTTGCCCGGGTAGAGCTCGAGCACCCGCTGGAAGCCCGGCGCGGCGTCGGTGTAGTAGTGGGTGTGGTAGCGGGTCAGCGCCGCCTCGAACGTCGAGTCGATCGCGCCTCTGCGGGGGGCGACCTTGGCCTTGGCCAGGGCGGCGGCGATCTCCCTGACGCCGATCATCCTGGCGTCCTTGCCGCCGCCGATGAGCATCCCGATGACGTGCCCGTCCTTGTCGCCGATCACCGGTGCTCCGCGCATGCCGCGGTCCACGAGGCCGCCGAGTTTGACCGGTTCATCCACCTTGTTCTCGGGGTCGGCGAACTGCCTGCCGTTCTCGCCGGTGCCGCCCTTGCCGAGGTGCGCGATCTCCACGGTGTGCTGGACGTTCGGGCCCGGCCTGCCGAGGAAGCCCGCCACGTTGGTGGGCGAGCCCTGCTGGTCGGGAACCTTGTCGGCGAGCGGCGCCGTCGGCATGCCGACACTGCCGACGACCCGCCCCGACGGGACGAGCACGGCCGGGCTGTCGGGCTGCGACCCCGCGTAGACCAGGTCGGCCTTGAGCCCCTTCGGGTCGACGGGCGAGACGTTGGGGAAGACCGTGATCTCGGTGGTCACGTCGATGATGCAGGTGGCGGTGTCCGTCTTGGGCGGGTAGCACTCCTTCAGGTGGTGGTTGAGCAGGTCGTCCTTGAGCTTGTGCCGTTTGAAGTCGGCCGGGATCTTCACCTTGTGGTGCTCGGCGAAGATCCTGTTGGCGGCGTAGACCGCCACGTCCTGGTCGGTCCGCACCACGCGGGTGAGCGTGACCACCGCGCCCTCGGGGTTGACCACGGTGCCCGTCCCGACGCCGATGGGGACGTCGTAGGAGCGCTCCACGTGGACCAGCTCGCCGATGTGGTCGAGCAGGGTGATCTTCACATGGGACGTCGCTTCGACCCGCACCACGGCCGGTGTCACCAGGTCGGTGATCCCGCTGGGATGCTCGTGTGCCATCGCGGGCACCGCGGTCAGCACGATCGGCACCAGCGACACCAGGGCCACCGCGACGCCACCTGCCAGAGCTGTGAGACGCGCCATCTCCGCTCCCAACTGTGGGGATGTAACCAGGGTCCCAAGCGCCTGCCGTAAGTCAAGAGACCCATGGATAGACAAGCGCTTGCTTGAGCACCTACCGTGCCAGCATGGGCTACGCGATCGGGGTGGACGTCGGCGGCACCTTCACCGACGTCGTCCTGCGCGGCCCCTCCGGCGACGTGACCGTCGCGAAGTGTCTGAGCACCCACGACGACCCCATCGCGGGCATCGTCACCGGCGTTACGCGCGTCCTCGCCGACCTGGACCCGGCCCTCGTCACCAGGGTCGCGCACGCCACCACCCTGGCCACCAACGCCATCCTGGAACGCACCGGGGTGCGGGTGGCCTTCGTGACGACCCGCGGCTTCCGCTCCGTCGTCCCGCTCGGCCGGTACGCCCGCGTCGAGGAGGACCGGTACGACCTGCGCTTCACGCCACCGCCTCCGCCGGTCGCCCCCGGCGACTGCTTCGAGGTGGACGAGCGGGTCTCGGCGCGCGGCGAGGTCCTGACGCCCCTGGATCCCGGCTCGGTGCGGCGGGTGGCGGCGGAGATCGCCCGGCGCGGCATCACGTCCGCGGCCGTCTGCCTGCTGCACTCCTACGCCGACCCCGCGCACGAGCGGGAGGTGGCGACGATCCTGCGCGCGTCGGTCCCGAACGTGGTGGCCTCGTGGGAGGTGTGGCCGGAGATCCGCGAGTACGAGCGCGCCACCACCACCATCATGTCCGCCTATATCGGCCCTTTGATGGCGTCGTACCTGTCGAGGCTCCGCGCCCGGCTTGCCGAGCTGGGCGTCACCGCGCCGATCCACGTCATGGAGTCGGGCGGCGGCGTGATCTCCGCCGAGCTCGCCGCGCGGCGGGCGGTGGCCACGATCGAGTCCGGCCCCGCCGCGGGCGTGCTGGCCGCGGCCTCCGCCGGCTTCCGCGACGTGATCTCGTTCGACATGGGCGGCACCACGGCCAAGACCTGTGTCGTCCGCGACGGCAGGCCCGAGATCACGCACGAGTTCCACGTCGGCGGCAAGGGCAGCTTCGGCGGGCGGCGGGCCGGAACCGGCGTGCCCATCAAGACCCCCGCCATCGACCTCGCCGAGGTCGGCGCGGGCGGAGGCAGCGTCGCCTGGCTGGACGCGGCCGGCGCGCTCCACGTCGGCCCCCGCTCGGCGGGCTCCTCCCCCGGGCCCGCCTGCTACGGCCTGGGCGGCGCCGAGCCCACCGTCACGGACGCCGACCTCGTGCTCGGCTACCTCTCCTCCGCCTCCATCCCCCTGTCTCCGTCGCTGGCCGCCAAGGCGCTGGACCGGCTGGCGGGGCCGCTCGGCGTGTCCAGGGCGGAGGCGGCGCACGCCGTCCACGAGATCGTCAGCGCCTCGATGGCGGCGGCGGTCCACGTGGTGACCGTGCAGCGCGGCATCGACCCGCGCGGCTTCCCGCTGGTGGCCTTCGGCGGCGCGGGCCCCATGCACGCGGCGCGGGTCGCCGAGCGCTTCGGCATCGGCACGGTCGTGGTGCCCGCGCACTGCGGCGTCGCCTCGGCGGCCGGCCTGCTCGCGGGCGCGCCGTCCACGGACCGGGTCCTGTCCCGGCTGGACGCGGGCGACCCGGAGGAGGTCTTCGCCTCGCTGGAGCGGGCGGCGGCCAGCGACCTCGGCGTGGCCCTGACGGACGCGGGGGTGCGGGTGTCGCGCTCGGTGGACGTCCGCTTCAGGGGCCAGTCGCACGACCTGACGGTGGCCTGGTCGCCGTCCCGGCCGGAGCTGGAGTCGCGGTTCTTCGCCCGGTACGCCGAGGTGTACGGGATCGACCAGCGCGGCGAGACGGAGCTGGTGAGCTACCGCGTCCGCCTCACCCTCCCTCAGGCCTCCGGCGCGCCGCTGGTGAGCGACGCGCCCGGCACAGTGGGCACGGCGGGCCCGGTGGGCACGCGGCCCGCGTACTTCGCCGCTCTGGGCGGCTACGCGGACGTGCCGGTGCACACCCGCGACACGCTGGACGTCCTGGCCGGGCCGGGGATCGTGGAGGACGCCGAGTCCACGATCGTCGTCCCGCCGGGCTGGACCGCCCGCCTCGGCCCGGCCCGCGCCGTCCACCTGCTGAGGCAGGCGGGATGAGCGACGGGCTCACCGCGGAGGTGCTGCGGAACGCGCTGGTGGTGGCCGCCGAGGAGGCCAGCATCGTGGTCGTCAGGTCGGCGTACTCGACGTTCATCGTCGAGGGCTCCGACGCGTCGGCCGCCATCCTGGACGTCCGGGGGCGGCTGATCGCGCACTCGACGGCGACCACGCTGATGAACAGCATGGCGCTCAAGGTCGCGCTGCCCGAGCTGCTGCGCGACGTGCCGCCCGGCACGATGCGGCCCGGCGAGGTGTACGTGCTCAACGACGCCTACCGGGGCGGCGTCCACACCAACGACCTGCTCGTCTACCGGCCCGTCTTCGTCGGGGACGCGCCGCGCTACTTCACCGCGACCATGATCCACGTGTCGGACCTCGGCGGGCTGTCGGCCGGCGGGATGGCGCCGCTGGCCACCGACATCTTCCTCGAAGGGCTGCAGCTGCCGCCCGTCAGGCTGGCCACCGCGGGCGGGCTCGAACCGGCCGTCGAGGCGATCCTGCGGGCCAACAGCCGCACCCCCGACAAGGTCATGGGCGACGTCCGGGCCCTGGTCGCCGGGACGGCCGTCGCCGCCGCCCGGGTGGCGGCCCTGGTCGAGGAGTACGGCGAGGACGGCTTGGAGGCGGGCGTCGAGGACTACCTCGACCACACCGAGGCGAGCACCCGCGCGGCCCTGGCCGACCTGCCCGAGGGCCGCTTCGAGGCGTCCTACCCGATCGACGACGACGGGGTGCACCCCGGCGACCCCCACCACGTGCGGGTGGCGGTCACCCTCGGCGGTCGGCGGGCCGTGGTCGACTTCGCCGGGACGGGGCCGCAGGTGCCCGCGGCGATCAACGCGTCGGCGTCGCAGTCCATGGCCGCGGCCGTGTTCGCCGTGCGGTGCTTCCTCGACCCGTCGATCGCGATGAACGACGGCTGCCTGCGGGCGATCGAGGTGCGGCTGCCCGAGGGGTCGCTGCTCAACGCGCGCTCCCCGTTCCCGTGCGGGGGGCGGTTCGTGCCCGTCTACGCGGCCATGGAGGCGATCTTCCAGGCGCTGTCCGACGCGGTGCCCGAGCGGGCGATCGCGGCGAGCGGGATCCTGCAGCCGTTCTCGATCGCCGCCGTGGGCGCGCCGTACTGGATCCACCTGTCGTACGACTTCGGCGGCGTCGGCGCGCGGCAGGGGCTGGACGGTCCGGACGCGACGGGCGTCCACTTCGGCATCGGGCGGAACTCGGTGCCGCAGGCCGAGCCGGTGGAGAGCCGCTGCCCGGTGGTGGTCGAGTCGATCGCGACGGTCCCGGACTCCGGCGGACCCGGCAGGCACCGGGGCGGCCTGGGCTCGCGGACCGTCTACCGGTTCCTGGCCGACTGCCACGTCACGACCCGGGGCGACCGCCTCCGCCTCGCCCCGCCGGGACGCGACGGCGGCCTGCCAGGACGCCTCGGCGGCTTCTTCCGGCGGCACCTGGACGGGACGGTCGAGCGGCTCGCGTCCAAGGTGAACAACGTCCGCTTCGTTGCCGGTGAGGCGTTCATCGTGGAGACGACGGGCGGCGGCGGCATCGGCTCCCCGGCCGAGCGGGATCGCGACGCGGTGCTCGCCGACCTCGAAGCGGGCCGCGTCACCCCGCGCGGCGCCCTGGAGGACTACGGCGTCACCCTGGACGCCTGAGGACGGCCTTCAGACAACCGGCCCGGACTGAACTCCCACAGCGGAGACCCCAGCCGCACGCCCTCTTCGACCCGATACGTGAGTCTCACGACCCTCCTCTGACCAGGTGGACGACGGGCCGCCCGCCGGGGCCCGGCTCGATCGTGACACGGGCGTCGAAGTGCTTGCCCACCAGCGTCTCGGTGAGCACCTGGTCGGGCCTGCCGACGGCGGCGGCGTGCCCGCGGGCGAGCAGCAGGAGGGTGTCGGCGTACTGCCCGGCCACGGTCAGGTCGTGCAGTGTGGTGACGACGGTGAGGCCGTCGGCGAGCCTGAGCCGGTCGACGAGTTCCAGGACCTGCTGCTGGTGCCCGAGGTCGAGGGCGGTGGTGGGCTCGTCGAGCAGCAGCACGGGCGCCTGCTGGGCGAGCGCCCTGGCGAGCACCACCCGCTGCCGCTCGCCGCCGGACAGCTCGCCGAGCCTGCGGGTGGCGAAGCCGTCCAGGTCGAGCCGGTCGAGGACGGACGCGGTCACGTCCCTGTCGCGGCGGCCCTCCCTGCCGAGGTAGGGGATGTACGGGGTACGCCCGAGCAGCGCGTAGTCGAAGACCGTCATGTCGGTCGGCAGCGCGGGCGTCTGCGGGGCGTAGGCCACCAGCCTGGCCCGGTCCCTGGGCCGGAGCGCGTCGGCGGGCCGGCCGTCGATGGTCACCTCGCCGCGGTGCGCGACCAGGCCCATGACGGCCTTGAGCAGGGTGGACTTGCCGGCGCCGTTCGGCCCGATGACCGCCAGCCACTCGCCTGCCCGCACCTGGACGTCCACCTCGTCCAGAACCTGGCGCTCGCCGAGCCGCACCGACAGGGACGTGGCCGAGATCACGTGGCGGCCCGCCTGGTCATGCGCAGGACGCCCACGAAGAACGGCGCGCCCACGAACATGGTGACGACGCCGATCGGCAGCTCGGCGGGGGCGATGACGGTGCGCGCGATCAGGTCGGCCAGCACCAGGAAGGCCGCGCCGCCGATCAGCGAGAGCGGCAGCACGATCCGGTACGAGCCGCCCGCCAGCCGCCGCACCACGTGCGGGACGACGATGCCGACGAACCCGATCAGCCCGCTCACCGCGACGGCCGCGGCGGTGGCCAGCGAGGCGGCCAGCAGCACCGCCAGCCGCACCCGGGACGCCCGCACGCCCAGGCTGACGGCCTCCTCGTCGCCCACGGACAGCACGTCGAGCATCCGGCCGTGCAGGAGCAGCAGCACGGACGACACCGCCGCGTACGGCAGGACCAGCCAGAACTGGTCCCAGCCGCCGCCGACGTCGCCCAGGATCCACGCGTAGATGCGTTGCAGCTCCTCCACCTTGAACTGCTGGATGAACGTCTGGATCGAGGTGAGGAACGAGGTGACCGCGACCCCGGCCAGCACCAGCGTCGCGGTGCCGCCGGAGCGTCCGGCGGTGTTGCCCAGCAGGTACGCCAGCAGCACGCCGCCCACCGCCCCCGCGAACGCGGCCACCGGGATCGTGCCCAGCGGCGCCGGGAACAGCACGATGACGACGGTCGTCGTGAGCCCCGCGCCCGCGGCGGCGCCCAGCAGGTACGGGTCGGCGAGCGGGTTCCTGAACACGCCCTGGTAGCCCGCGCCCGCCATGGCGAGCAGCCCGCCGACCACGGCCGCCACCAGCACCCTGGGCAGGCGCAGCTCGAACAGCAGGGTCTGCTCGACCGGCGCGAGCCCGGAGTCCACCTGCGTGAACGGCAGCCAGTCGACCACCTGGAGGACCACCTGCCAGGGCGAGATGCTCGCGGCCCCGACGAGCAGCCCTACGACCATGCAGACGGCCAGCACGCCGAGCCCGCCGACCAGCCACACGGGTCTGGCCTTGGACGCCTGAAGGACGGGCACTACGACTTCGCGGCCTTCGCGGCCTTGCCGACGGCGTCGCCGATCGTCTGGGCGAGGTCCACGACGCGCGGCCCCCAGCGGGAGGCGATGTCGTCGTCGAGCTGCACCACCTGGTCGTTCTTGATCGCCGACAGGTCCTTCCAGCCGGGACGCTTGGCCAGCGTCTCCTTGCTCTGCTGGCAGCACTTGGTGTCGGCGAGGAAGATCAGGTCGGGGTCGGCCTGGGCGACGAACTCGGCCGACAGCTTGGGGTAGCCGCCCGCCGGGTCGGGCGCCTTGTCGGCGATGTTGGTGAGCCCGAACAGGCCGTAGATCTGCCCGATGAAGGTGCTGGACGTCGCCGCGTACGGCGTCTGGTCGAGCTCGTGGTAGTAGGTGAGCTTCTTGCCCTTGGGCGCGGCGGCGGCCAGCTTCTCCAGCGACGACTTCATGGTGGTCACGACCTCGCCGGCCTTGGCCTGGTTGCCGGTGGCCGCGCCCAGGTCGGCGATCTCGTCGTACGCCTCGTCCAGCTTGGTCGCGGCGGGTTCGAGCAGGACGGGCACCTTCAGCTTGCCGAGCTCGGCGACGACCTTGTCGATGTCGTTGGAGACGATCACCAGGTCGGGCTTCTGGGCGACGATGGCCTCGACGTTGGGCTTGAAGCCCGACAGGTTCGTCTTGGGGGCCTCCGGCGGGTAGTTCGACTGGTCGTCCACCGCGACGACCTGGGGGCCCGCGCCGATGGCGAAGAGGGTCTCGGTGTGGGCGGCCGAGAGGGAGATGATCCGCTCCGGCTTCTTGTCGAGGGTGACCTTGCCGTTGCCCGCCTCGACGGTGACGGGGAAACCGGCGGAGGCGGCCGGGGCGGTGGCGGGGGATGCGGCTGTGGGGGCGGCGGGCGTGCCGTTCTGGCCGCATCCGGCGAGAACGAGCGTTCCCAGCAGCGCGCCCGCGAAGGCCGTGCGTACGGGCCTCACGAGAAGTCCTTTCACACTGTCGGAACCGAGAGACCCGCGATGAGCGACGGATCACCCTTTTCCACGAGGGTTGATGACGTCAGCGCGGAGGCAGGCGACCTGGCTATGACAGTTGCGGGACAGCGCCGGACTCGCACCGGACTTCGCTGCGCTCTGCGCGTCGGACAAACGCTATCAATTCCCCGGATGCGCCCGAAGTCAAGGGGTGGCGAGCTGACGCTCCGCCTCCGCGAGGACCTGCTGAAGCCTGAGGCCGTGCGCCGCGTCGAGCGGGTGGCCGCCGCCCGCCCTGACGGTCGCGGCGAACTCCTCGGCGATGATGTCGAACGGGTCGTCTTCCCAGGGCTGGAGGACCGCGTTGCCCGTCCGTCCGTACACCGCGAACGTCGACGGCGGCAGGTCGCCGACGGCGGCCATGCACAGCGACGCCTCGCTGACCGCGCCGCTCTCGTGCTCGAGCAGCAGGCCGGTCCAGCGGAGCGGGTCTCCGTGCGCGCGCACGCCGGTCACCCGGCCGAGCGCCGCGTCGAGCAGGTCCACCACGTGCGGGCCCACGTCCAGCAGCGCGCCGCGTTCCAGCCGCCACGGCGTGCCGAACGCGTGGCCGCCGGTCAGCACGCCGGAGATGTTGGCCGCATGGCCGCCGAACGGCTCGATCTCGCCGCAGCGGGCGAGGAACGTCCTGGTCTGGGGGGTGTAGCGCATGGTGAGCACCATCTGCGTGGGCACGCCCGTCTCGGCGACCGCGTCGGCCAGCCGCCGCGCGTTCTCCAGCGAGTCGGCCAGCGGCTTCTCCAGCAGCAGCGCCTTGCCGGCCCGCGCGGCCAGCACACCCAGCTCGGCCTGCACGGCGGGCGGGACGCTGAAGGCGACGGCCTCGCACGCGTCGAACAGCTCCTCGACCCGCTCGAACACGGGCGCGCCGAGCCGTGCGGCGGCCTCGGGACGCCGAGCCCACACGCCCGCGAGCCGGGTGTGCGGCCCCTTGGCCAGCATCGGCGCGTGCGCCATCTCCGCCCACGGCCCAGCACCGATCAGACCCACCGCTACCGGCTCCATCGAACCTCCCGTTTCCGCTTTTAGCAGACCTTATTGGACCAACCTCCGGAGAGTGCGGGGTGCGGGTCCTTGAGAGGGAGGAGAGGCGTTGTGGGAGCAGGCGGCTACCGGGGCCCGCGAAGGGCCGGGGCGTCACCACTCCACGTGGAGAGCGGCCAGCCCGCGACCCACGATCGACCTGCGGTAGGAGATCGGCCGGTCCGCCAGCCGGAGGGCGGGCAGGCGGCGGCCGAGCACCTCGATCGCGGTCCGCAGCTGCAGGCGGGCGAGGGCCGCACCGACGCAGAAGTGGATGCCGTAGCCGAACACCAGGTGCGCGTCGGCGTTGGGACGGCCGATCAGGAAGCGCTCGGGCTCGGCGAAGACGGTCTCGTCGTGCGCCGCCGAATCGGTGGACAGCAGGACGAGCGCCCCCGCCGGGATCGTCACACCATGTAGGGAGATGTCGGTCGTCGCGTACCGGAACGAGCCCAGCGAGGCGCCGTCGATGCGCATGCACTCCTCGACCGTGTTCTGGACCAACGCCGGCGGCACCGGCCACGCCTTCTCCCGCAGCAGCCGCAGCACGCTGTTGCCCAGCTGGTTCGGCACGGTGTCGTTGCCGCCGAGCAGGATCGTGGAGATCAGCTCCACCACCTCGCGATGGGTCAGCTCCTGCCCGATCAGCGAGGCCATCAGGGAGGTGAAGTCGTCCCGCGGGTTCTCGGCCCTGTCGGCGACCAGCCCGTCCACGTACGCCAGGTAGGTCAGGAAGCTGTCGGCCAGCTCCAGCTGCCGCTCGGGCGGCTGCGGCGACAGGAAGAGCTGGAACCAGTCCTTCACGTGCGCCTGGACGAACGCCTCGTCCTGCTCGGGGACCCCGATGAAGCGCGCGGTCAGCTTGATCGACGGCTCGTGCCCGATTTCCCGGACGAAGTCGGCCGCCCCCTGCGGCTGGACGCGGTCGAGCAGGTCCTCGTTGAGCTCCCTGAACCGGTGCTCCAGCGCCGACACCGCGCGCGGCGTGAACGCCTTCGACACCGAGCGCCGCAGCCGGGTGTGGTCGGGCGGGTCGACGTTGGCCACGAAGCTCGACAGGAACGACCCGTGCTCGCCCAGCTTCTCGCGCGTCTCCCTGGTGAGGCTGCGGGAGATCGTCAGCGAGCCGGCCGAGGAGAACCGCCGCGGATCGCCGTACGCCGCCCGGACGTCCGCGTGCCTGGTCAGGACGTACGCGCCGAGGTGCTCGCTGCGGAACACCGGGCGCTCGCGGCGCAGCCCGGCCAGGAACGGGTACGGCGCGGCGACGTGCCAGTCCGCGCTGACGTCGAAGTCCTCGATCATCCGAAGATCCTCCGCGGGTTGTCGACGAGCATCTGACGGATCTGCTCCTCGGTGACGCCCCGCCTGCGCAGCTCGGGCAGGACGTCCCGGGAGATGTGCAGGAGGTGGTAGTTCGGGTGACGCTCCCGGACGACCTGCGGATCGAAGCGGTCGTTGAAGCAGTACGAGTCGTGCCCCAGGACCATCCGGCCCGCGTGCCCGCGCTCGCACAGCGTGGCCACGATCGACACCCGGTCCTCGAAGGGGCTGATCGTCTCGATGCCGAAGCGGTCCATGCCCAGGTACGAGCCGTTGGCCAGGAGCTCCTCCAGGTAGGCCAGGTCGGTGGAGTCCCCGGCGTGGCCGATCACGACCCGTCCGAGATCGACGCCGAGCGAGGCGAGCAGGCGCTGCTGCTCCAGCCCGCCCCTGGAGGCGCTGTGGGAGTGCGTGGTGATCGGCACGCCGGTCTCCAGGTGCGCCTCCGCGACCGCGCGGAACACCCGCTCGCATCCGCTGGTCAGGCCGAGGTGGTCGGAGGCGCACTTGAGCACGGCCGCCTTCACCCCCGTCCTGCCGATGCCGTGCGCGATGTCCCGGACGAAGAACTCCGCCAGCCGGTCGGGCCCGCCGAACAGCGAGCCCGGCCCCCGGTTGCCGAAGTACGGCGGCAGCGCGTCGTAGGTGTAGAGGCCGGTGGCGGCCACGATGTTCACCGCGGTCAGCTCGGCCACCCGCCGCACCGCCGGGACGTACCTGCCCAGCCCCACCACCGTCAGGTCCACGATCGTGTCGACGCCCTCGGCCTTGAGCGCGTCCAGCTTGGCGGCGGCCTCCCTGGCGCGTACCTCCAGGTCCCAGCCCTCCGGGAGGTCCGGCCAGTTCCACAGGATCTCCGGGCTCAGGCCGAACACGTGCTCGTGCATCAGCGTCGCCCCCAGCTCGGCGACCGGGCCCCTCACGGTCTCAGGCACGGGAACCTCGGATGCTCGAACGGCCGGTTCACCTCGAGGCCCAGGCCGTCCGTCTGCCGGTACGGCGTGCCCGTGTAGAGGGCGTCGGCGTCGAAGTAGGTGACGGTGAACGACAGGCGCGGGCTGTCGCGGCGGTTGGCCGGGGCGCCGTGGACGGTGAGCGCGTGGTGCACGGTCGCGTCGCCCGCCCGCAGGTCCAGCGGCGGCGACAGCTCCAGTTCCTTGAGCCACGGGTGCTGACTGAGCTGGTCGTCGCCGACGCGGGTGAAGCTCCGTCCGAGCAGGCCGTGACGGTGGGAGCCGCTGTAGAACCTGAGCGAGCCCATGTCCGCGGGGACGTCCACCAGGGCGAGCCAGAACGTCAGCATGGCCGAGCGGTCCATCGGCATCCACGGGAAGTCCTGGTGGAACTCGGTGGCGCCGTGCTCGCCCACCTCCTTGACCAGCAGGTTCGTCACCTGCACGCGGACGGCCCGCACGCCGTGCAACAGCCGGACGGCGTTTCGGCCCATCTCCGCGGCGAGCGCGAGCGCCCCGAACAGCTCGTCGCTCTCGCCGATGTCCCTGCTCTGCCCGAACGCCCGATCAACCAACGCCCCGCGCCCCACAGCCCCGGCCCCTGTCACCCCCGAACCCACGTCGCCATCCCCTGTCACCCCCGAATCCACGTCGCCATCCCCTGTCACCCCCGGCCCCGCGACACCGCCCCCTGCCGTGCCACGGCGCTCGGCACCGGCACCTGCCGCCTCCCGAGCTGCGGCGTCTGGCCCCGCCGTGGCACGGGCCCGCGCCGTCACGTGCCCCAGGGCCCGCTCCCGCAACGCCGCCACGTCCTCGGGGCCGACCAGGCCGGGCAGCCGCACCCACCCGTGCTCCTGGAAGAAGCCGGCCTCGTCGTCGGTCGCCTGGCGCACCGCGATGTCCATGCCTCAGTCTTACACTTGTAGCAAGCGCTTGGTAGCCCTCTCGACCCTTCGCACTCCAGGGGCGGGCGAGGACGACAGCGCATACACTCCTAGCCAAGCGCTTGCTTGTCTCGCGAGAGGAGTGGCGGAGTGCGGCGGTTCAGGTTCGGGGCGGTGGTCAGGCAGGCGGAGTCCGGGAAAGCCTGGGCCGCGAAGGCCCGTCAGCTGGAAGAGTCCGGGTTCGACGTGCTGCTCGTCCCGGACCACCTGGTCGGGCCGAGGTTCGCGCCCGTCGCGTCGCTCGCCGCCGCCGCCTGCGCCACCAGCCGCCTGAGGGTGGGGACGCTGGTGTTCGCCAACGACTTCCGGCACCCGGCCGTCCTCGCCAAGGAGGTCGCGACCCTGGACGTCCTGTCCGAGGGGCGGGTGGAGGTCGGCCTGGGGACGGGCTGGATGGCGTCCGACTACGCGGCGAGCGGGCTCGGGTTCGAGCCCCCCGGCGTGCGGGTGGACCGGCTGCGCGAGGCCGTCACCGTGCTCAAGGGGCTGTGGAGCGAGGGCGCATTCGATTTCGAAGGGACGCACTACCGGATTTCGAAGCTCGACCAGCAGCCGAAGCCCGTACAGCGGCCGCATCCACGGTTGCTTCTCGGGGGTGGCGGCCCACGGATGCTGCGGCTCGCCGCCCGCGAGGCCGACGTGGTCAACATCGGGATGCGGGTCCGCGCCGACGGGACCGGCCCCGACGGAGGCGACGGCGGGGCGGCGGCGTTCCTGGGGAAGCTCCGGGTGGCCAGGGAGGCCGCCGGCGCCCGGTACGAGCGCCTCGAACTGGGCACCAGCGTGATGCAGGTGGGCGTCCGCCAGGCCGAGGAGACGTGGAGCGCCGCCGACACCAGGTCCCTGGACGACACCCCCCAGGTCCTCCTAGGCACCCATCACGACATCGTGGATAAATTGCGCTACTGGCGCGATAGCCACGACATTTCGTACTTCGTGCTCCACCACGAACGCGACCTGAAAGCGTTCACCCCAGTAGTCGAGGAACTCGCCACCACCTGAGAGCACAACGACGCGCACCCACTCGGCGGTGGGGTGGCTGCGCGAGCGGCGGGTGCTACTGCCTGGCGTGACCCGCTCGACCCGTTGGCGGCCCGGTACGCCTTCTGCCGGCGCGAAGGTCGGCAGGGGGAACACGGAGTCGCGGCGGTGCCGTGGGCGGGCGGCGGTGGGATGTGGGGGCCGGTGGTCAGGCGGCGTGTCATCAGGGTGATGGAAGGCACGAGAAGGTCATAGCTGTGCGGCCGTGCGGATCAGCGCGGCGAGGGCATGGGAGCGGCTGTGCGCAGGCCAGACGATGTGGGTGACGACGGGGGGTGCGTCGGTCACGGGGACGGCGGTGTGCTCGGCCCATAGCCAGGCGCGGGCGGAGTCGGGGAAGACGGCCACGGTGCGTCCGAGGGCGATCAGCTGGGCCAGCTGCGTCTGGTCGTGGATCTCGGGGCCCGGGCCGGGTGCGTACGTGCCGTGGCGGGGCCAGCGGGCGAGCGGAAGATCGGGGATGTCTCTGACGTCGGCCAGGGACAGGGTCCTGCGCGCGGCGAGGGGGTGCCCGGCAGGCAGGATGGCGATCTGCCCCTCGGTCATCAGTGTCTCGCTGTCGAACCCGGCGAGGGAGTTGAACGGCGTGTGCATGAGCGCCACATCAGCGCGGCCATCGCGCAGCAGCTCTGCCTGCTCACACATGCCGCACGGCAGCACCTCGATCTCGGCGGCATCGGGCTCGGCCGCGTAGGCGTCGAGAAGTTTCTGCAGCAGCTCGTGAGATGCGGCGGCTTTCAACGCCAGCACCAGGCGATTGCGGGGGCCATCCGGACTGTCAGCGCCACCGGCGCGACGGGCGCGGCGAGCGGCAGCGGTGATCGCGTCGAGGGCTGCGCGGCCCTCGTGCAGCAGCACCTCTCCGGCGCCGGTCAGGGAGACGCCGCGGCGGTTACGTTTCAGCAGGGAGACGCCGATGCGCCGCTCGAGCTGCTGGATCGCCCGGGACAGCGGTGGCTGGGCCATGCCGAGGCGCTCGGCGGCGCGGCCGAAGTGCAGTTCCTCGGCGACGGCCATGAAGTATCTCAACTCGCGGGTCTCCAAGGTGTCCATCGCCGCAGCATATCTCGGTGATACCTGCCGGGTATGACAGGACACCGGATCGGTGTTGGATGCACCGCTCGTCCGCGAGCGAACATCAACGGCATGAGCGAAACGAAGATCGCGCTGGTGACCGGCGCGAACAAGGGAATCGGGTACGAAATCGCGACCGGGCTGGGCACCCTCGGGTACCGCGTGGGCGTGGGAGCCCGCGACGAGGCCCGGCGCGAGTCCGCCGTTGAGAAGCTGCGCGCCGCCGGGACGGACGCGTTCGGGGTGCCCCTGGACGTGACCGTTGACCAGAGCGTCACCGAGGCCGCGGAACTGATCGAACGGCAGGCCGGGCGCCTGGACGTCCTGGTCAACAACGCCGGCATCTCAGGAGAAACGGGGCCGGGGTGGATGCAGGACCCGACCACGCTCGACCTCGACGTGGTCCGCACGGTCGTGGAGACCAACGTCATCGGTGTCATCCGGGTGACCAACGCGATGCTTCCGCTGCTACAGCGCTCGACGTCGCCACGCATCGTCAACCTCTCCAGTGTCATCGCCTCCCTGACTCGGCAGGCGGACCCGGACATCGAGGTCGGCCCCATCATGGCGGCCTACGCGCCGTCGAAGTCGTTCCTCAACGCCGTCACCGTGCAGTACGCCCGGCAGTTCGCCGGTACGAACATCCTGATCAACGCCGCCTGCCCGGGCCTGGTCGCGACCGACTTCACCGGCTTCCATGGACCCCGCACTCCTGAGCAGGGCGCGGCCACGGCGATCCGGCTCGCCACGCTGCCCGACGGCGGCCCGACGGGGTCGTTCTTTGAGGACGACGGCGTCATCCCCTGGTGACCGCGGGCCTGGCCGTAGGGCAGGCGGGCCGGCCCGGTGTCCGGGCACACGTCCCGGTCAGACACGGCCTTCCCCTGCCCTGGACGGCGGTGGGCCACGAGCACCGGCCCGCGACCGTGGCCGAGCCGCCACCTACACGGTCAGCACCACCTTGCCCATCGTGTTCCTGGCTTCCAGGGCGGCGTGCGCGGCGGCGGCCTCCGCCAGGGGGAAGGACTGGACCGCCGGTTCCAGGAGGCCGTCGGCGGCGGCTCGCAGGGCCTTGTCCTGCAGGTCGGCCACGCCGCCCGGGCGCCCGAGCAGGTAACCGATGCCGTCGAAGCGGGTGACCTCACGGGACTTCAGCTCGCTGTCGTCCGGCGCGAACCACTCCCCCGAGGCCTGGCCGAACACCACGTGACGGCCGCCTCTCGCCAGCAGGCCGAAGGCGGCGTGGGCCAGGGGCCCGCCGACCCCGTCGAACACCACGGTCACCTCGCCCACCGCCTCGCGTACCAGGTCCGTCCAGCCGGGCCGGGTGTAGTCCACCGCGACGTCCGCGCCCAGCTCTCGGGCACGGGCCGTCTTCGCGGCGCCGCCCGCCGCGCCCACGACCGTCGCCCCCACGCGGTGGGCGTGCCGCACCAGCAGCGTGCCGATCCCGCCGGCCGCGGCCGTCGCCAGCACCACGTCGGACGCCGTCACGGGCGCGAGCTCCAGCAGTCCCATGGTGGTGGCGCCGGTGGTGTTCATCGCGACCGCGGCGCCGTACCCAAGATGATCGGGAAGGGACGTCACGTCCGCCGCGGGCGCGACGGCCAGCGAGGCGTACCCGCCGGATGTCACATCGGACGTCACCACGCGCCTTCCCAGCAGGGCGGGGTCGGCCCCGTCCCCCACCGCGTCGACCCGCCCTGCCACCTCGCTGCCGAGGATCGCGGGCAGGCCCGGCGCCGGGTGCGGCCCGACGGGGATGCCCCTGCGCAGCCGCGTCTCGATGAAGTGCAGCCCAGCGGCGTGCACGGCGATGCGGACCTGCCCCGGCCCCGGCTCAGGATCGGGGACGGTCTCCAGGCGCAGGTTCTCAGCGGGGCCGTAAGAGTGGAGCGTGATTGCGTGCATGCGCCCCACCCTGCTACCTGAAGCAAGGTTGAGGTCAAGCGTGCCGGATGATGGTGCACATGGATGAGATGTTGCTGCTCAGGCATGGTGAAACCGAATGGAGCAGGACGGGCAGGCACACCGGGCTGACCGACGTGCCGTTGACGTCCGCTGGAGAGGAGCAGGCTCGCGCGCTCGCCTCCGTGGTCAAGGCGTGCACGTTCGACCTGGTGCTCGTCTCGCCCGCGCAGCGCGCCCGCCGCACCGCGGAGCTCGCCGGGCTGACCGACTGCGAGGTGGACCCCAACCTGTGGGAGTTCGACTACGGCGGCTACGAGGGCGTCACCACGCCGGAGATCCGCACGTCACACCCCGGCTGGTACCTGTGGCGCGACGGCGTGATCCCGGGTGACGCGCACCATCCCGGCGAGAGCGTGGAACAGGTGGGCGCCCGCGCCGACCGCGTGATCGCCCGCGCCAGGCAGGCGGAGGGACGGGTGGCGCTGGTCGCGCACGGCCACATCCTGAGAGTGCTCGCCGCCCGCTGGCTGGGCCTGCCACCGCAGGACGGACGCCTGTTCAAGCTCGACACGGGCACCTACTCCCGCCTCGGCTTCGAACACGCCGAACCCGTCGTGACCACGTGGAACGCCCCGGCCACCTGAGCCTGAACCACTCGCGGCGAGGCTGGTCCGCGACCGGGACCACGCCTCGCCGGTCCGACAGACGGTGGCCGCCCCCTACTTTGGTCGGCCGCGGCAGCTGCCAAGGTCCGATGTGCCGGCGCGGGACGCGTCTCTAGCGTCGGGGGCATGACACAGGCTGAGGCGCCACGGCGCTCGATCGCCAGGCGCGTGCACGAGATCGACGCCGTGCGAGGGTTCGCGCTGGCGGGAATCCTGATAGCGAACATCGGGTTCTTCGCCGACCCCGGTTACGCGGCGGGAGGGGGCACGATGCCCATCACCGACGGCCCCGTCGCGTTCCTCTTAAGCACTCTCGTGCTCACCAAGTTCTACATTCTCTTCTCCTTCCTCTTCGGGTACTCCTTCACGCTCCAGACGCGCGACGGGACGCACGTGAAGGCCAGGATGCTGCGGCGCTGCCTCGGGCTGTTCGTGATCGGGGTCCTGCACGGGCTGCTGCTGTGGGTCGGCGACATCCTGACGCTGTACGCCGCGCTCGGGCTGATCCTGCTGGCCGTGCGCAACGTCCCGCCCAGGAAGGCGGTCGTCGCCGGCTGCGTCATCATCGGCGCCATGTCGGTGATCTGGCTGCTGCTGGCCGGGCTGTCCCTGCTCGACCCGTCCGGCACGGCGACGGCGACGGCGACGGTGGATCCGGCGGCCGCGGCGCGGGCGGAGGCGCTGGTCACCGACGGGCCGTTGGGCTTCCTGAGCTTCCAGGTGGAGACCTATCCGGCAATGGCCGGGCTCGTGTGGATCGGGCAGGGGACGATGGCGATGGCGCTGTTCCTGTTCGGGCTGGCGGCGGGAAGGGCGCGGCTGTTCGAGGAGCCGGAGCGCTGGGCCCATCTGGTGCCGCGCATCCAGTGGGTGGGCTTCGGCGTCGGGTTGCCCGCCGCGGTCTTCTTCGCCTGGATGTCGCACTTCGAGGGCGCGTTGCAGCTGGTCGCGCTGGCTGTGAACGACGTGACGTCCGTGCTGCTGACCGCCGCCTACGTGGTCACCGTGCTGCGGATGTTCAAGCGGTTTCCCGCCGTCGTGGGGGTGCTGTCGCCGGCCGGGCGGGTGGCGGCGTCCAACTACATCGGGCAGTCGGTGCTGTGTTGCCTGATCTTCACCGGGTACGGGCTGGGGCTCGCGGGCAAGCTACCGCCCGTCGCCGTGATGGGGGTCGCCGTGGTGATCTACACGGCGCTGCTGGCGGTGAGCGCCTGGTGGCTGCGCGGGCACCGGTACGGGCCGATCGAGTACGTCCTCCGGCGGTTCACCCGCTGGTCCGCTGTTCCCTAGGTTGCGGGCGGGCCAGCAGGGTCTCCCTCCATGGACCTTCCAGGAACTCCCGAGCCCGCTTGCTCCAGTCGAGCAGGCGGGGATCGGGGGCGACCTCGTCGTCCAGGCCCAGGGCGGCGTCCCGGGCGCGTTGCATGGCGAGGTGGTCGTCGAGCGACACCGACCAGAGGGTGACGGCCTCGGTGTCGCAGAACAGCACCTCGTACAGGCCCACCAGGCGGTGGCCGTGCTCCGCCAGCAGCGGGGCGCGTTCCGTGCGGACGGCTTCGAGGTAGTCGAGCGCGGCCCCTGGACGTACCCGGGCGCTCTCGAAGAGGTAGAAGGGCTCGGCCGGCAGCTCGTCCATGGGCGGGCAGCCGGGCACGGCTCCGAGCGGCCGGGAGAACGCGGAGAAGCGCAGGTCGTCGATGTCCGACAGGAACAGCCGCTCGTCCACGCCCTGGTAGATCTCCATCATCTGCCGCCAGCCGCCGTCCCAGCCGCCGCGGCACTGCCAGAGCGTGACGACCTTGAACTGGGGGTGGCCGGTGATGCCGACGGCGTAGAACGCCCCCGCGAGGTGGATGTCGCGCGACCTGATCGACATGCCCGACGTCAGCGTGGGCACCGAGCGCGTCTCGTCCTCTTTCTTGTAGCGGGTGAGCCAGGTCAGGTACTCCAGCGGTCGCCGCGAGTTCATCGGCCTGAAGTCGACCTCTTCGAGAAGGAAGATCTCGCGCCGCACCACGCCTCCTCAACCAAGCGGTTGCTTGGCATCAAGATAGCATGAAGATCAGGCGAGCACCTGAGACGGCTGCGGCCCCCTGCCCGTCAGCCATTCCACTACCCTGCGGTGCCCGGACGCGGCGTCCTCGAAGTGCCCCCAGTGCCAGTAACGCGGCTGGTCACGCAGGCCCGTCACCCAGGTGCGGTAGGCGACGGAGCCGCCCGAGGGCACGGGCGCGACGCCGTAGGTGCGGATCACGACCTTGCCGCCGGGCGCGAAGAGCACGTCGTCGGCGATCGGATAAAGGGTCATCTGGTCGAGCATGTCCCGAGCTTGTCGGTATGACGAGACCGGGTGGTTACGCCTCCGGCGCGCCGCCGTTAATCGAGCACGCCGGAGGTAAACAGGCTGTTACACCAGCAGGCCGTCGAACTCTCCGTCCTTCACACCGAGCACCAGGGCCCGGATCTCGTCGCGGGTGTAGATCAGAGCCGGGCCGTCGGGGAAGCGTGAGTTGCGCACCGCGATCGCGCCGTCGGGGAGCTCCGCGAGCTCCACGCAGTTGCCCTGCGAGTTGCTGTAGCGGCTCTTGCGCCAGGCGACCTGCGCGAGGTCGGTCGCGGGCATGCCGTTGTAGTTCTGCTTCATCTACATCTTTCTGAGAAGACCGCCGATGAGCTCGACGGTGCCTCCTGGCGTGGTGCTCTCCACGCACAGCTGCTCCATGGCGGTGAGATACGGGTCGATGTCCTCACGCTTGTCCAGGTACAGGGCACCCCAGAGCTGCTCGACGTAGACAACGTCCGACAAGTCGGACTCGGGAAACCGCAAGATGCTGAACGCGCCCCCTTCAGCGGCGTGCATGCCGAACCGGAAGGGCATCACCTGAATGGTGATGTTGGGAAGGGCGGCGACTTCCAGCAGATGCTGAAGCTGCTCGGACATGACCTCCCGCCCGCCGATGGTCCGCTTGAGAGTCGCCTCGTCGATGACCGCCCACAGCCGCGGGCCGTCCTTCTGCGTGAAGCGCTCCTGCCGCTGCATGCGCAGATGCACGCGGCGTTCGATCTTCTCCGGGCTCTCATCGGGGTTCCCGAGCCGGAAGACCGCTCGTGCGTAGTTGGCCGTCTGCAGCAGGCCGGGCACGAACTGCACCTCATAGGTGCGGATCACGCTCGCGGCCTCCTCCAACCCCACATAGGTGGTGAACCACCCCGGCAGCTCGGCCGAATACTTGTGCCACCACCCGGGAGTGTTGGCTTCGCGGACCATTTCCAGCAGGGCACGGCGTTCGGCATCGTCGACGACGCCGTACAGGGTGAGCAGGTCTTCCACGTCACGTGTCTTGAATCCGACCCGTCCGAGCTCCATCCGGCTGATCTTGGACTCGGACGCACGGATGTGGAAACCGGCCTGGTCACGAGTGAGCTCGCTGGCTTCGCGCAGGCGTCTCAGGCTTGCCCCGAGCATGATGCGCCGAACCGTCGAACCTGAACCGGGCGGATCGAGGGACACGTGCTGCTCCTTGGTCGTCTCCTAGCCACACAGTCTGTCACTTCACGGCCGAAAGATCATGGGCCGCGGCCAAGATCCCCTTTCCCCCACATTGACCATTTGATGGCCAACCGTAGCGGTTGCATGGTGTGTCTGCACGTGCATTCGCTCTTGCACCTGCACGAGAGTTTCAAGCAGAATGATCAATGTGCAATCCCCCACGGCACACGGCCAGTGGACCACGTTCGACTGGTGGCCCCCGGTCGGCTGGTGGCCAGAGGCGGCGCGCGACCTGCTGGTCGCCGGGCCGTCCGCGAGCGCCACGTTCGTGCTCCCGCCCACCGCCTCCTCGATTCACGCGGCTCGCAGCTTCACCACCGGCACGTTGACGGGCTGGGGGATGAAGGAGCTGATCGAGAACATGGAACTGGTGGTCTCGGAACTGGCGACCAACGCGTTACGGCACGGCCTGCGCCTGCCGGAGCCGAGCTGCGAGCGTCCCGTGCACATGTCGCTGGTACGGCGGGGCCCGCTCGTCACCGGCGCCTTCACCGACCCCGCCTCCTCGGTGCCGGTGCTGCGCTACCCGGGCCCGCTCGACGCGGGCGGCCTGGGGCTGCACATCGTCGAGTCGCTGAGCCACCGCTGGGGCTGGTCGGCACTCTCGCCACACGGGAAGATCGTCTGGGCAGTCCTCTCCTGACCGGGGGTCTTCTGCACTACCGTGGATGCTCATGGCTCACGGTGAGTCCCGCGCGCGACCCCACGAGAGTGCTGACCGATGGATGATCACCTGCTCGGCTGGCTGCGAACACTAGAAGAAGACCGACTGGGCCGCATTCTCGCGAACCGGCCCGACGCCATCGCGGCGCCGTGGCCGCGGCGGCTCGACACGCTGGCCCAGCGCCTCGGCAACGGTTTCGCCGTGATGGAGGCGATGCGTGGGTTACCGCTTCCGTGCCTGGAACTCGCCCAGGCCTGCCTGGCCCTGCGGGAGGCCACTCCCGAGCGGCTGGCCGCCTTCGTCGGCGTCCCCGCCGCCGAACTGACGCCCTGGCTCGACCGTCTGTACGACCACGCGCTCGCCTGGCCGGGCGCCGACGGCGTCGTCCACCTGGCTGAGGGCGTCGCGCGCTGGTGGACCGCTCCGCTGGGCCTCGGCGAGCCGCTCGACCACTACCTGAACTCCTGGACGATCAGCAACGACATGCTGCGCGCGCTCGCCCGCAACCTCGGCCTGCCGCCCCACGGCAACAAGCGCCGCACGATCGCCAGGGCCGCCGAGACGCTCGGCGACCCCGACCGGCTCGACGCGCTGCTGCGCGACGCCCCCGACGGCACCCGCCCGCTCCTCGACGGCTTCGCCTGGGACGGCCCGGTCCGCGACGTCGAGGGCGGCCGGTTCGTCATGCCGGGCACGCCCGAGAAGTGGGCCGCGGACCACGGCCTGCTCTACCGTCCGAGCTGGCACGTGGCCGAGATGCCGCGCGAGGTGGCGCTCTGCCTGCGCGGCCCCTCCTACCACCCGCCCTTCACGCCGGACGCGCCCGAGATCGCCACCCTCCCGGTCGACCCGGAAGAGGCCGACCACCTGATGACGCTGGCCGCGCCGCACGTGGTCGAACGGTGCGCGGCGCTGCTCGACAACACGTCCAAGGTGCCGCTGCCGCTGCTCAAGACGGGCGGCGTGGGCGTGCGCGAGGTGCGCAGGGTGGCCAAGGAGACCGGCTGCGACGAGGACGAGACCCGGCTGCTGCTGGAGATCTGCGCGGTGGCCCGGCTGCTGGCCTGGGACGAGCAGTCGGCCGGCATGGTCCCGACCGAGCGGTACGACCGCTGGCGGCTCGACGAGGGCTCGGTCCGGCTGCGGGTGCTGCTGTCGGCGTGGTGGCGGATGGAACGCTCGTCCCTGCGGAAGATCGACGGCAAGTACGGCACGGTGCTGGGCGACGACCAGTCGGGCAGCGCCGTGGCCCGGGTGCGGCGGGCCGTGCTGTCCGCGCTCGCGGCCCTGCCCTCGGGCACGGCCTTCGCCGGGCAGAGCGGCCTGGTGCGCAACGTCCACTGGAACGCGCCGCTGCTCGACCAGGCGCTGCTCACCGAGTGCGCCCCCGCGGTGCTGGCCGAGGCCAGGCTGCTCGGCCTGCTCGCCAACGACACGCTCACCGACCTCGGCAGGGCGCTGGCGGGGCTGGCCGGGAGCGCGGGCGACGAGAACGACGACACGGTGCCCCTGGTGGAGCACGATCCGGCGCTGGTGGAGGCGTCCACGAGGGCGCTGGCCAGCGTCCGCAGAAGCGCCCTTTTCGGGCCCGACCTGACCGCCGTCGTGACGGGGCCGCCCTCGGCGGAGCTGGCCGCGCTGCTCGACCGGGTCGCCGAACGCGAGTCGCGGGGCGCGGCGTCGGTGTGGCGCTTCAGCACCGAGAGCGTGCGCCGGGCGCTCGACCGCGGCTTCGACGCCGACGAGCTGCTGGACGAGCTGGCCGGGGTCGGTACGATCCCGCAGCCGCTGGAGTACCTGGTGCGCGACACCGCCCGCAGGCACGGCGAGGTGACGGTCAGCACGGTCGGCTGCGTGGTGCAGGCGTCCGATCCCGCGCTGCTCGCGGAGATCGCCTCACACCGGCGGCTGGCCCGGCTCGGCGTGCGCCTGCTCGCGCCCACCGTGCTGGTGAGCTCGGTGGGGCCGGAGCCGACGCTCGCCGCGCTGCGTGAGAACGGCTACTCTCCGGTGGCCGTCTCCGACACCGGCGAGATCGCGATCCACCGCACCCGGGCCGAGGAGCCGCACAACGGCAAGCTGATCCTGCTGCCCGGCGGCCAGGTCGCCGAGCTGTCCGACTTCGAGGCTCCGCACCAGGCCTTCGCCGAGCCCGCGCCCGACCCGCACGAGCACGCCCGCCGCCTGATCGCCGCAGGGAGGAACGCGAACGAGCAGAACGGGCGCACCTGGGCGGTCATCGGCCGGATGGCCACCAGGCTGGCGACGGCGCAGCAGTCGCTGCTCGGCTTCGTCGTCGACCGGGGCGTGCGCGCGGGCATCACGCTGACCGACGGCCTGACCGCCACGATCAGCCACGGCGAGCTGCGCGGCGGCGTGCTCGACGCCTGGTGCGAGGAGGCCGGCGACTACCTGGAGTTCCCCCTCGCCGAGATCGTCGAGGTCAGGGGAGCTTACTAGCCTTCTCCAGGTTGGCCGCGAGCTCCTCCATGACGGCCGCGTACCCCTGGTAGCTGAAGGGCGCCTCGGCGCGCCACGGGTAGAGTCGGCCCGCCCTGACCGCGGGGAGCTTGGCGAAGGTGGGCTTCTTCATCATCTCCTCGGGTTTGAGCGACTGGGTGCGGGTGTCGTAGAGGATGACGTCGGCGTCGTACATGTCGGCGTTCTCCCAGCTCAGCGTCTGAAAGAAGCCGCCCTGGTCCACCTTGCCGGGCTTGACGACGTTCAGGCCGCTCTGGGTGAGGTGGACGATGTCGGGGTACTCGGGCGGGTTGACCACCCACATCGCGTCGGGGCCGCCGGACATCATGAGGATCCGGAGGTCCTTGAACTGCTTCAGCCGCTGGGTGGCCGCCTCGAAGCGGGCCTTGGCCTCGGCGACCCCCTTCAGGTCCGCACCCAGGGACCTGGCCAGCTCCTCGTACCTGCCGATCACCTGGGTCGCGCTCCGGCCGGTGAGCATGATCCCGGCGGTGGGGGCGACCTGCTCGATCGTGGCCTTCGACTTCTCCGGGACGTACCAGAGCGTCCCTTTGACGTACATGTTGCTCACCAGGAGGTCGGGCTGGAGCGAGATGTACTTCTCGACGTTGAACTCGTCCCAGACGTTGCCCAGGCCCTCGACCTTGGTGATGTCGACGTTCCCCGCCTGGGGGTCCCTGGCGCCGTCCTTGAGGCGGTGCGGGCCGAACACGGCGATGGGGCGCACGCCGAAGTCCCACAGCGCCGCCGCCGCGCCGACCTGGGCGACGATCCTGCTGGGCGCCTTGGGCAGGTCGAGCCTGGCCCCCCGGTCGTCGGTGAACGACCAGCCCGCTCCGGCGGGGCCCTGGGACGCCTGCGTGGCCGCCGTCCCGCTTCCGCAGGCCGTCAGTGCCAGCGCCGCGAACCCCGCGGCGGCCGCGAGGAAGCCCCTGCGAGCCAGTACCGGTCCCGACATCTCCAACTCCTAAGGTTAGGCTTACCTTCGTAATGAGGCATTAGATTAGCCTTACCTAAATTTGGTCGTCACGAAAGGGTGCTGTCAGTGCGTTCCGCCACGGAAACGTCCCCGCCTCCCGTGAGGAGGACGCGAGCCGCCACGCTCGGGGCGGGGCTGGTGCTCATCGGCGGCGTGCTCGTGCTGGCGGCGATGGCCAGCGTGGCACTGGGCGCGCGGTCCGTGCCCCTCTCCACGGTGGTGGACGCGCTCGTGGCCCCCGACGGGTCCAGCGACCACGCGGTCGTCCTGGAGTTACGGGTGCCGCGCACGCTGCTCGGCATCGGGGTCGGCGCGGCGCTCGGCCTGGCGGGGGCGCTCATGCAGGGCCTGACCCGCAACCCGCTGGCCGATCCCGGGCTGCTCGGCATCAACGAGGGGGCGGCGCTGGGCGTCACGGTCGCGCTCGGGCTGCTCGGGCTCTCCGACCCGGCCGTCTACGTGTGGTTCGCCTTCGCGGGCGCCGCGCTGGCGTCCGTCGCGGTGCACGCGCTGGGCTCGTCGGGCCGGTCGGGCTCGGGACCGGTGCGGCTGGCGCTGGCGGGGGTGGCGCTCGGCATGGTGTGCACCGCGGCGGCCTCGGCGATCCTGCGCGTCGACGCGCAGACCTACGACCGGATGCGGTTCTGGCTGGCGGGCTCGCTCGCCGGGCAGGGGCCGGACGTGCTCGTCCGGCTGGCGCCGTTCATGGTCGCGGGCCTGGCGCTGGGCCTGCTGCTGGCCAGGCCGATGAACATGCTGTCGCTCGGCGACGACGCGGGCACGGCCCTCGGCGTGGCGGTGACCAGGACCAGGGTGCTGACCGCGGCGGCCGTCACGCTGCTGTGCGGGTCGGCCACCGCCGCCGCCGGGCCGCTCTGGTTCGTCGGGCTGGCCGTGCCGCACCTCGTCAGGGGCGTCGTGGGGCACGACCAGCGGTGGGTGCTGCCGTACTCGGCGCTGGCCGCGCCGGTGCTGCTGCTCGTCGCCGACGTCGCGGGACGGCTCGTCGCCCGGCCGGGAGAGGTGCAGGTGGGCATCGTGAGCGCGGTGATCGGCGCGCCCGTCTTCATCCTGATGGCCCGGCGCAAGAGGCTGGCGGCGCTGTGAGGCGGCTCGACTCGGCACGGCTCGGCCCGTGGTCCGTGCGGCTCGCGCCGCGTGCCCTGCTCATCGGGCTCGTCCTGGTGGTGGCCGCCTGCGCCGTGACGGTCGTGGCGATCTCCGTCGGCGAGTTCACCGTGCCCGTGCCCGACGTGCTCGGCGCGCTCTTCGGCCAGGGCAGCCCGGTCGCCGAACTGATCGTGAACAGGCTGCGCGCGCCCCGCGTCGTCACCGGGCTGCTGGTGGGGGCGGCGTTCGGCGTGAGCGGAGCGATCTTCCAGAGCCTCACCCGCAACCCGCTCGGCAGCCCCGACTTCATCGGTTTCACCGCGGGCGCCTCCACCGGCGGCATCCTCGCCGTGGTGACCGGCGGCACCGCCCTGCAGATCGCGGGCGGCTCGCTGGCGGGCTGCGTCGTCACGGCCGTGCTCGTCTACGCACTGGCGTTCCGCCGGGGCGTGCGCGGCTACCGGCTGGTGCTCGTCGGGATCGGCGCCAACGCGCTGCTCGTCGCCGTCAACTCCTACCTGCTGACCAGGGCCAACATCAACGACGCGGCGACGGCGGGCGCGTGGCTGACCGGCAGCCTGAGCGGGCGCGGCTGGGATCACGCGATCCCGGTGGCCGTGGCGCTGGCGGTGCTGCTGCCCGTGGCCGCGGCCGTGTCCCGGCCGATGCGGATGATCGAGATGGGCGACGACGCCGCCAGGTCCGTGGGGATCAGGGTCGAGGCGGTGCGCGCGGTGGCCATCGCGGCGGGGGTGCTGCTGTGCGGGGTCGCCACGGCCGCCGCCGGGCCGGTCGTCTTCGTGGCGCTGGCCGCGCCGCAGCTGGCCAGGCGGCTGACGCGCGCCGCGGGCGTGACGTTGACGGCGTCCGCGCTGATGGGAGCCGTACTGCTGACCGGCGCCGACCTCGCCGCGCAGCGCCTGCTCGCCCCCACGCAGCTTCCCGTCGGCGTGCTCACCGCCGCGATCGGCGGCGGTTACCTCGCCTTCCTCCTGCGAAAGGACCGCTGATGCCCTCCCCCGCCAGCCGCCTGTCCGGCAGCGGGCTGACGCTCGCCTACGACCAGCGGATCGTCGCGACCGGCCTGGACGTGACCATCCCCGACAGCTCGTTCACCGTGATCATCGGCCCGAACGCGTGCGGCAAGTCCACGCTCCTGCGCGCGCTGGCCAGGATGCTCAAGCCCCGGCGGGGCGCGGTGCACCTGGACGGCAGCGTGATCACGGCGCTGCCGTCGAAGGAGGTGGCGCGGCGGCTCGGCCTGCTGCCGCAGACCTCGATCGTGCCCGACGGGATCACCGTCGCCGACCTGGTGGCCCGCGGCCGGTACCCGCACCAGCGGCTGATGCGCCAGTGGTCGAAGGCGGACGAGGCCGCGGTCGCCGAGGCGATGCGCGCCACCGACGTGGCCGGGCTGTCCGGCAGGATCGTGGACGAGCTCTCCGGCGGGCAGCGGCAGCGGGTGTGGCTGGCGATGGCGCTGGCGCAGGAGACGCCGATCCTGCTGCTGGACGAGCCGACGACGTTCCTCGACATCTCCCACCAGATCGAGGTGCTCGACCTCTGCGCCGACCTGCACGAGGCCGGACGGACGCTGGTGGCGGTGCTGCACGACCTCAACCAGGCGTGCCGCTACGCCACGCACCTGATCGTGATGCGGGACGGCGGCGTCGTCGCCGAGGGAGACCCGTCGGAGGTCATCACGCCGGAGCTGGTGGAACGGGTCTTCGACCTGCGGTGCGAGATCATCGAGGACCCGCAGTCGGGCACTCCCCTGATCGTGCCGGAGTCGCGCCGCCGGGCGGTCACGCCGTTGAGCACACCGCGCGGGCCAGTTCGGTGACGCCCGCTCTCGCGCGCGCCTCGCCGAGCTCGTCGCGCAGGACCTCCACGACCTCGGCGGCGACAGCGGCGAGCAGGGTGTGCGAGAGCGCGTCGGCGTCGCGGCCCGGGCCGGCCTCGGCGAGCAGGATGGCGACGTGGCGGTGCCAGAAGCGGTAGGCGCCGATCCGGTAGCGCGCGCCCTGGCTGGCCGTCTCGGACATCCGCACCAGGTCCAGGTGGGCGAGCAGGTAGTCGAGGTAGGCGGTGAAGAAGGCCACCAAGCGGTCGGGGGCCGCGGCGCCGGGGCCGAGTGGGGGCGGGCCCGAGAGGATGCGCTCCTGAAGCTCGTGCTCCCGTGCGTCCAGCAGCGCCACCGCAAGCCCGGATTTGTCGCCAAATCTGCGGAAAAGGGTGCCTTTGCCGACTCCGGCTTCGGCGGCGATCGCGTCCATCGAGACCGCCTCGACGCCCTTCTCGGCGAACAGCTTGGCCGCGGCGGCGAGCACCTTCTCCCTGTTGCGCGCCGCGTCCGCCCGCTCCCGCACCGGACGGGACCGCAGCAGCTCCAAGGACTCCACGAATCGGACTGTAGTCCCATTCATCGCGGAGCTGCAAACGCGGCGCGCGAGCACCGCCGGGTCAGTGGGCACCGCAGCGCCGCACCGCGAGCAGCGCCAGCGCCCTGGTCACCTCCAGCAGCTCGCTCAGCTCCACCTGCTCCCTGGGAGCGTGCGCGAACCGCACGTCCCCCGGGCCGAAGTGCAGCGACGGGACGCCGCCCGCCGCGTACAGCCGCAGGTCGCTCCCGTAAGGCGCGGCGGACTCGGCGATCGTCCGGCCCGCCGTGTCGGCGACGGCCCTGCGCACCTCGTCGAGCAGCGGATGCCCGGCGGGCAGCCGCCCGCTGGCGAACTGCCCGCCGGGCCAGGTCACCGCGGGCGGGTTGGCGCGCAGCCACGGGTGCCCGGTGCCCAGCACGGCCTCCTCGAACGCGGCCCGCGCCTCGGCGGGGTCCTCGTCCAGGCGGACCCCGAGGCGCCCCTCGGCGACGAGCAGGTCGGGGACGCTGCTCGCCCAGTCGCCCGCCCGCACGGTGCCGATCTCGATCGGGTACGGCATCGCGTTGCCGTCGAAGACGCCCGGCAGGTCGCGGTTGCGCTCGGCCTCCAGCCGCCTGATCGCCTCGAACACCGGCCAGAACACCTCGACCGCGTTGACCCCCTCGTACCGGGTGGCGCCGTGCGCGGCCCGTCCGGCGACCTCCAGCCGGAACGTCAGCGCGCCCGCGCTCGCGGTGATCACGGCGCCGCTCGTCGGCTCGGTGATGACGGCCGCCTCCGCGGTGTGGCCCCTGGCCAGGGTCGCGAACGCGCCGAGGCCGCCGTCCTCCTCGCTGATCACGCAGTGCACGGCGAGCGGCCGGCCCAGGCTGACGCCCGCCCGCTTCAGCGCGCGGACCACGGCCAGGTTGGCGACGAGCCCCGCCTTCATGTCGCAGGCGCCCCTGCCGTGCAGGACGCCTCCGGCGATGCGGGCGGCGAACGGGTCGCTGCCCTCCCACTTGGCCAGGTCACCGGTCGGGACGACGTCCACGTGGCCCTGCAGGGCGAGCGCCGGGACGCCCTCACCTCCGGTGACGGCCGCCACGCCGTACCCCTCCGTCCTCGGGGCCTCGGTGCCGGGGAAGCCCGCGCGCCGCCTGAGGTCGTCGAGGTCGAGCTTCCAGACGTCCACGTCCATGCCCGCCTCGGCGAGCATCCCGGCGAAACGGTGCTGCAGGTCAGACTCGGCGTCCGTGCCCGTGACGCTGGGCACCCTGACGGTCTCGGCCAGCAGGTTGACGGTCTCGGCCTCGTCGATGGCGGTCAGCACCCTGGCTTCCACGTCGCGCATGGTGCACACCTTCTCATGAACCTTCGTGGGGGTTCGTGGCGATACAGGGTCGGAGGTGCGTGTGCGCATTCTGGTGAGCGGGCTGGTCTGGCTCGCGGTGACGCCGTTCGCGGCATGGGCGGTGCTGAGGGTCGGCGGGTTCGGGGATCTGTGGCCGTGGGTGCCGGTGGCGGCGTACACGCCGTACGCCGCGGCGGCGTCCCTGCTCGTCCTGGTCGCGGCCGCGGCGCTCAGGAGATGGGCGGCGGGCGCGGTCGCGCTGGCCGTCGCCGTGGCGCTGGCCGCCGCCGTGCTGCCCAGAGGCGTGTCCGATGGCGCGGTTCCCCCTCGGGGGCGGGAACTGCGGGTGCTGGCGGCGAACCTGATGGTGGGCTCGGCCGACCTGGCGGAGCTGGCGGCGCTGGTCACCCGGCTCAGACCGGACGTGCTGACCCTGCAGGAGCTCACCCCCGAGGCCGCCGAGCGGCTGGGCGAGATCCGCAGGGCGCTTCCGCACGCGGTCGAGCTGCCCGGTCCGGGGGCGAGCGGGTCGGGCGTCTACTCCCGGTACCCGCTGACCGCGGCCGAGCCGATCACGATCCGGTTCACGCAGGCCAGGGCGGTGCTCACGGAGCCGGGCGGGGTGCGGGTGGAGATCGTCTCCGTCCACCCGTGCCCTCCCAAGCACCGCGAGAGCCTGACGTGCTGGCGGGCCGGACTGGACGCGCTGCCCCGCGGGGGCGGGCAGCCGCGCGTGCTGGCCGGCGACTTCAACGCCACCCTCGACCACCAGCCGCTACGCGCCCTGCTGGCGGCGGGCTACCGGGACGCGGGCGACGCGACAGGGCAGGGCTTCACGGCGACCTGGCCGCAGCCCGGCTACAGCCGGTATCCGGGGGTGGTCATCGACCACGTGCTGGCGGACGCCCGGACGGCGGTGACCTCCTACGGCGTCCACCCGCTGGCGGGCACCGACCACCGGCCGGTGTTCGCCGTCCTCAGGCTTTCCTGACGCCCGCCTCGGTGAACCGCACCGGGAAGCCCTTGCCCGCGGGTGAGGACCGTGCTGAGGCGGAAGGCGCCGTCGCCCCACACCCCGGCTCCGCCCGTATGCGCGCGGCGGGGACGTACGAGTTTTCGGGCGGGCACGTAAACTTCCCGTTGTGGTAGAGCCTAAGTTCGAGATCCAGATGCTGCACGACCGGGTCATGATCCGGTTGGAGCACGAGGCCGAGGAGCGCCGGAGCGGTTCCGGGATCGTCATCCCGGCGACCGTGAAGCTGGCCAACCGCCTGGCCTGGGGCGAGGTCTGCGGCGTCGGGTCGAACGTGCGCTCGGTCAAGGTGGGCGACAAGGTCCTGCTCAACCCCGAAGACCAGTTCGAGGTGGAGCTGCACGCGCAGGTGTACCTGGTCATGCGCGAGCGCGACCTGCACGCGGTGGCCACCCAGGAGACCGACCACGGCACCGGGCTGTACCTCTAGTTCCTGGCGAAGGCCACCCAGAAGCCGCCGTCCCACGTCCTGCGCGTGACGGCGGCGAGCACGCGGGTCGTCTTCCCGTTCAGGTCCAGCACCGACAGCCGGTACGCGCCCCGGTACGCCGTGGCGGCGATCACGTGGTCCTCGTCCCACCAGCCGAACAGCGCCACCGGCTGCGTCGCCACGCGCTTGGCGATCGTGCCCGTGGCCGGGTCGACCACGCAGAGCTGCTCCTTGAACCGCGACGGGCACCACGTGGCCAGCCGTTTGCCCGACGGCGAGTACGACCGCTCCGGCCCGGCCGGCCGGCCGAGGCCCGGCTGGGTGCTCACCACCGCGCCGTCGCTGGGGCGGTAGACGCGCAGGCCGGTGCCGTACCTGGCGACGAGGTTGCCGTCGGGGTTCCACCAGAAGGTGGTGCCGCTGTCGACGCCCGTCAAGGTGACCGTGCTGGTGGAGCCGGTCTTCGCGTCGACGACGGCGAAGCCGGTGGTGCGCCACTTGCCGCCGTCCTTGCGCTCGACGGTGAGGGCGACCTTGGCACTGTCGCGGGACCAGGACGCGTAGGAGGCGGTGAGCGGCTGCTTGACCGTGCGGATCCGGCGGACCGCGCCGGTGCCCCGGTCGGTGAGAAGGAGCTCGTCGTAGCCCGAGCGGTAGCTTCCGGGGACCGCGGCGACGGTGCGGCCGTCGGGCGAGAGCGCGACCTCCTCGACGCCCTTCTGCTGGGCGAACGCGGTGCCGTCGCGGTTGCGCAGGTAGACGCTCTTGGTGCCGAGTCCGTACGCGACGACCCGGACGGGGTCGCCGGTCTTATCGAGATATGTCACCCCGGTTCCGGGGAGCGGCATGGTCAACGACAGCGCGAGGGCGAGTTCGGCGAGCACGCCCGCAGAATAGACAGCCGGACCGCGCCAGTCGCCGATCGATAGCGAGCGGGTCTCAGAGCAGTTTCCGGCCCCACTCAAGGAGATCGATGCCGACGGTCCGCATACCGAAGTAGACGATCACCGCGGCGGCGGCGACGGTCACGAGCAGCACCAGGATGCGGACGGTCCAGCCCTGCCGCTTGTACCACTCGGTCCAGGCGTGCAGTGTGCGCTTGCCGAACTCCAGCACCTTGTGCGCCCAGTGGAACTCGGTGGCGAGCACGGCCAGCCCGGCGAACACGACCAGCCACCCGGGCCCGGGGAACGGCACCATGATCAGCCCGCCGACCACCATGACCGCGCCGATCACGCCGATCACGATCTTCAGGGTGAGCGCCCCCGTGCGGGTGGCCCTGATGCCGTCGAGCCAGCCCTGCAGGCCGGTGCGGGCGGGCATGGCGGAACGGGCGGCCGCCTCGTCCTTCATGGCGTCGGCGTCGCCGGCTTCGAAGTTCTGGATGGGCACGTCTCCCCCCGGACGTAGATGTGCCCTCCAGGATACGGGCGGCGGCCGGGAGAAGCGGCACGCAACACTTGACTGTCGCACTCAACGACGAAACTACCCAGACAGTAAAATTTCGTGCCTCTACCGGCGAGATCCGGCAAGCATCGGTTAAGGTCCACTATGCCCGAGGTCATGCTACGCACCGTCACCGGCCCGATCCGCGCGGCCGCCGTCAACGGTGCCGTTCTCCCCCATGAGCACCTGCGCACCGACATGCGCTGGGCGGTCGGCATCGACTCCGACCCGCACCGCTGGCTGGACGAGGAGCAGACGGTCACCGCCGAACTCCTCGACCTGCGGCAGTCCGACCAGCTCAACCTCGTGGTCGAGCTGACCTGCATGGGGATGGGACGCGACGCCGCCACCCTGGCGCGCGTCGCCGCGGGCAGCCGGGTCCCCGTGGTGGCCTCGACCGGCCTGGCGACGCAGCCGTTCGCCGACCTGGCCGACGCGGACGTCAGCACACTCACCCGGCGCCTGATGAGCGAGATCACCGACGGCCTCGACAGCAGCGGTGTGTTCCCCGGCGTCATCGGCGAGGTCGGAGCCTGGGGCGCCGAGCCCACCCCCGCCGAGGAGCGCGCCCTGATCGCCGCCGCGCACGCCTCCCTGGCGACCCACCTGCCGGTCGCCACGTACGGCCAGGACGGGCTCGGCCTGCTGGAGATCCTCCTCACCCAGGGCCTGCCGGGCTCCAAGGTCGCCGTCGGCTACGCCGGCACCGACCCCGTCATCGCCCGCAAGATCGCCGAAGCGGGCGCCTACGTCAGCCTCGGCGCGCTCACCCACGGCCCCGACCAGGCGGCCAGGACCGCACTCGGCCTCATCGACGACGGCCACGCCGACCGCCTGCTGCTGAGCACCGGCGTCTGCCGGGTGGCACACCTCCAGAAGTACGGCGGAGCCGGATACGCCCAGCTCTTCCACGCGCTGCTGCCGCGCCTGCGGGAGGTGGGCGTCGACGAGGACACCATCCGCGTCATCACCCACGACAACCCGCTGCGCTGGCTCACCGGCGGAGCCGGTTGACCTCAACCGGGCGCGAGGTTGCCTGCTCTGCCCCGTGACCTTCACCCGAGCAGAGCTCGACTGCCTCGCGACGATCTCGCCCGAGGGCCAGGCGCAGAGCAGCCCTGTCGGCTTCTTCGTCGACGCCGAGGCCGGAACGATCGACATCGGCGCGTCCGAGAAGTTCCGGAACATCGCGGCGGGCAGCACGGTGGCGTTCGCGGTGGACGAGCCGGCGTCCACCAACCCGTGGACCGTCCGGGGCGTCGAGATCCGCGGCACCGCTGACGCCCTCACCGGCCAGGAGCCGCCCTTCCCCGGTTTCACCGGATCACGCCACGGAAGATCATCTCTTGAGGCCTGGGAGAGCCGGGCTCGAACCGCAAGGTCTGAAACTGGCTAGGATCAGGGCTACACGTGCCTGGCTCCGGGCCGCTGGCGGCCCGGAGCCGCCGCACCCTCGCACCGCGGGCCGATGAGCAGCAGCGGCTGGTTGGAGGATGGTGACCGAGCACACGCACAGGAGCGGCCGCCTGCGCGGGCCGCTCGCCACGCTGTCGCGCCTGGCCCGGCTTGGGGACGTCCCGGTCGTGGTCATGCTGGCGTGGGCGGGCTGGCTCGCCGTCCCCTGGTCGTTCAGCGGCCTGGCGCAGGCCCGCGCCGCCGCGGCGGCAGCCGCCGCCGACGCCACCCCGCCG